>JBOHJE010000193.1:0-8524 GCA_050728375.1 Methyloceanibacter sp.
CAGGATTCGAACCTGGGATCACGGGACCAAAGCCCGTTGCCTTACCGCTTGGCCACGCCCCAATCGCGCTTGTCATGCCAGGAATGCCGCGGCCACACGAATATGGTGGGCGGATGCCCTCCTAGCAGCATCGGCGCGCCGGAGCAATTGCGGCAAGGCTTGGCGACGGCCGGTCCTGATCAGGCAGACCACAGGGCGCCCGGCGCGGCCTAATATGGTCGTTGACGGACTTGCACCTCGAGCCGAGCACCTTGCGGGCATCGGAAACGGAGCTATATAGCCCTTCCTGTTGCCGAGGATTCGCAAGCCATCGACCTTGCTCGGATG
This sequence comes from Methyloceanibacter sp., assembly GCA_050728375.1. Taxonomy (GTDB): domain Bacteria; phylum Pseudomonadota; class Alphaproteobacteria; order Rhizobiales; family Methyloligellaceae; genus Methyloceanibacter. The sequence goes on from JBOHJE010000193.1 coordinate 328, forward strand.
CGCGTCCAAGACGGCGCAGGTGCCGACCGTGTCGATGACCGCGTAATGCGGGGTCGAAGTCGGCGCCGCATGCGCGCTGGCCACGAGCCCTAGAGTCACGAGGAATGCTGCAATTGTGGTTTTCATGTTGGGGGCTGCCTTCATTATGGCAGAGCCGCCTGTTTCTAATGATCTGGTGACGGCGCCGCTTCCTGGCAGATGTCAGATTGCCGCCAGGAGGGCGTTTTGAGCTGGGCAGGCTTTGTTGCGGCCTCTTGCCGGGGCGTCTATATACGTCGCTCCAGCCAGCCGGAGTGTAGCGCAGCCTGGTAGCGCACCTCGTTCGGGACGAGGGGGTCGCAGGTTCAAATCCTGCCACTCCGACCATTCTTTGCGAATGAGGCGGCTGTGTCGCGGCAGGTTCCGCCCTCGGCCCCGAAAAAAAACGGGGAACCGGCGGCACCGGACGAGTCATATTTTGCTCAAAAAGCGATGGGAAGTTAACGTTGCCGGGCGGGTAGCGCTATTCCCAGCAGGGCGCTCCGCTAGAATAGAAGCGCTGACCAGCGAAAAAGATTCAAAGCGCCAGGACCCATGTCGGCGGAACTTGCCTTCAATCGTAGTGTCGATGTCGACTACGGCGTCGCCGAGGGAATCGTTCCCGGCGTGCGTCGTATCGTTGCTAATAATCCCGGCCCCTATACGTTCCTTGGCACCAACACTTATCTAGTCGGAGGCGGTGAGGTCGCGGTAATCGACCCGGGACCGGCCGATGACGACCATTTGAGGGCGATCGCGCACGCGCTCAAAGGCCAACGCCTGACCCATATCCTCATCACCCACAGCCACCACGATCATTGCGACGCCGCTAAGCCGTTGCAGGAAATGCTGGGCGGCGAGATTGTCGCCTTCGGGCCCACCGGCACGACCCGGGGCGCTGGCACTCCTGGCCTCGGGGATGCTTTCGTCGATTCCGCCTTCGTCCCAGACCGTGCCGTTCGGGACGGCGAGAGCGTGAAGGCGAGCTCCTGGGCCCTCGATGTGCTGCACATGCCGGGCCATGCGCCAGATCATCTTTGCTTCGCGCTTGTCGGCAAACGGACAGTGTTCACAGGCGATCACGTCATGGGCTGGAACACGACCGTGATCGCGCCGCCGGAAGGCAACATGGCGGATTTTCTTGCTTCGCTGGAAAAGCTGATGAAGCGCCACGACAAGATGTTCCTGCCGGCCCATGGCGGCCGCATCCAGACGCCCCAGCGCGTGGTGAGGGCCTACATCACCCACCGAAGATGGCGGGAGCAGACGATCCTTGCCTGCCTCGAGGAGGGCGTCTGCACCGTCCCGCGCATCGTGGCGAGACTTTATGGCACGCTCGACGCCGAGTTGAAGGAGGCCGCCGCTTTGTCAGTTCTCGCGCATCTCGATCAGCTGATCGCGCGGGACATGGTTTCGGCCGAAGGCGCCAGCGACAGGCTCAGCGCCTTTTACGTACGCGCCTCTTCTTGACCGGCTCCTGGGTCGTCACAGGCTTGGCGGCGGCGGGCTTCTCTTCCTTCGGGGCCGCTTGCTCGAGAACGGTCTTCTCGCCCTTCTCCAGCGCTTCGTCCACCTGCGCATATAATGTGCGAATCCGGTTCGCGTTCGCGCCGAGGTCGTGCACGCCGTAGCGTGACACTGACCGCACATCGATCACGGCATGGGCGTCGTCGCCCTTGATCCGTACCAGGACATCGTCGGTGAATCCCATGATCAGGGTCGAGTCGGTCGCTTCGATGCGGCCGACGCCGCTCTCGCCCGGGGTCTCGTTTACGACGATATTCCAGCCGAGCTGCTCCACGGCCTCGCGCACCAGCGCGTAAACTTCAGGGGCTGAACGCTCCAGCACCATCGGGCCGATATCGGGATAAACCTTGGCCTGGAGCGCCGCGGAGGCCGTGTCCGGCGGCTTGATCGGATTGGCGTCGGGAGGGCGCGCCTCACCCAAAGCGGTGAAGTTCAATGGATCGCCCGGGCTCGTCTGGACATCGTTTAGGCGCGGCAGAAGCACGGCTTGAGACATGAAGTAGAGCGGCACCGCGAGGCCGAGAAGGGCGACGAAGATCGCGCCGAAGTCCTGTGCCGCACCCTTCTGGCCCCCGAACCAGATACGCACAAGCGAGGCAATCGCAATCGCCAGCGCCACGAACAGGCCGGCCATGGAGACCAGGATGAGATTGATGGCGGCGGGCGTGCCGAGCGAGAGGAAGCGGTGCAGCAGCACCGTCAAGATCAAAAGCTGGAGGAAGAACAGCGCGAGGCGCCGCGCCCATTTGGCCTCGCACGCTTCGGGCACTTCAAAGCGCGCGGTCGAATAGCGCGCCATGGCGTAGTTCACTGTCACGTCGGCCGGCCCTCGATCCTTGTCATCCGCATTTTACCCGGCTTCCGGCCCTTGGCGAGCCTCCCAGGTCCACGGCCAGAACCCGTGTATCACACATGCTGGCCGCCATTGATGTGCAACTCGGCACCGTTGATATAACTCGACTGGTCGGTGCAGAGGAAATAAATGGCCCTGGCCACTTCCTCAGGGAGCCCGAGCCGGCGCATCGGGATGTCAGCGACAAGCGCCACTGTTCCCGGCGATAAAATATCGGTGTCGATCTCGCCGGGCGAGATGGCGTTGACGCGGATGCCATGCGGCGCGAAATCGGCGGCCATTTCACGGGTCAGCGCGGCGAGCGCCGCCTTCGAGGTCGCGTACGCGGAGCCCGCGAAGGGATGAACCTTGGACCCGGCGATCGAGCTCACGTTCACCACGGCGCCGGACGCGGCTTGCAGTTCGCCGAGGAGGCCGCGGGCGATCATGATCGGCGCGAAGAAATTCACCTGAAACACGGTCTGCCATTCGTTAATGCTCGTGTCGAGCGAGCTCAAGCGGCTGCCGCCCTCGCCTTTCGGCGAGATGGCGGCGTTGTTGACGAGCGCGGTGAGCCTCGAGCCTTGCGCCTTGAGGCGGTCTCTCATCTCGACGATGGCCCTGATAGTGTTGTCCGGATCGGCGAGATCGACCTGGATGTGATCCTCGGGGCCCGCTTCCCAGGGGCAGTCTTCGGGAAACGGATGGCGCGAGCATGAGATCACCCGCCAGCCAGCCGAGGAGAAGCGCTTCACCGTCGCATGGCCGATGCCGCGCGAGGCGCCGGTCAGGATCAGGGTCTTGCGCTCAAGGGTCATGGACTGCTTCACATCTTAGTTGCCGGCCCGCGAAAATAAGGGCTAAGGCCCGTTACGGGTAGAGGCGCGTCTTCCTCCAGGCGCCATCGGGCAATTCGCGGCGGAACACGATCCGATCGTGCAGCCGGAACGCGCCGCTCCGCCAGAACTCGATCTCAAGGGGAATAACGCGATAGCCGCGCCAATAGGCCGGGCGCGACACGTCGCCCGCGCCGAATTTCCGCACAAGGTCTTGGACCGCCTGCTCGAGAACGGCGCGGCTTTGCAGCGGACGTGACTGGCTTGACGCCCAAGCGCCAATACGGCTGTCGCGGTGACGCGTGGCGAAATAGGCGTCCGCCTCGGCCTCGGCCGCGGCCTCCACGATCCCGCGGACGCGAATCTGCCGGCCGAGACTCTTCCAATAAAACAGAAGCGCGGCCTTCGCATTGCCGGCAAGCTCGGCCCCCTTGGCGCTCTCGGAATTCGTATAGAAGACGAAGCCGCGCTCGTCGGCGCTCTTGAGGAGAATCATCCGCACATTCGGCAGCCCGGCGGCATCCACGGTGGCAAGCGCCATGGCCTCCGGATCGACCGGCTCGCTTGCCTCCGCCTCGGCCAGCCAGCTCCGGAACAGAGCAAAGGGCTCCTCGGCGCCTGTGAAATCCCGCGTTTCCGGTGCCCGGTCAGGCATGATTACGCCTCTTCCTCGCGATCTCCGGGGGCTTGAAGAAAATTCCCGCCGCGATACGCGCATTTACGTTTTCCTCACTCTGATACGGCACCATGACCGATGTTTGATAGTGGGCGCGGGGGGAATAGTGGTTCTCGTGTCAGAGTTGGGGACGGTTGGTTATGCGTACGTTCTATTGGAACGCCCCTATCATTGGGGCGGGCGCTCTAGCGTTGTCAGTATTGCTGCCCGCCCCTGCTCTTCTCAAGGCCGAGCAACAGGGAACGGATCTTCCATCGGCGGTTTCGCAGCAGCAGCCACCGCTTGCTCTCAACGATCTCAGATCGAAACTGGATAAGAGCGACCGCGCGGCCGCGTTCCAGGCGTTGCAGATCGCTCTGACCGAGCTCGGCGACGACGTGACTCTCGCATGGCGCCGGCCATCGAGCCAGCTCAGCGGAAAAATCAGGCCGGTGTCGGCCTTCAAGGACGATCGGGGCCGCATCTGCCGCCATCTCGTCTACTCGCTGGCGCTCGGCGATTTCAAACGTGAGATCGAGGGTGTCGCTTGCCGCGAGGCCGACGGCACTTGGTCGATCGCAGGATAATGAGGACTAACCATGGCACGATCCAATTTCGCCTACGCTTCGGCTGCAGCCGTGAGCGACGATGCTGGCTCCGCTCACACGCGCACCCCGGGCATGAGATTCACGCCGTTGCTGCCGCTGAACTTGCGAGCCTCTCCCGCCGTGGCGCAGCGCCGGGAAGACCGTGAGTTCTCGCCCATCCTTTTCCCGCCGCACAAGGCGGCATAACCGCGAGCCTCGCGGCTCTTCCCTCGAGCTTTCAGGGTCGAAAGGCCTTCCGGCCGCGCTCTCCCCGCATGTATAAAGCGCGGACTTAGTGCGAGGAGGGTCGATGGCAGAGGGCGGAAAACTCATGGCAGGCAAGCGCGGCGTCGTGTTCGGCGTCGCCAATAATCGCTCTATCGCCTGGGGAATCACCAAGGCCGTCACCGGGCAGGGCGCCGAGGTGGCGCTGACCTATCAGGGCGATGCGCTGAAGAAGCGCGTTGAGCCTCTCGCCAAGGAGATCGGGTCGAAGCTCGTCCTGCCGTGCGACGTCACCGAGGGCGCGAGCGTCGATGCTGTATTCGCCACGCTCGCCAAGGAATGGGGATCGATCGATTTCCTGGTTCACGCCGTGGCCTTCTCCGACAAGGAGGAGCTCGACGGCCGCTACGTCGACACCACCGAGGCCAATTTTACCCAGACATTGCTGGTATCCTGCTACTCCTTCACCACGCTCGCCAAGCGGGCCGAGCCACTCATGCCGAATGGCGGCTCGCTGCTCACGCTCACCTATTACGGCGCCGAGAAGGTGATGCCTCATTATAATGTAATGGGTGTCGCCAAGGCGGCGCTCGAGGCGAGCGTGCGCTATCTCGCGGCCGATCTCGGCAAGAACGCTATCCGGGTAAACGCCATCTCCGCCGGCCCGATCAAGACGCTCGCGGCGAGCGGCATCGCCGACTTCCGCTACATCCTCAAATGGAACGAGTTCAACTCCCCGCTCCGGCGCACGGTCACGATCGAGGACGTGGGCGGCGGCGGTCTTTATCTGCTCTCCGATCTCGGGCGCGGCGTCACGGGTGAAATCCTGCATATCGACGCCGGCTACCACGTGGTCGGCATGAAGAACGAGGACACGCCGGATATCTCCGTAGTGAGGGAGCAGTCCTAACCCTCAGCCTGCTTGGCCGCCAGGATGCTGTGAATCTGCGCCACGACGGCCGCGCCCTCGCCCACAGCCGCAGCCACACGCTTGGTCGAGCCTGCGCGCACGTCGCCGATGGCGAAGACGCCGGGGTGGCTGGTCTCGAGCGGCAAAGCCGGCCGGGAATCGGCGACGGCGCCGCGCGGACAGTTGGCGCCCGTGACCACGAATCCCTTCGCGTCGACCGCGACGCAGCGATCGAGCCAGGTCGCGTTCGGATCGGCGCCGATGAATAGGAAGAGGTGGTTCAAGGAGAGGCTTTCAGTCTTCCCGGTCGCGCGGTCGCGGAACATCGCGCCCGTGAGACCGGTCTGCTCGTTGCCTTCGAGGCCGACCACCTCGGTCCCCGTGTGAAGCTCGACATCGGGAAGCGTGAAGATGCGGTCGATCAGGTAGCGCGACATCGACGCTTCCAGGCCGGGGCCCCGCACGACCAGATGCAGGCGCTTCACCTTCGGGGCGAGATACACAACGGCCTGGCCGGCTGAGTTGCCGCCGCCGACAAGCGCGACCTCCCTGCCCTCGCAGAGCTTCGCCTCGACCGGTGAGGCCCAGTAGGACACGCCCCTGCCCTCGAAGGTCGCGAGATCGGGGATGTCGGGACGGCGGTAGCGGACGCCGCTTGCCACGACGACGGTCCTTGCGCGCACGGCCGCGCCGTCGGTGAACACGAGACGCATCACCTGGTTAGGATTTTCCGCGCCGCAATCGAGGCGATCCACTTCGAGCGGGATGGCGATCTCGGCGCCGAATTTCAGAGCCTGATTGAAGGCGCGCCCCGCCAGCCCCATTCCCGAGATGCCTGTCGGGAAGCCGAGATAATTCTCGATGCGGGCCGAGGCGCCGGCCTGACCGCCGAAAGCGCGCTGATCGAGCACGAGCACGGACAGGCCTTCCGATGCCGCATACACAGCCGCCGCCAGACCGGCCGGCCCCGCGCCGACCACGGCCACGTCGTAGACGATCTTTGGATCGAGGTCGGGAGTGATGCCGAGACAGATGCCGGCTTCCTCATTCGTGGGCCGTTTCAGCATCGTCCCGTTCGGACAGAGCATGATGGGAAGCTCGTAGGGGAGCACGCCGAAGCGCTCCACCACGACGCGGCCGTCCGCATCGTTGGTGGCGTCGAGCACCGTGCAGGGATAGCCGTTCCGCGCCAAAAACCCTTGCACCCGTGTGAGATCGGGCGTGCCGGGTTCGCCCACCAGAACGGAGCCCACGCCGCTGCCCGCCTCAAGCAGCCCAACCCGCCGCAGGATGAAGGCGCGCATCATGATCTCGCCGATCTCGGCCGAACCAATCATCAGCGCGCGCACATGCGCCGCGTCGAAAGGGATGGCGGTGCAGCCTTGCGCGCCGGCGCGGCCCGAGGCGAGCGACTCCTGCCCGGCGAGCTGGCTGACCTCGCCCGAGAACTGGCCGCCGCCATGGGTCGTGATCGGCGTCTCGCGATTGAGGGCGTCGCGCCGCACGACGTCGATCGAGCCCTTCAGTACCAGCCACGCCGGCGCGTGACGCTGGCCCACGTCGAACACCACTTGGCCCGGCGCGAAGTCCTGCGCCGGACCGCTGGCGAAGCACTTAGCCGTTTCGATCTGGCCCGCGTCGAGGACCGGAAAGAGCTGGTGGGCCCGGGTTTGGCTAACGCTCATTAGTGCTCTCCTGAAGCGTGCCCGCAGCCTAGCACGCAGGGCAGGCCTTTCCCTGCTGCGCTCTCCCGCGATGCTAGAGCGCATTGCCACCCCCTTCCTGAGACCCTTCTCAGCAACGCTCCCGCTAGTCCGGCCCAGTGTTCATCCCGAAACGTGCGTGAAGAGCCACGACTTCGCAGGCCGTTGCCGCGGGTCGACTTGGGTCGTGCCACAGTGACAGCCTGCGCTCCATTGGCGGCAACAGATCCCGAAACTGGCCAGGTCCTGAAGGATGGCTACGGCTTCCGGGATCTGCGCGCCGATGCGATTGCGGGGCTGACGGTGGCGATCGTCGCGCTTCCCCTATCCACGGCGATCACCCTCTCCTCGGGCGTCGGCCCGGAGCGCGGTTAAAACGGCCGAGCATGCGGTCGCCATTTACCGCAAAGGTCTGAGCGCAGCAGCCGAACCTGGCGAATAGGCGGCCGCGCAGCCGCCCTTACGCTGGCGCCACGCTGTCAACTTATCCCCGCGCTCCGAACCTCGATTACACTCCACCTTACTCGTCCGGTTAAAGGCGTGCTCAGGCGTCGTGAGGCGGGACGTGGTGCGGCGCCTGCTGGTTGGTCTTCGCAAGACCTTCGGGACTCCGCCCGGGTCCATTACGAGGGCCTGCCAGGAGCTGGCTGACGACCGCAAGGTCCACACCAAACGTCCCGGGGTGACCGCCGTGGGACACTTGCGGCAAAAGCGCGGCCCGGCCACCGGTAAATCACCGCGATTGGCCCCTGAGGGGGGAGAAAGATCAACCCCCGGATGCTGACATGCATCGCAGCAAGGAGAGCGCACGCCCATTTCGCGGGTAATGACAAAGTAATGGCATCCGCGCATAAGAAAGACCATGTCGCATAACAGTTTCGGCCATCTGTTCCGTATCACCACC
>JBOHJE010000194.1:0-9632 GCA_050728375.1 Methyloceanibacter sp.
GCCTAAGGATGTCGCCGGAGATGGTGACGGTCTGGCCAAACATGACCTGGCCGACATCGACGGTCGCGTTCTTATGACCGTTGACGGCTTCCATGAGGCGCGGCGCGCCCGAGGAGAGGCCGCGCTCACCCTGCTTGCCGTATCCGTAGAACTGGATATGGGCGAAATGGATGGGGAGCCCCTGCGTCGCCTCGATGGTGGCGATGGCCGTCTCGACATTTCCGGCGATGCCGAGATTGTTGCAATGGACGTGCGGCGGATGCCGCACGCCGAGATCAGCGACGGCCTGCTGGAGCGCCTCGACGATCTGGCGCGAGGTGACGCCGTAGGCCGGCACCTCGTCGCTGAAGCCGAAACTCCGCGCATTGAACTTGAAGGCCTCGGAGCCGCCGGCATTGATGACCTTGAGGCCCAGCGCTCTGGAGTGGCGAAGCGTCCAGGCGACGTAGTCCTTGAGCTCGTCCCCGCTTTTTCCGTCACGCAAGAGACCGAGCGTGAAGTCGTCGTTGCCGAGGATGGCCAGAGCGCCGACGTCGATGATGGGAATGGAGGCAAGCTCGATATGCGCCTCGATGGCGTGGGTCGGGATTAGCGCCGGCTCGATCGCCGTCGTGTAGCCCATCTCGGCATAGCGGATGCCGGTGGCATAGGCGCCCCAGGAGGCGGGCGACGGCGCGATCGGCTGGCCGCCGCGCGCCGCAAGGTCGGGTAGCTCGGGCATCAATTGACGGCCGAGCGTGACGTTCGCTCCCGCGATATGGGAATGAACGTCGATGGCTCCGGCCATGACGATCTTGCCGGTGACGTCATGCGTCTCGTCGGGTTTGCGCCCCTTCCCCGGCGCTTCGACGATATGGCCGGCCTCGACGTAAAGATCGCCGACCTCATCCCGGTCATGCACGGGATCGACGATGCGGCCGCCCTCGAGTCGGACAAGCATCAGGCCGCCTCCCGCCCATCGATCAGCTCGCCGATGCGGTTGAGTGCCGCCGCCACTGTGGGCTTCTCTCCATTTGGCTTACCGGCTGCAATGATGCCGATGCCGGAGATGGCCGGAAGATAAAGCGCCGCGTCGTGATCGCGTCCGGCGCAGGCGACGTCGATGGCGATGTCGCCCCCCTCCCCGGCCGCAGCATTCGTTGCAAGCACCACAGTAGGCACGCCGCGTGGTCGCCCGGCTCCCGCGCCCTCGAGAGCATCGATCCAAATCAGAGCATCGGCCTCTCCGTTTTCGATCAGACGTTCCGCCGCGAAGGTCCAGGCATTGTGCTCGGGTATCTCGCGCGCGAAGCTCGTGCGCACCGGGAGGGCGCAGGTCCAGGTGCAACAGAGATTGACCCCCTCGCCGTTGCCGGGAGGGGCGAGCGACAGCACACTCGCCCGCGTGGTGACGCCGAGTTGCCGCGCCATTTCTAAGATCGTGTAGAGCACGGGAACATCGAGCTCCGCCGGGTCGCAGACGAATACGGCGAACGCGGCGTTGCGCAATGTCTCGGCGAGATCGTCGAGCACGCCGCGCATCTTCCGGTCGGCGATCTCGATCCGGTTCTGGCGGACCCGCGCGGACAGCATGGCGACAAGATCGGGCAGCGGCGTCTTGCCGCCGACTTCCACGGCCGGCACGCGGCCAGTCAGAGAGACCTCGCCGGTGCTGAGAAGGATCAGGCTGCGCTTGTTGCGGCCGGGCCGCGGTAGGCCCTTCTCCTTGGGGAAGAGCTTCGCCGCGAGATCGGGGTCGCGCTCAAGCGGCCGTTTGCCGATGATGATGACGATATCGGCGCGGTTGCGTACCTCGCCGAAGCTTGCAGGCGCCGCACCCGTCTCGCGCATCAGCCGCGAGGCACGCGAGAGACTCTCACCCTCGGCATGATCGACGACGCCGCCGAGCTTCTGGGCCAGTGCGATCGCGGCCGCGGCCCCGGCAATATCCGTCTGAAGCCCGCCAAATACCGGGAGCCGCGCGCGCGCCAACAGCTCGGCCGCGCGCCGAAGCTCGCTTTCAGCGTCGGAATTGGCAGCCATAGCCGGGCACCAATAAACAGGTGAGTCTGAGGACGCAAGCTTTAGAGGGACGATGTACGAGGAGCCCTAGGTCTTGAGCTTGTCGTACTTGATATAGGCGAAGCGCATGTCGTCGGCGGGCGTGCCCTCGAGCGCGCCGCCTTCCTTGCCGGGCTGCCAGGCCACGACCTCCTCGATTTTATTGGCGAGCTCGAAGTCCTTGTCGGTGATCCCCTTAGCGGCGTGGTTCATCAGCCGCACCTCGACCCAGGCATAGGACGCCGTGATGTCGGGGTGGTGCCAGGCGGCTTCCGACAGATGACCGACGGTGTTGATCACCATCAGCGTGCCCTTCCAGCTATTGGTCTTGAACTTGCGCCGGATCCAGCCGCCCTCGAGATACCAGTGTGGCAGTTCCTCCCTTAGGCGCGTCTCGACCTCGGCCTCGCTGTAGGTGCGTTCAGACGTTGCCATGGCTACCGTCTTTTGAAAAAGTGAGCACTTCCAAGGCACATAAGCATAGCAGAGGCTTCGAGTCGATCAATGGACGCGTTTCCGCCGGAGCGGGCTTGGCGAATCTGGAACGTAACAAGCAGGCGGTGCTTGCCTTCTATGACTTTATGACTTGATGTTCAACGAGGCGCGCCCGCGCGAGGCGATCGAGCGATATGCCGGCGACAATCCGGGCGTGAAGAACGGCAGGGAAGGGTTTATCGCATATTTCGAGGATGTGGCGCGGCGCTTTCGGGGTGAGCGCGTCCATTTCAAGCGGGTGATCGCCGAGGGCGATTATGTCGTTCTGCATTGCCTCCAGCATTGGTCGGGAGACCCTGACTGGGCCGGGATCGACATTTTCCGGTTGGACGACCGCGGAAAAATCGTAGAGCACTGGGACGTGCTGCAGATTGTGCCGGACAATGCGGCCAATCCGAACGGCATATTCTGACCCTCATTCATTTGCGCGCGACGGAGTCGGTCCGCCTTGGCGAAGCTCAATCCAAAAGAAGCGACGTCCCTGTTGCGTCCAGGCGCGCATGGGCCTCTGTCGGCCGCAGACGCCGTGACGGTGACGGCCACGGCACGGCTGCATTTCGGGTTTCTCGATCCGAGCGGGCGCGGGACCCATCCCTTCGGCAGTTTCGGGCTCTCGCTCGACCGGCCGCGGACGCGGCTCACGCTTCGGCTCGCGGCCTCATTCGACGCGTCCGGGCCGGAGAGCCCCCGCGCGCTGCGCTATCTTCGCGCCATCGCCGAGAGCTACGGCGTGAGCCGGGCCTATGCCATCGAGATCGCGGAGGCCATCGCGCCGCATGCAGGGCTCGGTTCGGGCACGCAGCTCGCGCTGGCCGTGGGGTCGGCTTTCGCCGCGCTTGAACGGCTCTCGTTGCCGCCGCAACAGATGGCGGCGCGGCTTGGACGCGGCGCGCGTTCGGGCATCGGCATCGGCACATTCGCGGCGGGCGGCGCGGTGCTGGATAGCGGCCCGGCGCAGGGGCAGCTCCCGAGACTCGTGCGCCGCATCCCCTTCCCGCCCGAATGGCGCGTGCTTCTGATGCTCGATCCCGACCACGAGGGCCTGGCCGGGGCCAACGAGATAAGTGCGTTCGAGACCCTTCCCGATTTTCCCGACAGCGCGGCTTCGCAACTTCGCGAGTGGATCGTCGGCCGGGCGCTGCCCGCGCTGGAGGCTCGCGACTTCGACAATTTCTGCGCCGAGGTGGGGGCCTTGCAGGAGCGCATGGGCGTATATTTCGCGCCCCTTCAAGGCGGCGCGTATACGAGCCCGCGCGTCGCCGAGATTCTCGACTGGCTGCGAGGCCAAGGCGTCACCGGGCTCGGGCAAAGCTCCTGGGGGCCGACCGGCTTCGCCTTCGCTAGATCGCCACAGGAGGGCGAGGCTCTGCTGGGCGCGGCGAGGCGGCAGGCTCACGCCGGGCTTACGCTCGAACTCGCGCGAGGACGGAACGAAGGGGCCGTGATCGAGGCAGTGTCACAAAAGAGCCGCTAGGGGCGGCAATCGAGGCGCTTCGCGGCGTCTCGCCGAATATGCTAAGGCGAGGTCGGAACGTCCCCCGGTTTCGGCTAGGCCCGGCAGCCTGGCGGGCGGCCAAGTTACAACATGAGAGACGCGAGAGAAGGCCGATGGCTCTGCCCTACATTCTCCACATGATCACGCCGCTCAAGCATATGAGCCCCTTCGACGTGAACATGGCGCTCGACGCCGGTTACGACCATGCGATCCCCTATACCAACGTCACCATCGAGGACGTGTACGGGCTCGTGCAGGACGCGATTTTCTCGCGCAGCCCCGACGGCATTAAACGCACCGGCATGTTCATCGGCGGCAAGCGCGCCGTCGAGGCGCTGGACATGATGGACCGAGCCAAGAAGGCCATGGTGCCGCCTTTCGAGATCTCCGTGTTCGCCGACCCGGCCGGATCCTTTACCACGGCGGCGGCTATGGTCGCCTGCGCCGAGAAGGCGCTTCGGGAGAAGTTCGGCACTGACCTCAAGGGCAAGCAGGTCGTGGTCTATGGCGGCACCGGCGTGGTCGCCTTCGCCTCGGCGGTGATCGCCACGGTCGACGGGGCCAAGGCCACGCTTGTCGGCTACGACGGACCCGAGCGCGTGCGCAAGCTCGCGCACGAATCGAATGTACGTTTCGAGGTCGATCTTGGCTACGCCGACGGGACCACCGAGGAGCAGAAGGCGGAGCTAGCACGAAAGGCCGATGTCATCTTCGCCGCAGGTCCTTCGGGACGCAGGCTGCTCACGCTCGATCAGCTCAAGGCGGCGAAGAACCTGAAAGTGGGGGCCGACGTCAATGCGGTGCCGCCTTCGGGCATCGAAGGCGTCGGCGTCAAGGACAATGGCACGGCAATACCCGGCACCAAGGCCGTTGGGATCGGCGCGCTCGCCATCGGCAACGTCAAGTACAAGACGGAGGCCGGCCTCTTCAAAATGATGATCGACTCGGAAAAGCCGATCTATCTCGACTTCCGCGACGCCTACGCTCTTGCCCAAAAACTCGCGTCCTAGCCGGCCCTCGGTCCTAATCGCCGCCATATCGGGGCGCGCCCTTGCGCGTGCCGCGGTCGAGGCGGGGCTCGTTCCGCTGGTCGCCGACTTCTTCGCCGACGCCGACACTGAGCAGCTTGCGTATCGCTGCTGCAAGTTCGACGGCGACATCGGCCGCGGGATGCAATGGCCGAGCCTCGCCACCGCGCTCGCTTCGCTTGCCGAGGCTGCTCCCCCTCCCCTTTTCGGAGCGATCTACGGCTCGGGCTTCGAGGACCGGCCGGAGCTTTTGATGCGCGTCGCCGAGCGCTGGCCCCTTCTCGGCAACGATGCCGCAGCAATTGCCCGCGTCAAAGCCCCGGAAAGCTTCTTCGCCACGCTCGACGCACTCGGCATCCCGCACCCGCAAACCGCGAATAGCCGTCCCCGCAAAGGCGCGAACTGGCTGGCCAAGCGGCGCGGCGGCGCGGGCGGCAGCCATGTCGTGCCGAGCCGGCTCCAGAAGGATTCGGCCGATGTCTACTATCAGGAGTTGGTCGAAGGCCGATCGGTGTCAGCCTTGTTCGTGGCGAACGGCGAGGATACGCGGGTTCTCGCCTTCAGCGAGCAGTGGACTTCGCCTGCACCGGGACGTGCTTGGCGTTATGGCGGCGCGGCGTTTCCCGCCGCGCTGGCCCCCAGCGTCGAGATGAGCATGACCGACGCCGTGGAGCGGGCGGCAAGCGCTTTCGGCCTCAAAGGTCTCGGGAGCGCGGACTTCATTCTCCGCGACGACGCGGCCCTGCCAATCGAGATCAACCCGCGTCCCGGCGCCACGCTCGACCTCTTCGCGAGCGACAAGACGCCGCTCCTGACGCTTCATCTCAACGCGGTCATCGACGGGAGGCTACCCGTGTGCGGTCGCGAAGGCGCAGATGCAGCTGCCTCCGCCATCGTCTACGCCCCGAAGGCGGTCATCATGCCTCAGGCCATGGCGTGGCCCGACTGGACGGCGGACCGGCCGAAACCCGCGGAGCGGATCGACAAACTACGCCCGATATGCACTGTACTGGCCCGCGCCGGGACAATTAGGCAAGCCAGATGCCTGGTCGATAGGCGTATCGCGCAAGTTCTGGCCAAGATGCAAAGACTGAGCAGAGGGAAGCGCTGTGAACGAGAAGAACAAGACCAGGATGCGACAAGCGGCATTGCCGAGCGTCAACAGCTTGGTCGCGCCGTTGGTGCGCGCACTGATCGATGACGCCGGCGCCTTGCGCGTCGAGGTGACGCAAGGGTCGCTGGGCGAATGCAGAATCGATTGCGGCGTACGCGCCTTGGGCGGCCTCGAGGCCGGCCGCCGCATGGCGGAGATCTGTCTCGGCGGCCTCGGCCGCGTGACTTTCGAGACGAACGATACCGAAAGCGCCTGGCCGTTCATGGTGACGGTGCACACGAGCCAGCCTGTCCTCGCCTGCCTCGGCTCGCAATATGCCGGCTGGAGCCTTTCGGGCGACGAGAACGGCAAGAAGTACAATGTGCTCGGCTCGGGTCCGGCCCGCGCCATGGGTTCGTCTGAGAAGCTGTTCGAGGAGCTTGGCTATCGCGACCAAGCCGACAGCGCCTGTCTCGTGATCGAGGCCAACAACCCTCCTCCGGCGAAGCTCGTCGAGCATGTGGCCAAGGCCTGCAATTTGCCGCCCGAGCGCCTGACCTTCGTCTACGCCCCGACCTCCAGCCTCGCGGGCACGGTGCAGATCGCCGCGAGATGCCTTGAGGTCGCGCTGCACAAGGCGCACGAGCTTCATTTTGCGATAGGCGAGATCGTCGACGGCATCGCCGTGGCACCGTTGCCGCCGCCGGCGCCGGACTTCATCCAGGCCATGGGGCGCACCAATGACGCCATCATCTATGGCGGCAGGGCGCAGCTTTATGTGAGCAGCGACGCGAAGGCGGCCAAGAAACTGGCCGACGAGCTGCCGAGCCTCAGGTCGAAGGATTACGGCAAGCCGTTCGCCGATCTGTTCGCCGCGGTGAAGGGCGATTTCTACGCCATCGATCGCATGCTTTTCAGCCCGGCCAAGGTGACGGTGACGTCGCTCAAGTCCGGCGAAAGCTTCGAGGGCGGCCATATCGACACGGCCATCCTCTCCCGCTCATTCGCCTAGCGTTCGTGCCTACCATCCCTTCCCCCAATCCCGATATCGTGCTGTTCGGCGACGGACGGGATTGGCATGGGCGGAGCCTGATCCGCGCGTTCAAGCGTCGCGGCATCAGGCCTCTGGTCGCCCCGCTAGCCACATGCGGGTTCTCGACCGAGACGGCAACGGGGCTGGCTATTCCCGGCCTCGGCGACCATCGGCCGGAGGGCGCTTTCGTACGCTTCGTGCCGGGGGGCAACTTTGAGGAAGTCACGCTCTTTCTCGGCGTCCTGCACGCGCTGCGTGAGCTCGGCGTGACGGTGTGGAACGACGCCCGCGCCATCGAGCGCTGCGTCGACAAATCCACCACGACCTTCTTCCTTCAGCGCGAGGGTCTGCCGACGCCTAGAACCTTCGTCGGGGTCAATCGGAGCGAGGCCGAGTCGATCGTCGCCAACGCGCTCGGCAGGGGCGACAAGCTCGTGCAGAAGCCGCTGTTCGGCGCTCAAGGCAAAGGCCTGCGGCTAATCGGCTCGCTTGCCGACCTCGCGCCGGTCGAGGAGGTCAACGGCGTCTACTATCTGCAAGAGTTCGTGCCCCCGGACAAGGCCTACCATCAGGACTGGCGGGTGTTCGTCTGCGGCGAACGGGTGGTCGCAGCCATGATCCGGCACGGCACGAGCTGGATCACCAATATCAAGCAGGGCGCGCGTGCCAAGGCTGCCATCCCCAGCCAGGAGCTGATCGATCTCGCGCTCCGCGCCACCGCCTGCGTCGGGGCCCACTATGCCGGGGTTGACATCATCCAGGCGCGCGACGGAAGGTTCCTGGTACTCGAAGTCAATTCCATGCCGGCCTGGAACGGGCTGCAACGCGTGAGCCGTGTGCGTATCTCGGAGCATCTGGTCGATGCGTTCCTCGAAGCCGCCCTTCCCCCTGCCCGGCGCAAGGGACAGGCGGGCGCTTGAGCAAGACGCCGAAGTCATCATCGGTTGCGCAAGGTTTCGTTGACGTCTGCCGTGCCGAGCTCGATGCCTTGAAGCCCGGCAACGTGCACCGTCTCAGCGGCGACCCGCGCATGAGCGTCGCCGATTTCGAGCGAAGTGCCGAAGCGGCCTCGCCGGCGATGGGAAAGCTTGGTCTTGCGGTCGGCAGGCGCATCAGACTCGCGGTCGAGGCGACGCGACAAGCCGTAGGCCACAACACCAATCTTGGAATCATCTTGCTCGCTGCTCCGCTTGCCCAAGCGGCGCTCGGGCCCGGGCGCGCCGATTTGCGATCCCGCCTCACCCGTGTCCTCGGAGAGTTGGGCGTGGAGGACGCGCGGGAGGCCTATCGGGCCATCCGCACGGCCCAACCGGGCGGGCTCGGCGAGGCGCCCGAGCACGATGTCATGGCCGAGCCGACGGTCACCCTGCTGGAGGCCATGCGGGCCGCGCAGGCCCGCGACCGCATCGCCTGGAACTATGCGAACGACTATGTCGATATCTTCGATCTCGGTCTGAAATGGTGGGATCATGCGAGCCAGCGCTGGTCGCCCGGCCCTTGGGCCGTGACGCGTGTCTATCTCGGCTTCCTTACGCATATCCCTGACACGCTCATCGAGCGGAAGTTCGGGGAGAACACGGCATCCGAGATCATGGACGAGGCGCGACCGATCGAAGCCGGTCTCGTCCAATGCGCCGATCCCAACGACATGAAGGCGCCGCTCCTGGCGTTCGACAACTCGCTGAAACAGCGGGGGCTCAACCCCGGCACGTCAGCCGATCTGACCGTCGCGACGCTTTTCGCCGCCGTGCTGCAAAATGAAAAAATGGCTGAATAAAGGACAATTGAAGGATCGTTTTCAGCCAATAATCGACTTGCCGATCCTTCCGGCCCCGGCTTATGTTCTCCCCCGCGGAGCTCTGACCAGGAGTTGCGGACGGAGGAGCGCTCACCCAAAGCACTTTCGTCGGCTTGTCGCCGGCCCGCGTCGCCGGTGGTGCCGTTATTTTTGTGACCACGTCTCAGTAAAGGGAGGGGTTGGCTCATGGCCAAAATTACAGGTGTTTGTGTCGGCGAATCGCTCGTCGGCGACGGTAACGAGGTTGCGCATGTCGATATGCTGCTTGGCCCACGCGGTAGCGCCGTGGAAACGGCGTTCTGCAATGCGCTGACCAACAACAAAGATGGGTTCACCACGTTGCTCGCGGTGATCGCTCCCAATCTTCTCTGCAAACCTCCCACGATCCTCTACAACAAGGTGACCATCAAGGACGCCCGCCAGGCGGTCCAGATGTTCGGTCCCGCACAGTACGCCGTGGCCAAGGCCGTGGCCGATTCCGTGGCCGAGGGTGTCATTCCCGCCAATGAAGCCGATGACCTCTATGTGTGCGTTGGCGTGTTCATCCATTGGGAAGCCAAGGACGACCAGAAGATCCAGGACTTCAACTACCGCGCCACCAAAGAAGCCATCGCCAGCGCCGTCAAGGGCGAGCCCAAGGCCTCCGAAGT
>JBOHJE010000195.1:0-15002 GCA_050728375.1 Methyloceanibacter sp.
ACACGGGCGACGGCATGTTCATGGTTTCGGGCAAGATCATCAGCCGCCGGTCGCGATTCCTGCCGGAAATGGACCTTCGACTTCGAGACCATGCGGATTTTTCTGGAGTAGCTCATCTTGGCCGGTCCACGCCGCGCGGTAGCCCTCTTCCTGGCGGTGCTGCCTTAGCGGATGGCGTTGAAGGCGATCGAGATGCCGAACAGAACTTTGGCCGCATAGGCCAGCGTCACATAGATCGCCGCGATGGCGCCGTGGCGAACCAGGCCGAATAGGCTGCTGGAGATCAATTGTTCGGGGCGTGCCCGACGCCGCATGCGCTCAGCGACGCGGCTCATGAGGCGAGTCCGGTGCGCCGGCGCGCCCATGAAGCCAATCGCTTCGGTGACAAACCATACGGTTTGGGAATTGGTTTCGTCGATTTCGACGATGTCTCCTTCGTTCATTTTTCCATAAGCATCCTTTTATTGTTTGTTGAACGGTAACTCGCATATGGGGACGCATTAGGGCGCATGCGAGGATCGTGACGCGCAACATTTCGATGTTTGCCTTGCGGGACGAGTAACGTGGGATGCGCGCCCGGCATTCCTGCCAACGAGATCGAGGCTCCCATGGTCGACCCAGAGGCGCTTGCCGAGATCGAGCGACGGATCCAGATCGTCGAGGACAATCTCTGCCAGCGCCAGGAGCGGGCGGCGCCCTATTCCGGCGCGGCCGACAAGGAGCGCAACGCCAGCCGCATTGCGATCAGGAGGCCAAGCTCGCGGCGCCTCTCAAGCAGCGCGAAGCCCTGCTGAGCATAGCCTAGCGCAGTCCGCTTGGGCGCTAGCGGGCCGCCGAGCCCTCGCCCGGCTTCACAACGTTGGCGAGGTAAAACTGGGTGGACTTCACTCGGGACGGCGAGCGGGGGTGCTTGGTGAGGCTTGCACTATACCAGGCCGGGGCGCAGGCGCTGATTTGGCCCGCCGTGTCTTTGTAGCACCGGTTTCAGGAGGGATAAGTTTCGTTGCCCCGGCCTCTGTGGCGGGGCGGCTTCGCCCACGCTTTCCTGTGCGCCGCGTGTGCTCTCCTCTCGGGAAAGTGGAGACTTCTGAAAGCTCTTCGGCTCCGCAACCCCAGATTGAAGCAATATGTCGCACCATTTTCACGGAGCGACCACGGTTTCGTCACATCCTGATCCTGCCCCGGACAGAATTGCTCAGCATTAGCCCCCCTCAGGTGGGTGTACCCCGCTCGGTGTTAACAGTGGCGAGGTATATGTATGGGCTCCAGGGGGAAGGTGATTCTGCGTTGTGCGATTCTTGTCTTGGGAATTATTGCAGTGTTGCAGCCGGCGCGATCCGAGGAGTTCGGCGATGAGCGTGCAACGTCTGCGACAGCTTCAGCCTGGAGGGGAATCGAAATGGCTGCGCTCGAGGTCGCGGGGCAGCCCGACGATCGGCCTGTAACGGGCGATCAGCCTCGAAGGGCCACGACGCCGATCGCTGCGTCAGCCTTCAAGGGAATCGAAATGGCCGCCGTCGAGGTGGCCGCGCAATCCCGGAGCGATGGGCTGAGTAGCCCAGACGAGGGTGAGGTGAGGTGCCTCGCCGTAGGGATCTATTTCGAAGCCCGCGGCGAGTCGATCGAGGGGCAGCTCGCGGTGGCGCAAGTCATCTTGAACCGCGTCGCGAGCGACGCCTATCCCGACACGATCTGCGGCGTGGTCTATCAGAACGACCACAGGCGCAATGGCTGCCAGTTCTCCTTCGCCTGCGACGGTAAGGACGACGCCATCACCGAGCACGCCAAGTTCGAGCAAATTAAAGGCTATGCCGCCTGGATCCTCGCTAGCGGTATCAGGGCGCATGCCGGGTCTCCCTTCGTGCTGGCTTCACTTGGGACGTCGACACACTATCACGCCGACTATGTGAGCCCGGGCTGGGCAAAGCGGATGACGATGACAGGCCGGATCGGGCGCCACTACTTCTATTACGACCCCAGGGCCTGGGCACCTTCCGAGTACCAGACTGTGATGTACGGGCCACAGCTTCCGCCCGGGTGACGGGAAACGGCGAGGCCTCGGCTCTTAAACCCTTGTAATCGGTAGGGGCGGCCATATCTCTATGCGAGCGCCGAACCCACCTGTACGGGGACAGTCATGTCGAAGTGGCTCCTAATCGCATTGCTGCCGGTCGCACTCGCAGGCTGTGTCACCGAGCAGCGCTCGGTGCTTCCCATGACGCTCGGCCCGAACGACAGCGCCCAGACCGCGTGCCTGACCTATGGCGGCGAGGCGCCGGCTTTCGGCGACTGCCAAGGGCAGGACGCCGTTTCGATCCCCAAAGACGCGGATTAGCCACACGCCGCGGCCGAGCTTTTCGAGGTCCCGAGGATGCGCCGACTTGCTTTCCTGACGGCCCTGATGCTCGCGGTCTGTCCCGTTTCGGCTCGAGCCGACTCGCCGAACGGTGTCAAGACGCTCGACCGCCAAGGCGCGATCAAGGCCGAGGGCACTTGGAGCCTCGGCGCGAGGGCCGGGGATTTCGTCTTTGTCGCCGGCATGCAGGGCATCGATCCCGCCACCAACAAGCTCGTGGCGGACCCGCAAGCCCGCATCCTCCAGGCCTTCCGCAACATCGAGCTGATCGCCGCCTCCGAGGGCGCGAGTCTGCAAGATTGCGTGCGGCTCACCGTCTATCTCAGCGATCTTCCCCGCTTTGCGCCGATGGTGGAGAAAGCGCAGAGCGAGCACTGGGGCGCCCCGCTTTATCCGCCGCGGACCATGGTCGAGGTGAAGCGCCTGTTCGACGACGACATCGTGGAGATCGACAGCGTGTTCTACGCGCCGAAGAAGCCGTGAAGCCCGCGCGCCTAAGGGGCCGAGGGGATTTTGCGCGAAATCCCGAGATCTAGGGGCCTCGGCGGCAAATCCCACGGCTGGTAGCAAAGTTTTATGGTTTTGCCGGTCAATTGGCCGTGCTGCTGCCACGGTTTTATGCCGCCATGGCAGCCTCGTTGACGACCGACTGACGGGCGGGGGACAAATTGGCGCTCTTCGCTGCCGGCATCGCCCTTTTGGCGCTCTTTGTTGCGTCCTTTACAGGGCGCCACATGTGGATTGCCTGCGCCTCGACGGCATTGTCGCTGGCCGCGCTGGCCGGCTTCGCCTTCCTTGTGACGGCCAAGGACTCTGCCGAAGTCCGCGAGCGGTCCGCCTGGCTCAGCGGCAAGCTTGCGCCCGTGATGGGCAAGCAAGCCCTGGACGAGCTCGCGACGACCATCGAACAGGTCTGGCCTTCCTGCGCCGCGGGCAAGCCGTGCATGGCCGCAGCCAGCCCGGCATCTCATGTGGCGGTGCTGAGCATGGCGTCGCCCCCGGCCGGACGCCAGCCTATGCGAGCCGCCACCACGGCGGGTTGGCCCGAGCCGGAGCGGGTGCCCGAAGCAAAGCCGGCGCCTGAGCCAAACCCAGCGCCCGCGACCGTCTCGGATCCAGAACCGGCACCGGACAGTCCCGTGAGCTGGCTGCTGGAGGGTTCCGGCGATCCGGCTCCGACGGATGGCGCCGATGGATTGCTGATCGGTGGCGTCAATGTCTCCGGTCAGGACCTGAAGGACGTGGAGGGGATTCTGAAACCGGATTCGAACCGGCGCGAGCTGACGCTTGCCCTGAAGGTCGAAGGAAGCGAGCTTGCGGAGGGCGCGGTCATTCCCGCCGGTGCGCGATTTAGCCTCGCCTATGAGAGCCCGGACGCGGACGGCGCGGCCCAGACCGGCGGCGCCATTCTGACCTTCAGTTACAGCCACGCGGGCCAGGAGAAAAAGACGATCCTCTATCTCACCGCGCCGATGATCGCGCGGCTCGCCGGCCGCTGATGGTTCCCCTCTTTCTTTGTGGGAGAGGGCTTTCCGCCCTGCGCGCGGAGCAAGAAGCCGGCGGAAAGGGTGAGGGGTACATTCCCGACGCGGCTTCGCCGCTGACCCCTCACCACGCGCGCATTGGAGGCAAGGTTCATCGCCTCGCCGCGGGTGAAGCGCGAGGTCATGTCAGAGAGCAGGCCTGCCCTCGGGCTCGATCGGGCGGCCGCAATCCTTCTCGAGACAAAGGGCAGCCTTCCGGCGCCCCGCTTGCGGCGATCGTTTGAGAGCCCTGCCGCGACGCCTTGTTTCCGCTCGCGTCATGAATGTCACGGTCGGATTAGACTTGGCCCTTCCAGGCGCCAGGCGGCCCGCGATGCGAGGCCGCGCGCGCCTCAGGCGCCGCACCCCTCACCCCCAGTTACAGACGGTCTGCAGCTCGCGTCCTCAGGGACAAGGCATGCAATGAGTGAAATGCAGCGGCGAGAGGCGGGGATAAAGTGTGGGACAGGTCCATCCACCCACGCGTCATCGCCGGGCTTGACCCCGCGATCCACAGCCGCGCCTTCCGAGTCTACTCATTGTCCGCGCCCCTCACCACGCGCCGAGTGGCGCGTGTGCTTCCCCCAAGGGGAGAGCGGGAAGTCTGCCGCGCCGCTCAGGCACGGTTGAAGCCTTGCCAGCGCATGATTCCCCTCTCCCTTAAGAGGAGAGCGGAAGAGGAGCCCGGGTCGTCGGCGGGGCGTGATGGGGTTCACCTCAAAGGGGAGAACGGGAAAGAGGCAAAGTTGCGCGGGAAGCCCGACGAACAAAGCCTTGCGTCACACCGCGTCTTTGGCGGCCTTCACGGGCCGGACCTTGAGGGTCTTCCGGGCGGACTTCGCCTTGAACACGGTCGGCTCCTTGGTAAAGGGGTTGATGCCCGTGCGCTCCTTGGTGGCCGGCTTCTTGACGACGATGAACTTGGCGAAGCCGGGCAGCAGGAAGGCGCCGGTTTTCTTCATCTCCTTATAGCCGTGGGTCGCCAGCGACTCGATGACTGCCTTAACGTCCTTCTTGGCCAGCGAGCAGTCGTCGGCGATCTTCTGGATGAGCTCGGATTTCGACATCATGCGGTTCGTACTCCTGAAAGAGAGCGAGCCTTCGGCGCCCAAGAGGCGGTGGCTCCATCAAATGCGCCATGACGCATGGCCGATTCGCCGGGAATTGTCTGCAAAAAGCCGAGGGCTGTTGGTATCTCGCCCGCATCACGGCCTGCCTCGAATCGGATAGTCTCCCGTCACGCCAAGACGCCACCAGGTGTATGCGGATCGGCAGGCCTGATTGGCACGCGGGGAGGGGCACTATCATGCGAACGATTGCGGTATGCGCTGCGCGCTCGCGCTATCGGCCGACGCATTGGCGGAGGACCACACATCCTCGGGCCCGCGCCGGCCGGAAGGCGGCTTCTATGCCGGCGCAGGGGGCGCGCTGTTCGGGACCGAGCCAAGATCCTCGATGCCCTCGGCTATGCGGTAATCGCCGGCAACACCGGTCAGCGTCACCGGAAGAAGCTCGCGGCTCGGCCCTAGTGGATGCCCGGAACAAGTCTGGGCATGAAGAAGTGAGGGCGAGCGGCCCCGAAGCCCGGCACGTTGCTCCATTTGGCGGAGTTCGTGCAGGCTGCCGCGTTGAACGTCTGGACTGACCTGAGCACCAGGACAGCCCGAACTGACGACGAGGACAACGCAACGATGAGGACTCCCATGATCGGCATTCGGATGTGCGCCTTCGCCCTGTCGGCCGCTTTCGCAATCCTCTGTTCCGCTCCGGCCGCGATGGCGTCCCAGTATGACGGAAGCTGGAACATGTTCCTTGTGACAACCAACGGCCATTGTGGGAAAATCAACGTCGGCCTCGCTATAAGGGGCGGCAAGATACGCTCGACGAGCGGAAAATTCGTGATGCGCCCGATCCACATCGCCGGGACCGTTTCCAGCTCGGGGCAGGCTCGGATGAATGGGGTGGCCGGCCCGCGCGAGGCGCAAGGGACGGGCCGCTTCAAGAAGTCCAAGGGCAGCGGCAAGTGGAACGGCACCGGGCCCTCGGGCGTCTGCTCGGGCACTTGGTTCGCGGTCCGCGCCGTCTAGTCAGCAGGCGAAGCTTAGCGTTTCGGGTAAGCCGTGAAGACATAATCTTTGGCCGCCACGATCGTATGGCACGCGAAGCCGCACTTGGCATCGTTGCCCGGCGGCGGGCACCTTGCCCAGACCACCGATCTTCATAGCTCGGAGATTGCCGCCATAGTCGGCGTAAACCCGGGCCAGGTCTCAGAAGTCCTGCACGGCGACCGGTTAACGATCACTCCGCGGCTTCGCTCGTGGCCTGGCGCTTGCCTGAACGCGCCGCGCCGCCGAGGCGGTTGAGGAGCTGCTTGAGATATTGCCCCGTGTAGCTCGAAGCCTCGCGCGCCACCTCCTCGGGCGTGCCGACCGCGACCACGTGGCCGCCGCCGTCGCCGCCTTCCGGGCCAAGGTCGACAATCCAGTCGGCGGTCTTGATCACTTCGAGATTGTGCTCGATCACCACCACCGTGTTGCCCTGGTCCACCAACTCGTGCAGCACTTCGAGCAGCTTGGCCACGTCGTGGAAATGCAGGCCCGTGGTCGGTTCATCGAGGATGTAGAGCGTGCGTCCGGTGGCGCGCTTCGACAGCTCCTTCGATAGCTTGATGCGTTGCGCCTCGCCGCCAGACAGCGTGGTTGCCTGCTGGCCGACATGGATATAGCCGAGACCGACGCGCTTCAGCGTCTCCAGCTTGTCGCGGATCACCGGCACGGCCTTGAACAGATCGGCCGCCTCCTCGACGGTCATGTCGAGCACGTCGGCGATCGACTTGTCCTTGAACTTGATCTCCAGCGTCTCGCGGTCGTAGCGCTTGCCCTTGCAGACGTCGCAGGTGACATAGATGTCGGGCAAAAAATGCATCTCGATCTTAATGACGCCGTCGCCCTGGCAGGCCTCGCAGCGCCCGCCCTTGACGTTGAAGGAGAAGCGGCCCGGCTTGTAGCCGCGCGTCTTGGCCTCGGGCAGCTCGGCGAACCATTCTCGGATCGGCGTGAAGGCGCCGGTATAGGTGGCGGGATTGGAGCGCGGGGTGCGGCCGATTGGCGACTGGTCGATGTCGATCACCTTGTCGAGTTGCTCGATGCCCTCGATGTCCTTGTGCTCGCCGGGAATGTTGCGCGCATTGTTGAGCTTGCGTGCCACGGCGCGGTAGAGCGTTTCGATCAGGAAGGTGGACTTGCCGCCGCCCGAGACGCCCGTGACCGTGGTGAAAAGGCCGAGCGGAATGTCGATGTCGATGTTCTTGAGGTTGTTCTCGCGCGCGCCCTTGACCGAGAGCTTGCGCCCCTTGCTGGGCTTGCGGCGCTGCTTCGGAAGCGGGATATGCTTGAAGCCGGTGAGATATTGGCCGGTGAGGCTCTCCGGGCTCGCCATCACCTCCTGCGGCGTGCCTTTGGCCACGACCTCGCCGCCATGCACGCCGGCGCCAGGGCCCATGTCAACGACATAGTCTGCCTCGAGCACGGCCTCCTCGTCATGCTCGACCACGAGCACGCTGTTGCCGAGGTCGCGCAGCGCCTTCAGCGTCTCCAGCAGGCGCGCATTGTCGCGCTGATGCAGGCCGATCGACGGCTCGTCCAGCACGTAGAGCACCCCGGTGAGCCCCGAGCCGATCTGCGAGGCGAGCCGGATGCGCTGGCTCTCGCCGCCTGAGAGCGTGCCGCTCGCCCGCGCCAGCGTCAGATAGTCGAGGCCGACATCGTTGAGAAAGTTCAGCCGCTCGCGGATCTCTTTCAGGATGCGCGCCGCGATCTCGTTCTGCTTCCGCGTCAGCTTGCCCGGCAGGGCATCAAACCAGCGGCAGGCCTCGCGGATCGACATGTCGGTTACCTGGCCGATATGGAGGCCGGCGATCTTCACCGCGAGCGCCTGCGGCTTCAGGCGGTAGCCCTTGCATTCGGCGCAAGGCTGATCGGTCTGATAGCGCTCGAGCTCCTCCTCGACCCACGACGATTCCGTCTCGCGCCAGCGCCGCTCGATATTGTTGATCACGCCCTCGAACGGCTTGCTCGTCGAGTAGTGCCGCACGCCGTCGTCATAAGTGAAAGTGATCTCGTCGTCGCCCGAGCCGTACAGCACCACGTTGCGGAAATCCTCCGGCAGGTTCTTCCACGGCTTGGACATGGACTGGCGGTAGGCGCGGGCGAGTGATTCCAGCGTCTGCTGGTAATAAGGCGAGCTCGCGGATGTGCGCGCCCAGGGCGCGATGGCGCCGCGGGCGAGGCTCAGATTTTCGTCCGGCACGACGAGGTCCGGCTCGAAGAACAGCTCGGTGCCGAGCCCGTCGCAAGCCGGACAGGCGCCGTAGGGGTTGTTGAAGGAGAACAGCCTAGGCTCGATCTCCTCGATGGTGAAGCCCGAGACGGGGCAGGCGAACTTCGCCGAGAAGACGATGCGCTCGGGCTCGGGCGGCCGATCGGCGAACTCGGCGATGGCGATGCCTTCCTCCGACAGGCCGAGCGCCGTCTCGAACGAATCGGCGAGCCGCGCGCTCAGGTCCGGCCGCACCACGATGCGGTCGACCACCACATCGATGTCGTGCTTGAATTTCTTGTCGAGCGCCGGCGCCTCGGCGATCTCGTAGAACTTGCCGTCCACTTTGACGCGCTGGAAGCCCTTCTTCTGGAGCTCGGCGAACTCCTTCTTGTACTCGCCCTTCCGCCCTCGCGCGATCGGCGCAAGCAGATAGAGCCGCGTGTCCACGGGCAGCGCCAGCACCCGGTCTACCATCTGGCTCACGGTCTGGCTCTCGATGGGAAGCCCGGTCGCCGGCGAGTAGGGCACACCGACCCGCGCCCAGAGGAGCCGCATATAGTCGTAGATCTCGGTGACCGTGCCGACGGTGGAGCGCGGGTTCTTGGAGGTGGTCTTCTGCTCGATGGAGATGGCCGGCGACAGGCCGTCGATATGGTCCACGTCCGGCTTTTGCATCATGTCGAGGAACTGCCGCGCATAGGCCGAGAGCGACTCGACATAGCGGCGCTGGCCTTCGGCGTAGATCGTGTCGAACGCGAGCGAGCTTTTGCCCGAGCCCGACAGACCCGTGATCACAACGAGCTTCTCGCGAGGCAGGTCGAGCGAGATGTTCTTGAGATTGTGCTCCCGCGCGCCGCGGATGGAAATGCTCTTGGAGGTCATGTCTCAGGCCAATGTCGGGGTGCCGGGCCCACTCGGCAAGGCCCGCAAAGGCTTAGTCCCCAGGCGCTTGGCCGGCAAGAGTGGGGCGACGCCTTTCACCCTTACCCGTCTCGCGAGCCAAAGCGCTGGACCTTATGGCCCCAGGTTTGCGGCCGAGCTTCGCGGCGATGGCCTCGACCGTATCGCCCGCTTGATGCCGACCCTGAAGGTCCGTCTCCTCGGCCTTGCTCCAGGGCGCATAAGCCTGAGCATGAGTTTCCCGGAGGCCTGCCACCTCGTAGGCCTTCGGATAGCCGGATGGCTTCGGGCGGCCCGGCGCTGCGGGAGGGCGTCACTGCGCGACCGCCTTGCTTCGCGAGGAAACCCGCCTGCAGGCCGGCAACGTTGCCCGGATCGCTTAGGGCGTTACGCGAACATAGCCTTGGCCATATTCAAAGGCGGGCGAGAGGTCGATTACGGCCGCGTCGAGCGCCACGCCCTGGCTCTTATGCAACGCAGATCGAGCTTCGGCGTCCCGATCCCTGGACTAGAGGCCGAGGTAGCTCCGTCCTCGGCTACGACATCCCGAGCCAGCACCTGATCGACTGGTACACGCCTTCGCACGTCATCCACGGCTTCATCTTCTATTGGCTGCTGTGGCTCGTGTCGCGATGGATACCGATGTCCTTCGGGTTGCGGCTGATCCTGGCCGTCGCCGTCGAGACGAGCTGGGAGGTGATCGAGAACACGGAGTACGTCATCAATCATTATCGAGAGGCGACCATCTCCCTCGACTCTACGGGGACAGCGTCATTAACTCGGTGTTCGATATCCTGTTCATGGTGCTGGGCTTCTATCTCGCCGCATGGCTGCCCGTGTGGCTCACCGTCGTCATCGCCGTCGGACTCGAGGTGTTCGTCGGCTTCATGATCCGCGACAACCTCACTCTGAACGTGCTGAGCTTCGTCTGGCCGCAGGACTCCGTCCTGGAGTGGCACCGGCGGCGGTGAGGGGAATTTCGCCCTAGAGCGGAACGCGTACCCCGAAGACCATGAACAGGACCAGCCACATATAGGCGGCGACTGTCGGGTAGAAGGTGAGGCCGAAGCCGAACGCACGCACATATGGGTTGAAGTGGTAGCCCACCCAGAACAGCACGCGGCCGAGCACGAACAGACCGGTGAGAATGATTAGCGTCCGCGCCTCCTCGAGCGGGCAATAAAGCGCCAGCGCCGCGTTGGCGATGAAGAACGCGGTGAACTGCTCGAACGTGTTGAGGATGAACTTCGTATTGATGTCGAGGGCTGAGTTCGGCTTGGCCGTTCGACCCACCCACATATTCGGGTCGAGGCGCTGGGCGGCGACGATGCAAATGCCGATCACGCCCGGCAGAATGGCAAAGACGGCATCCTTGATGACGAGAGCGATGCGGTCGCCCACGGTCCAGTCGGTGGGTGTCCAGTGCCAGAAGATCTTCGCCGCCGCGTAGACCAGGGCCGCGAACAGCCAGTTGCCGACCAGCACGAAGAGAAACGGCCATTGCCGCGGGCTGAACCCAAGCACTTTCACGCGAGGGTCGCGCCGTTTGTTGGCTCGACGCTTCGGAGAATGTTGCCGCTGCTCGACAGACCTTTGCATCTTTCCCTCGTTCCCGGCCTTAAGGCCAACCCCCAAGAGCCGGACGCGTTGCCACCAAAACCACTTTTATCGCCTTCTTACGCCATAGGACCGCCATCCGAAAACCTCAAGATAGCGACAAGGTGGACGGACGAGAACAAAAAGTGTACAATATTGCCTGGGGACAACGTGCACAACCCCAAGCAAAAAGGCTGGCCAACTTGGCAAGGCACCATGAACCGGCGATAGACTGCCGCAGGAGCCTTGAGGTTCAGGGAGTTATAAAAAATGGCCGGATCGGTCAACAAAGTCATTCTCATTGGCAATCTCGGTGCCGACCCTGAGATCCGTCACACGCAGGACGGACGGCCCATCGTGAATCTGCGAGTGGCCACGAGTGAAAGCTGGCGCGACAAGACGAGCGGCGAGCGCCGCGAGAAAACCGAATGGCACCGCGTGGTGATCTTCAACGAGGGCTTGGCACGGATCGCCGAGCAATATCTGAAGAAGGGCTCCAAGGTCTATCTCGAGGGCGCGCTGCAAACCCGCAAATGGGAGGACCAGTCTGGCCAGGAGCGCTACTCGACCGAAGTCGTGCTCCAAGGCCTCAACGCGCAGCTGACCATGCTCGACGGCCGGCGCGACGGTGCAAGCGAGGGGCATCAGAACGGTGGCGATTTCGGCCGCTCCAAGCCCTTGGGCGGCGGGGCCCGCTTCGACAAAGAGCTCGACGACGAGATCCCGTTCTAGACGCGCTTGCGCCCCCACCGGAATTAAGCATGACGCTTAACGCCCTCCGAGCCGCGCCTGTTCCCCACCTTGCCCCCCAAGGCTACGCTTGCCTCCGTTTCGGCGCTAACCATCGCCTCGTTTTTTACGTAGGCGAGAGACTCGTGGCGCACACGGTCGTCACTCTGCTGAACGGCTAAGACAACAATTTCAACCCTGATCAGATTGCTCGCGGCATCTGCGGTGATCCTCGATCACAGCTTCGCGCTGGTCCCGCGCAGGGACATAGGGCGAGCGCGTCCATCGAGGTCGAGACGCTCGAGATCGGCAGGCTCGCAGTCGATGTGTTCTTCATCGTCTCGGGTTTCTTGGTGACCCGAAGCGTGATGACCCGGCCGACGCGGGTGGACTATGCCGGAACAGCCGCAGGATGCGGGGAATGGACCGAGCGCGTGCTGCCGCCGGCAACGCCGCGGCTTGCGCGTTTGGTGGGCGGCCGCGCTAGGATCATGCAACTTGCCTTGAGCGCGCCCTATCTGATCGGCTTGAGTGTCGTCTCGCCCGAATTATGGACGGACCTGTTCGGGGCCCTGCTCAAGGTGCTGCCGCTGATGGCCGCCGCGCTCGTGCTCATGGCCTTCCAGAGAAGTGGTAAAAATAAAGCCTGGCCCGCCAACAAGGGCGAGCCAGGCCTTCGACGCACTACTGAAATCCGGCTGCTCTATTGTCCAGTCGCAGGCGTTTCCTTGCC
Source organism: Methyloceanibacter sp. (assembly GCA_050728375.1). Taxonomy (GTDB): domain Bacteria; phylum Pseudomonadota; class Alphaproteobacteria; order Rhizobiales; family Methyloligellaceae; genus Methyloceanibacter. The sequence continues at coordinate 12,158 of JBOHJE010000195.1, forward strand.
CATGGTGCCGGCGCCGTCGTTAGTCTCGCCGACCGTGACGGACTGCTCGTCGAGCCTCTCATAGTCGGGGGCCGCGGCGAGCTTGTCGGCAGTCATATCGAGCGTGATGTCGATATTGTTGTTCTCGTCACGCGCCAGGTTCAGGTCCTCGAACCTCACCGCGACGTCCTTCTCACCGAGACCGAGGAAGCCGCCGGCGCCGATAAGCACGCCGACGATCTTGCCGTTCTCGTCGGTGACGAGATCGTTAACATTACCGATCGCCTCATCGTTGGCGTTAGTCACCGACTTGCCGATCAGGTTGCTGGCAAGCAAGTCGCTCGGCTCCTGACGGTTCAGGAACTGCGCGCCCTCAGCCGCAGCGGGCTCGATCGACTTCGGAGCCTCGCTCGACTGCGGCGAAGGAGGCGATGCCGGGTCGGGCGCGGCCTCGGACGACTGCGGCGGAGGAGACGAGGACGGAGGTGATGCCGGGTCGGGCGCGGCCTCTGTTGACTGCGGCGGGGCCGCATCGGGCGATACGCCGTCAGGCGCTGCCTGGGACGACTGCGGCGAAGCGCCTGCATCGGGCGAAGTCGCATCGGGCGCCGCCGAGGATTGACCCGGAATAGGTGCCGCCGGATCGGAAGGACTTGCCGGATCGGCCGCAGAAGGATCGCTCGGCTCGCTCGGCATGATCTCGGCCGGCATGGCCGGATCCTCCATTGCGGGCGGAGCCTGTGTCGTATTTTCGGATTCGGCAAGTGCAGGCGTGAGGCCCAAGAACAGGCCGACGGCCGTACATGTCAGAAGACGGTTCATGTTTCGCTCCTTTAATTCTTATCGGTTGGAGTCGCTTTTTTGCGTCGTGACCGGCGGGGACGGAGTGCCCTGCGCCGCTTGGAGGAACAACGTCTCGACTGTTTCCTTCGTTCCGCGCAGCCGCCGTTTTCCACACTTTGCAGGGCCTCTCCGACGAGGCCTTTTTGCGGCTTCGAAAACGACGTGTAAGTATGTGAAATACAAGAATAAACCAGATCGCCTTGGCCCGCTCTGGATGGTTGCGGAAAGGGCGCCAAATCAGCTATAGAAGAGCGAATCCAGCGAGCGCTTTTCCGCCCTCAGATAGAGAGAATTCCCTGTCGCGGGGCAGATGCCTTGCGGCGATCGCGACTTCTTAGAGCAGGCATCCTCCTTCATTGGCTGACGACGACAAGATAGTGGTCGAGGGACCGTCTCCCTCTGACATCAGGCCTGTCTCGCTCATCGAGGAGATGAAGCGGTCCTATCTCGATTACGCCATGAGCGTGATCGTCGCCCGGGCGCTCCCCGACGTGCGCGACGGTCTGAAACCCGTGCATCGGCGCATCCTCTACTCGATGCACGAGAACGGCTATGAGTGGAACAGGCCCTACCGCAAGTCGGCCCGCGTGGTCGGCGACGTCATCGGTAAGTATCACCCTCATGGCGACCAATCGATTTACGACGCGCTGGTGCGCATGGCGCAAGATTTCTCCATGCGCCTGCCGCTCATCGACGGGCAGGGGAATTTCGGCTCGGTCGACGGCGATCCGCCGGCGGCCATGCGCTACACCGAGGTGCGCCTCGCCAAGGTCGCCGGCGACCTGCTCGAGGATATCGACAAGGAGACCGTCGATTTCCAGGACAACTACGACAATTCCGAGCGCGAGCCGGTCGTCCTGCCGGCGCGCTTTCCCAATCTCCTGGTCAACGGCGCGGGCGGCATCGCCGTCGGTATGGCCACCAACATCCCGCCGCACAATCTCGGCGAGGTCATCGACGGCGCAGTCGCCCTCATCGACGATCCGGGCATTGACATCGACAAGCTGATGGAGATCATCCCCGGCCCCGACTTCCCGACCGGCGGCATCATCCTCGGCCGCGGCGGCATCCGCTCGGCCTACATGACTGGCCGCGGCTCGATCCTGATGCGCGGCAAGGTCGAGATCGAGACCGTGCGCAAGGAACGCGAGGCGATCGTCGTCACCGAGATCCCCTACCAGGTCAACAAGGCGACGATGATCGAGAAGATCGCCGAGCTGGTGCGCGACAAGCGGCTCGAGGGCATCTCCGACATCCGCGACGAGAGCGACCGCACCGGCATGCGCGTCGTCATCGAGCTTCGCCGCGAGGCGATGGCCGATGTCGTCCTCAACCAGCTCTACCGTTTCTCGACCCTGCAGACGAGCTTCGGCGCCAACATGGTGGCGCTGAACGGCGGCCGTCCCGAGGTGATGAACCTCAAGGACATGATCGCCGCCTTCGTCGCCTTCCGCGAGGAGGTGGTCAGCCGGCGGACGAAGCATCTCCTCGCCAAGGCGCGCGAGCGCGCCCATGTGCTGGTCGGCCTCGCCATCGCCGTCGCCAATATCGACGAGGTCATCCGCATCATCCGCCACGCCAAGGACCCGGCATCGGCGCGCGACGAGTTGATGTCGCGCGATTGGCCGGGCGCCGACATCGCGCCGCTGATCGCGCTCATCGATGATCCGCGCCACCGGCTCGCCGACGACCGGACCTACCGGCTCTCCGACGCCCAGGCCCGCGCCATCCTCGAATTGCGTCTCGCCCGCCTGACGGCGCTCGGCCGCGACGAGATTGCCGAGGAACTGAACAAGCTTGGCGCCGAGATCCGCGACTATCTCGACATCCTCCGGTCGCGCCAGCGCGTCCAGACGATCATCAAGGAGGAGCTCGCCGCCATCCGCGCCGAGTTCGCGACGCCGCGCAAGACCGTCATCGAGGAAGGCGGCGCCGACCTCGAGGACGAGGACCTGATCCAGCGCGAGGACATGGTCGTCACCGTCACCCATGCCGGCTGGATCAAGCGCGTGCCGCTCGACAC
>JBOHJE010000196.1:0-19242 GCA_050728375.1 Methyloceanibacter sp.
TGGGCCAGCGCCCCGTACTTCACAGCGTTGGTCGCCAGCTCATGCAGCGTCATGGCGAGGATGGAGGTGCATTGCGGCGGCAGCAGAACGTCGGGGCCCTTAATGACGATCTGCGGGCCGCCCTCCCGGCTGTAGGGGTCGAGCTCGCGCTCGACCATGGCCTTGAGGCTGGCGCCCGACCATTGCGATTCGAGCAAGAGGTCGTGCGCCCGGTGGAGCGCCTGGAGACGCTCGGCGAGCGTCTGCGCCATGGCTTGCGCCGACTTGCTCGTCGCCTGGCGGAGGCTCGCCTGCACCAGTGACTGCACAATGGCGAGGGCGTTCTTGACGCGGTGATTGAGCTCGCCGACCAGCATGGTCTGCCGCTGCGCCGTCCGCCGGCGCTCGGTGACATCGCGAAAGATGAGCACCGCGCCGGCCAGTGAGCCGTCCGAGCCGAGAATGGGCGCGCCGCTGTGCTCGACCGGCAGCTCCTTGTCGTCGCGCGTGACGAGCAGAGCGCCGGATTCAAGCCGGGTGACCTCGCGCTCGCGCAAAGCCTTCAGCGCGGGATCGTCGACAGGCTTGCGCGTATTCTCGTCGATCACGCGGAAGACCTCCCAGATCGGCCTCCCTCGCGCGTCGGCCACCGGCCAGCCGCTGAGGCCCTCGGCGATCTTGTTGAGGATCAGCACGCCGCCGTTCGGGTCGGTGGCGATCACGCCATCGCCGATTGAGCCCAGCGTGGTGCTCAGCCATTCGCGCTGGCCGCGCAGTTCCATGAGAGCGGCGTTCCGGTCGCGGTCGGCGCGCCGCACGGCGCCAATGGTGGTCCAGGCGAACACGGCAAGCACGAGAATGCTCGCCACGGCGAACAGTGCGAGCGTCGCGGAGCTGTCGTAATAGGAGCGGGCTTCGGCCTGACGCGCGAACCAGCCGATGACGAGTGGCAAGACGAGAATGCCCGGCAGCAGGCGGCGCAGCATCTCGCCAGCCGGCGAGTGCTCGACTATGGCCGCGGCGATGCCGTGTTCGGGCGAGGCGGCGAGCAGGCCAAAGGCGAGCAGGAAGGCGCTAGCCGCGCCATAGACCGACATCGCGGTGAAGGGGAACGGGTAGTAATAGGTGGCGACGCCGTAGGCGTAGCCCGCGAGCACGATCAGGACCTGCGCCAGGATCACCAGGGCGACGATCTGGCTGAACGCCGACAAGGCCGTGCCGCGTTTCGCGTAAAGCAGCGCGAGTCCGAACAGCACAAGAGAACCGGCGACGCCGGGGGAATTCTGAAGGGTCTGAGCACCGCCATCGGCGCTGGGAACCAACACATCTTCCGGGAAGAGCAGCGTGCCGAGCCCCAAATCGAAGCCGAAGACATCCTGAGTCAAAGACAGGAGCCCCACGGCAACGAGGCCGATTCCGATTATTCGCGCCAAGAATCGCAAGCTCCTGAAGGTGAAGGAGAAGAGTCCCACGCCCGCGGCTAGGATGCCGAGCGCAGCGTTCGGCGAGAGGCTGGCGAGATCGGGCAGGCCATTGGTCAGCGTATGCACTTCGAGCCAACCGGCCAGCAACAACGCGCCCACGGCGCACACGAGCAACGCGGCCGTCCGCGCCAAAAGCACGGCAAGCTGCGCCCCGCGCGGAGCGGGCAGCGCCATCTTTGCCGGAACTTCAATCACGAGCCTTCCTCACCCAACTTCCATATGGAAGCGTCTCGGGCGCTCCTGGTGGAAGGCTGCAACAAGAATCGCTATGAGCTCGTTCTCCCACCCTCGCAAGCGATGTTATAGCCTAGCCGCCGGGACCCCCAACAGACTCGGCGGATTGCCGGTAACAGAACGCACGGCCACAAAGGGAAGTAAACATGCCTTTAGCTGACGGCCCCCCCCACCCCGCGATGCGTATCGAAACCGACTCGTTCGGTCCGATCGAGGTCCCGAACGACCGCTACTGGGGTGCGCAGACCGAGCGTTCGCGTCACAATTTCAAGATCGGCGACGAGCTCATGCCCAGGCCGCTGATCCACGCCATGGCCATGGTCAAGAAGGCCGCGGCGCTCACCAATCTCGAACTCGGGCGCCTCGACAAGCCGCTCGCCGAGGCGATCGCAGCCGCGGCGGAAGAGGTCATCGACGGCGAGCTCGACGGAAACTTCCCCCTGGTCGTCTGGCAAACCGGCTCCGGCACCCAAACCAACATGAATCTCAATGAGGTGATCGCCAACCGTGCGAGCGAAATGCTCGGGGGAACCCTCGGGACCAAAAAGCCGGTCCACCCCAACGATCACGTCAATCTCGGTCAATCCTCCAACGATACCTTTCCCACAGCGATGCACATCGCGGCGGCCCAGGAAATGGCTTACCGGCTCAATCCAGCGCTAACCCATTTGTACCAGGCGCTGAAAGACAAGGCGGAGGCCTTCCAGGACATACTCAAGATCGGTCGCACCCACATGCAGGACGCGACTCCCCTAACTTTGGGGCAGGAATTCGGCGGCTATGCGGCGCAGATCGATCACGGCATCGAGAGGGTGAAAATCTCGCTACATGACCTTTATGAGCTGGCGCAGGGCGGCACGGCGGTAGGCACGGGCCTCAATACGAGCCCACGTTTTGCCGAGATTTTCGCGGGAAAAATCGCCGAGATGACCCGGCTGCCCTTCGTCAGCGCGGAGAACAAGTTCGAAGCACTGGCCTCCCACGACGCCTACGTGTTCGCCCATGGCGCGATCAACACCGTCGCGATGGCGATGTTCAAGATCGCCAACGACATCAGGCTCTTGGGATCGGGCCCGCGGTCCGGTTTCGGAGAGCTGCTCCTGCCCGAGAACGAGCCCGGATCCTCGATCATGCCGGGCAAGGTCAATCCTACCCAATGCGAGGCCGTGACCATGGTGGCGGCACAGGTTATGGGAAGCAACGCCACCGTGAGCTTCGCCGGCAGCCAGGGCCATCTCGAGCTCAACGTGTTCAAGCCGCTGTTGGCCTACGCCATGCTGCAATCGATCCGCCTACTCGCCGACGTCGCCGACAGCTTCACCAAGAACTGCATCGTCGGCATCGAGGCCAATCGCGAGCGAATCAGGGAACACACCGAGCGTTCGCTGATGCTGGTCACGGCGCTCGCGCCGCATATCGGCTACGACAAGGCGAGCGAGATCGCCAAATCGGCGCACAAGCGCGGCACGACCCTGCGTGAGGAGGCCGTGCGGCTGGGCCATGTGAACGAGCACGATTTCGACCGGCTGGTGCGGCCGGCGGACATGATCGCGCCCAAAGACTGACCGCCGATGCCCGCTGTCCGCAACAAGCGCTCGCTCACGATCGCCCGGCACCGAACGAGCGTGTCGCTCGAGGAGCCGTTCTGGGAGGCTCTCGCCGAGCTGGCGAGAGACGAGAGCAAATCGATCGCGGGGCTCGTGGCCGAGATCGACCAGACGCGAAGCACTGACGCCCGGGAGATGAGCCTGTCCGCCGCAATCCGGCTGCATGTGCTGGAGCGCGTGCGCGGCCGCGGAGGCTATCCGCCGCCGAAGACGCTGTAGCCCTTCTTCCAGTCGTCGGGTCTTGAGCGTGGACGGCGATGGGTGCGCCGCGGCGGAGGGGCCGGCTCGACCTCGGCGGGAATGGGATCGGCCGAGATGATGTCGCCGATTGGGTCGACCGTGGTGTCTTCCGGAGCACCGGTCGGGCCGAGCGTGGAAGCTGCCGCAGCGGCGTTGGGATCGGTCGAGATGATCTCGCCGATCGGGTCGGTTGCGGAGGACGCGGGCTGCTGGGGCGTGGACTCTTCAGCCAATCCCGCAGAGGGCGCGGCGGCCTGGGCTGCAGCCTTCTCCTGCTTGGCCCGCTCGGCGGCTGCTTTCGCTTCAGCCGCGGCCTTGGCTTGAGCGGCAGCCTTCGCCTCGGCGGCGGCTTTCTCCCACGCGGCGCGCTCGGCCAGAGCTTTCGCTTCGGCGGCAGCCTTTGCCTCGGCAGCAGCCTTGGCTTGCGCCTCGGCCTTTTGTCTCGCCGCCTGTTCGGCAGCGGCCTTCGCCTCGGCGGCGGCTCTTGCCTTGGCCGCCACCTTGGCCTCAGCTTCGGCCTTCTGTCTCGCCGCGCCCTCGGCAGCAGCATTCGCCTCAGCGTCAGCCTTCTCCTTGGCGGCTTTCTCGGCGGCAATCTTTGCTTCGGCGGCGGCCTTGGCCTCAGCGGCGGCGGCAGCTTTCGCCTCTGCCTCAGCCTTCGCTTCAGCGGCACGTTTGGCTTCGGCGGCTTTCGCTTCGGCGGCGGCTTTCGCCTCGGCTTCAGCCTTTGCCCGAGCCTCGGCCTTGGCTTGCGCCTCTTCCTTCTCGCGGGCGGCTCTCTCCGCGACAGCCGCTTCTTCGGCCTCGAGCGCGGCCTTGGCCGCAGCCGCCTCGGCGGCGGCATCGCTGTCGACCGGACCCGAGCGTCCGCTTACGTCGAGCGTCTCGAGCCGCTCCACGTCCTCGCGCAGGCGGCGGATGGTCAGAAAGCTTTCTATTGCCGCGGTATCGACCGCGGGCGTGATGCCGCCCGCATCGCTGAGCGGGCCGGCGAACACCAGATTCACCGGCGGGATGTCGCTGTTGCCCCGCCCGGAAAGGCGCATGGCCCACTCGCTGTCGAGCTTAAGGCTTGCAAGCTCCAAATAGCCGTTAATCTCGGTCTCGGCGCCGGTCCCGGCCAGCTTCGCCGGCGTCAGCCGGAGCGTGCCGTTCTTGACCTCGAAGGCGAAGCTGGCCGGCGCATATCTGAAGGTCCCCTTGGTCAGGGTTTCGCGCATGTCACGCGCATCGGCGGCGATCTGTTCCTTGGTGACCTTGATGGACTTCCTGGCCGCGGTCTGAGCCACGCGGCGGAGCGGCTCGGAAGTCAGTGCCTGGATGGTGCCGGCGCCGAGGCTGAGCTCGCCTTGTCCGCTCAAGCCGGAGACGAGGCCTGGAGGGCTGAGTCCCTCTCCTTGCACGTTGAAGGAGAGGTCGAACGGCCCCTTGGCCAAGCGACCGCCGGCCACACCGTCGGTGAGCGCCTCGAGCTTGCCGCCCTTCAGATCCGCCTTGACCGTCACCTCGGCACCGCCGCCGCGCGGCGACAAGGTGCCCGAGGCGGCGAAGGCGCCCCCAAACAGCCGGCCGTCGAGACCGGTGACGGTGAGCCCGTTGTTGTCCACCTTAGCGTTAAGCGTGGCGCCCGTCACTTGGAAGGGCGAGCCTAGTGCGAGCGTCTTCGCCTTCAGCGTAATGTCGCCTTCGCTGTTCGCGATCGTGCCGAGCGAGAAGCCGCGAGCCGGCCAAACCTCCGCGGCATTGCCGCCGATCGTGCCCAGCATCTCTTCGGTCGACGGGGTGCGCTCCCACGCCACCAGCATGCCCAGCAGCGCCGGCAGCGAGACGGAGTCGGCGTCGGCCGCGATCTTGTAGCGGGTCTTGTCGCCAAGTTCGAAATGCGCGCTACCCCCGGCCTGGCCGCCGGCGATCTCGGCGCTCACGGTCTTCAAGTCGATGGCGCTGCCTTGTTTAGTGAGGTCGGTGCTCAGGCTGAGCGGCACCTTGGAGGCGCTTGGCGGCGCTTCGAGACCAAGCAGCATCAGCGCCAGGGTCGCATCCTCGGTGGCGATCTTGCCGTTGCCGTTCAGTGCGATGCCGGCCTCCTGCAACGATCCTTCCCCTTCGAAGGAAAGCTGCATGGCGGCCGTCTCCAGCGCGGCGCGGCCAGCGACCTTGGTGTTCGGCACGCCTTTGAGCTTGAGCGACAGCGTTCCTTGGCTGCCGCTCGCCGAGGTCAGGCGATCCTGCGGCAGGTCCGGAAACAGCAGGACGAGAAGCGCTTGCGGACGCTCGCCGGTGACGCTGCCGCCAATGTCGATCGTCGCCTCGCCGAGCTTGGCGGGCTCGCCGGCAGCCTGACCGACCACGGCAATGTCGGACCCGCCCGCCCGGCCGGCTACTTCCAGAGACGCTTTGCTGGCGTTGCCATCGCGCGCGGCTGCGAGGCCCACGCGAATATCCAGCGGCGCCAGCGCCGAAAGCTGCTTGGACTCACTCACGCGTTCAGGCAGCCCGAGAAGCTCGGTCGTGATGCGGAGGCTGTCGGTGGTCTGGGCCTGAAGCGTGAAATCGACGCGGCCCGAGGGCGACTTGCTCAATGTCTCGATGCGGCCTTTGCCGCTCAGCGTTATGCCCCCCGGCGCGGCGAAATCGAGCTGCTCTACGTCGAGCGTGTCGGCGACGAGCGCGAAGCGGGCGTCGAGCTTACCGTCCGGAATGTTCGGCAGCAGGAGCTCGCCGACCTGAAGCGTGACCATCACGTCGTCGTCGGCAAGCTCGGTCAGCAGATTGGACTGAGACGCTCCCGCGCCAGTCCCGCTGGTCGGTGCGGCGGCAGGCAGCCAAGAGCTCCAGATCGGCCCATCGCCCAGCATCTCGCGCAGGTCCAGGCGATCGCTCTCCAAGCTCCCCTCGATCAGGTTGCGCTTGCCTCCGCGATAGGATAGATGCCCGCGAAACTTCGTCTCGCTCACCTCGCCCGTAGCGTCGGCCAATTTCAGCTCACCGTCGCCGGCCGTCGCCATGGCGGAGAGCGAAAATTCGCCCACGGAGGCCTGCCCCGACATGTCGCGATCGCCGGCGGCCCAACGGATGAGCGTCCGCAAACCTGAGCCTTCGATCGCGACCGGGCCGGTGAACAGCGGGCCGAAGCTCCCCCGGGTTAGACGTCCGGAGACGTCGACGCGGTTCCCGCCGGGAAGCGTGGCCTTGAGGTGGTCGAGGGCGAGAGCGCCGTCACTGGTGGCGAGCGCGGCGTCGAGGTTGCCCACGAGATCACCCCCAAGGCCGGCCTGTTCGATATTGAAGGTCAGCGCTGTGCTGCCAGCGCCGGCCGCCTCGGCGAGCGCGCGGTCGGCCAACATATAGAGGACTTCGGCCGGCGACGGGCGGCTGTCGCTGGCGGGCACGCCGAACAGCGCATCGAGATCGACCCAGCGGGCCGTGAGTTTGCCCTCGGCTTTGACCTCGCCGGCGAAGTCGAGGGCGAGGCTGCCCTGGAGGATCTGCGGGCGGCCCTTGGCGTGGATCGTCAGATCGAAATCGGGAAGCTCGGCCCCGTCGGCGGTGACTTTCAGCGGTCCCTTCAGCTCGACGAAGGACGGGGGCTCGCCTTGGCCCTGAGCCGGCGGCGGCGGCTCCTCTCCGTTCGGCTCCTCCTCCTCGGCCGCGCCGGGCGCGGCTTGGTTCTGGCCGGCGATGCGCATCAGGATGCCGCCGTCATAGGCGGGCGTCTCCTCCAGACCCGTGACGCCGCCACCGAGCTGATAGGTCGTGTTGCGGTCGGGATCTCGCAGCTCCGCCTTGAGGTGGAACAAGCCCGACGCGTCGGGCGAACTGGTGGAGAAGCGAAGCTCCTGGCGGCGCCCTTCGTAAGTATAGGCCGTCGAAACCTTGTAAGGACCCGAGAGCGATGCGGCGCTCGCCTCGCCGTCGACAGCATCGAGCACGAATTTCGGCGCGCCGTTCTTGGCGATCTCGACCCTGCCGCCGCTGATGCTGACAGAGTCGAGCAGAACATCCTTCGGGGCGAAGGGCAGCGGCTCGCCGGGGCGGCCGACATCCTTCCAATTGCCGGTGCCGTCAGCCCTGATCTCCAGGCGGAGAACCGGATCGACGATAGCGATCTCGCGCGCCTCGACGGTGCCCGACAGAAGCGAGGAGATATTGAGCCAGGCGTCGAGCGACCGCGCCTCGAGAAACGGCTCATCGAAGCTCCCGTCCTCGCCGGCGACCTTGATGCCTTCGAATTTGAGCTCGGGCGCCGGCAACAACACGAGATGCACCTTGCCGCCGACCTTGACCTCGCGGCCAAAGAGCTTGGTGGCCTGAGCCTCGAAGGCCGGACGATAGTCGTTCCAATCGATGAAGAGCGGCGCGGCGAACAGCGCGCTCAGCAGGAGAATCAACACGACCGTCAATGTCAGGAGGATCGAGTTCACCGGAGTCTCTGCCTAAGGCTCGGGTACGGGCACGATGTCCCGCTGCGAGGCGACAAGGATGATCGCCAGTCTCGGCGGCCGCGACGTGTCGTCATGGTATCGCAAAAATCTTGCCAGGATTGAGGATATTCAACGGGTCTAGCGCCTTTTTTATGGCAACCATCACATCGACACCCAATCCGTGCTCAGTAGCGAGATAATTGATCTTGCCCTGGCCCACCCCGTGCTCGCCGGTGCAGGTCCCCTCATGGCGCAGCGCCCGCTCTACAAGCCGGTCGAGGAACTCCTGAACCCTGGCCCGTTCGCCGGTATCGGCCGGATCGATGAGCGGCATTACGTGGAAATTGCCGTCGCCGACATGGCCGACGATGGGCGCAAGCAGGCCCAATCTATCAATGTCTTGGCGGGTTTCGCGCACACAACTCGCCAGCGCCGAAATCGGCACGCAGACATCGGTGGCGATCAGATCGGTGCCGGGTTTCAGGGCCCGCGCCGCCCAATAGGCGTCGTGCCGGGCCTGCCATAGCCGGTTGCGGTTCTCCGGCCGCTCGGCCCAGCGGAGCTCGCCTCCTCCTTCGTCGCGCGCAATGGCCGCGAAGGTCTCGACCTGCTCGCGGGCGCCCGCTTCGGTGCCGTGGAACTCGAGAAACAGCGTGGGCGATTCAGGCAGAGTGAGATGAGAATAGGCATTGCAGGCGCGGATCTGGACCTCGTCGGCAAGCTCGATGCGGGCAAGCGGCAGACTCATCTGCAACGCCGCGATGGTCGCGTTGCAGGCGCCCTCCAGAGAAGTGAAGGCACAGACGCCCGAGAGAATGGTCTCCGGAATGCCGCGAAGCTTCAGCGTCAGACTGGTGATGACCCCGAGCGTACCCTCCGAGCCGATCAGAAGCCGCGTGAGGTCGTAACCCGCGGCGGATTTTCGCGCGCGTCCTCCCGTGGTGACGACACTGCCGTCCGCAAGCACCGCCGTCAGTCCGAGAACGGCGTCCCCCATCGTGCCGTAGCGCACCGCGTTGGTGCCCGAGGCGCGCGTCGCGGCCATACCGCCCAGACTCGCGTCGGCACCGGGATCGACGGGGAAGAAGAGCCCCAAATCCCGCAGATGCTCGTTGAGCTGCTTCCGCGTCACGCCCGGCTCGACCACGCAGTCGAGATCGGCGTCATGCACGGCGAGGATACGGTTCATGCGCGACAGATCGAGCGAGAGGCCCCCGAAGGGCGCATTGAGATGGCCTTCGAGGGAGGTGCCGGTGCCGAAGGGGATGACGGGCACACGCGCACCGGTGCAGAGTTTCACTATCTCCGCCACCTCTTCCGCGCTCTCTGCGAACAGGACGGCGTCGGGGGCTTGCATCTTGAGCCAGGTGAGCGTGTTCGCGTGCTGCTCGCGGAGCGACCGGCTCGTCGAGAAGCGGTCGTCGAAGCGCGCGGCGAGACCGTCGAACAGGGCCTGCTTGCCCTCGACCGTTCCGCGCGTGAGTGCCTCTGCCAAACCCGCAGTCATGGCGGTATCTTACAGCCAGTTCCCTAAGAAAATCAGGGGCTTTTGCGTCAAACCTGCACGAGGCCGATCACGGCCGCGTAGTGACAGCTCGCGGCCGACAGCACGAAGCCGTGCCAGATCGCGTTCTGGTAGGGCAAGCGGTTCCACACATGGAACAAGACGCCAATCGTGTAGAGCACGCCGCCGATCATCAGCAGCGCGAAGGCGGCGCCGGGCAGCGCGGCGTGCAACGGCTCCCAAGCGGCGAGCACGGCCCAGCCCTGGATCAGGTAGAGCGCGATCGACACATTCCTGAGGAGCCGCGGCGCAAATAGCTGGGCGACAATGCCAAAGATCGCAATGACCCACACCACGGCGAGCAGAGTAAACCCCCAGGCATTGTCCAACTTGATCAGGACAAAGGGAGTGTAGGTGCCGGCGATCATCAGGAAAATCGCGGCATGGTCGAGCCGGCGGAACACTTCCTTGAGCTTCGGGCGAACGATCAGGTGGTAGCCGGCCGAGCAACTGAACGTCGCGACCAGCCCCAGTCCGTAAACCACGAGCGCGATTATCCACAGCGTGGTCCCGGTCTTGATGGCGACCATCAAGAGGGCAACCAGCGCCACGAGGCTCGCGGCCACGCTGATGACATGGATGCAACCATCCGCCCAGCGCTCGCCGGGCGTGTACTGCGGAAACACCACGCTACCCTTCACGGTCTTCTCACGGCCTTCGTCTTCATTCCCTGGTCAGCCAACCCAATCAGATAATCGCGAAAATAAGCTTACCAAGGCATGTGGCAGCGTTGGGGCGCGACTTACCGGCGCCCTGATCAAGATCAATGCGCGCGCCATCGCGAGGTTCCCTTGGAAACGCAAAGGAACCGGCGACGGCTCTGCGATGAGATGAAGCGGCTAGCCTCCGCAAGCGATCGAACCGGCAGTGCACACATACGGCACCACCACGCCCTTCCAACATTGGGAGTAGGTCTTGGTAGTCACGACGTCAGGCTTGAGCAGCATGTCCCGGGTCACAACGGGGCGCACGGACTTCCAGAAAGGGTCCGGCGTCACTTTCCTGGGACGCATGCTCACGTAGCCCCAGCGATTCTTGCGCCTGAGCTCCTGCGCCGTGGCGATGGCGTTGCTATAGGCGGCGCGCGCCGCCGAGGACTTGGACGCGGCACTATTGGTGGCGACGATCAGCTCGCATCTCGCTGCGGCCGACGGCTGAACCCCGCCAAGATAAACCACGGCAGCTCCAAGCAGCACCAATCCCGTCTTCGAAACCCCAAGCATTCCGACCTCCGATTTAAGAATATCCCTCGTCTCGATTCATTTGCCATCACTCCTGCACGCTCGCAAGCTCTCTCGGCTGACAAGCCACCGCGTCAGTCCTTTCGAAAACCGTCGTGACCGGGAAATCACGACATGAAAGCAAACGGCCTGTGACGCGAGGACATCACAGGAAATTAACAGATGGGTCAGTCCCCCGACTTGCAGGACGGCCCTTCCGGGCAGGCCCCGGGCCGGTCGCGATGCACGTCTTTCATCAGGTCGCCTTCGGTGCCGGCATCGTCCGTCGATTCCGCGCTGCCCGCGTCGGGCTTTTGATCCGTGACGTCTCCGGCCACACCGGGCGCGGCCGGCGGAGAATTGTCGGGCGCCTCTACAATGTCCTGGCCGGCGCCCTCCTCGATTTCCTCGACATCCGGGAAAAAGCAAAGCGCGGGGCTGGTGCAAACAAGCAAGGCGAGAACCGCTGCGAGGACCGTTTTCATGGCCCTGATCTTCTTCTGGCTGGGGGTGTGCACATCGTTTTGGCAAAACTGCGCGAGCCGGGCGAAGCGGGGATCCCGTTCGACGGCCTTGGCTACTTTTCCTCGAACGCGTCGGGCTGCCGAAGTTCTTTCTTATATTCTTACCTCGAAGTTCTTTCTTTTTCTTGCGATGTAGCTCTTTAACTCTGGGTATTCACATGCCTCGATGATTAAGGCGCCAAAATAATGGCCGATCAGATCCTCGCCGATTGCTCCACGTTCGAGGAAAAGCCCGAGAAGCCGAGAAAAATCCCAAATACTCGTTCAACTGAATGTGAGTGAAGCTGCCCCCATCACCTTTGTAGAGGTTCTCGCAGCTCTCGATGCCGTTGGCGATCCTGAGTGAGGGGGCTTCTCCGCCGCGTTGAACTCCCGGTAGAGGTCGTGCGCGAGTTGGATCTCCTCGGCCTCGTGGGTGAGCTGGGCGGATTTGACGTGCAGTGAGACGATGACGATCTCGGCGATCACGAAGCTGACAATGCCGAAGATGAGCGCCACTCTTCGCGATTGATCAGGCCCGAATGCCATTGCTTCTCCGCCAAGGCCGCGGTCGATTCGGCGTTCGATGGGGATCAAGCTGAAGGTGAAGTTTTCGTCTTTCTTTCACAGTGCTGCCCGCTTCCAGAAGTTGATCCCAACTGCTTACTTGCCGGCGCGAAGTCACACGCGGAGCTAACCTTCATAGGACAGCGGGAAGCCGATGCCTAGCCGATTTGCTGGCCCCCGCGCCGCTGGCGGCGGCCCTTCCTTTTTCGCCTCAGCGGAGTGATATACTCGGTCGAGTCATGGCAAAGATTCGCGCCGCAGAGGCACTTCCACCCCCAGAGTCCGAACTGGATACCGAGGACACGCGACCCTTGTCGGAGCGCGCGATGCGCCCCCGCGCGACCGGCTATCTCGACGCGCTCAATGACGAGCAACGCGAGGCGGTCGAGACGCTCGACGGGCCGCTCCTGGTGCTGGCCGGAGCCGGCACCGGCAAGACCCGCGTGCTCACAACCCGGATCGGTCACATCCTCAGCCTTGGCCGCGCCCGCCCCAGCCAAATCCTCGCCGTCACCTTCACCAACAAGGCGGCGCGTGAGATGAAGTCGCGCGTCGGCGAGCTGATCGGCGGCGTGGTCGAGGGCATGCCGTGGCTCGGCACGTTCCATGCGATCGGGGTGAAGATCCTGCGCCGCCATGCCGAGCTGGTCGACCTCAAGCCGTCCTTCACCGTCCTCGATACCGACGATCAGATCCGGCTTTTGAAGCAACTCCTCGAGGCCGAGAATATCGACGAGAAGCGCTGGCCGGCGCGCCTGCTCGCCGCAATGATCGACGGCTGGAAGAATCGAGGGCTCACGCCGAAGCGCGTGCCGGAAGGCGAGAGCTTCGCCTTCGCGCTTGGCCGCGCGCGCGATCTCTACGCGCTTTATCAAAGCCGACTGAAGGAGCTGAACGCCGCCGATTTCGGCGATCTCCTCCTGGAGAATTTGCGGCTGTTCCAGGAGCACGCCGACGTGCTCGCCCAATATCAGAGCCGCTTTCACTACATGCTGGTTGACGAGTACCAGGACTCCAACGTCGCCCAATATCTCTGGCTCAGGCTGCTGGCGCAGGGAACCGGCAATATCTGCTGCGTCGGCGACGACGACCAATCGATCTACGGCTGGCGCGGCGCCGAGGTCGACAACATCCTCCGATTCGAGAAGGACTTCCCCGGCGCCAAAATCATCAGGCTCGAGCGCAACTACCGCTCAACGGGCCACATCCTCGGCACGGCGTCGGGCCTCATCGCCCATAATCAGGGCAGGCTCGGCAAGACCCTGCGGACGGATGGGCACGAAGGCGACAAGGTCGAGATCGAGGGTTGCTGGGACGACGAGGAGGAGGCGCGCGTCATCGGCGAGGACATCGAGCAGATGCAGCGGCGCGGTCACGCCTTAAGCGAGGTCGCCATCCTGGTCCGCGCATCCTTCCAGATGCGCGCCTTCGAGGACCGCTTCATCACGCTCGGCCTGCCCTATCGCGTGATCGGCGGCCCGCGCTTCTACGAGCGCCAGGAGATTAGAGACGCCACGGCCTATTTCGAGGTCACGCTCAATCCGGCCAACGACCTGAAGTTCGAGCGCATCGTCAATGTACCGCGTCGGGGGCTCGGCGAAGCGACGTTGAAATCGCTACATCAGCTTTCCCGCGCGCAAAGCGTACCGCTGATGCAGGCGGCACGGCTGATCGTCGAGACGGAAGAATTGAAGTCGAAGCCGCGCAAGGCGCTGGTCGATCTCATCACCGCGTTCGACCGCTGGCGCTCGCTGATCGAGACCATGCGCCATACAGAGTTCGCCGAGCTGATCCTAGACGAGTCCGGCTATACCGGCATGTGGCAGGCCGAGCGTTCCCCGCAAGCGCAGTCGAAGCTCGAGAACCTGAAGGAGCTGATCCGCTTCATGGAGGAATTCGACACGCTCGCCGGATTCCTCGAGCATGTGTCGCTGGTTATGGACGCAACCACGGAGGAAGGCGCCGACCGGGTCAATCTGATGACGCTGCACTCGGCCAAGGGGCTCGAGTTCGACACGGTGTTCCTGCCAGGCTGGGACGAAGGGCTGCTGCCTCACCAGCGCAGCCTCGACGAGTCGGGACGCTCGGGGCTGGAGGAGGAGCGCCGGCTCGCCCATGTGGGGCTCACCCGCGCGCGCAAGCACGCCAAGATCACCTTCGCCCAGAACCGTCGCAATTTCGGGACTTGGCAACAGGCCCTGCCCTCACGTTTCATCGACGAGTTGCCGCTCGCCCATGTCGAGGTCGCCGAGGACAAGGGCATGCGCGGCTACGGTCCGAGCCGCTTCGACACGGCCGAGAACCTGTTCGCCGCGGGCTTCTACGAGACGCCAGGCTGGCAGCGCGCGCAGAGGAACCGCCCGCGCGGAGCGACGCCGGCCGCGCGGCGGCGCGAGCCCATCACCATCGATGGCACGCTGGTCGCGTCCAGCACCGCCGAAGGCGCGGGTCACGACGTCGGCGAGCGCATCTTCCACCAGAAATTTGGCTATGGCCGCATCGCCCAAATCGACGGCAACAAGCTCACGGTTGATTTCGAGAAGGCCGGGCGAAAGAAGGTGGTCGATACTTTCGTCGAGCGGGTGTGAGCCTAACGACCGCCATATGGGTATTCGGCTATGGCTCGCTGATGTGGGGCGGTTGGCAGGAGCAGTACGATTGCCTCCGATGCGCGCCGGCCAACCTTCCAAGGTACAGCCGCACTTTCAACAAGAAGTCGATCGAGCGCTGGGGCACGCGCGCCAACCCGGCCTGACTCTCAACCTCCAACAATCGGGTACCTGCCGCGGCGTGGCTTTCGAATTTGGCGACGACGCCATACCGATCAGGCTCGTGGCCACGCTCGAGGACGGCGGCGGCGGGCGAGCCTGGGGGCACGCACTCGACTGTCTCGCCGCGTGGCGCCATCAGCAATATCGCCATTTGTCGAAGTAGTAAGTGTCACGTAGCGCGGGTCGATGCCGCCGTCGGTGTAATAGACTGCGCCGGTCTTGCCCGTCGTCGCGTCTTTGGAATACAGAGAAGCGGAGGAGCCCTCGGTGAACGAAGTAGCCTTGCGGAGCACGACCGGCCACAGCGCGGGATCGAGCGCGGCATCGTAAATGCCGCCAATCAGGATCGAGAGTTGCTGTGCTTCATCCATGTGGCACCCGGCAGGCGAACGAGATGATACTCATGCGCCGCGCGGGGCGCCTGGCACGCCGGATTGTAGCCCAGGTGGGGCCCCCCGAGGTGACCGTTCGCGCGGAGGAGGGTTTGCGCCACCATGCCGCGCTTTCGTGGCAGAATGGCATGATGAACAAAACTGTTGAGGTGCCCCTTAAGGTGTCCCCATCCTTTTCGCTACCACACTCCAGGGGAAAGTCCGTCATCCACCAAACGACGATTGAAGCGGGGGCGGGCACGGCAGGGCGGATCGCTCGTGCGCTTGACGAGGCTGCGGCGCCTGCTGCCGTCGCCGTCGGTCATTTCGACCTCGGCAATGAGCGCTCCGAGGTCTTCGCTCACTATGAGGCGGCGCCCCCGCGCGAGGTGCTAGCCGCTCTCATCGCCGCCGCGGCCGAGGGCGACGATATCGGGCCGCTGCGTTTCGACGTGGTGGGCGACGAAGACTGGGTGACGCTCTCGCAGGGCAAGCGCGGACCGGTCGAAGCCGGGGGGTTTATCATTCATGGCAGTCATGACCGCGCCAAGGTTTCCCGGCTGCGGCTCGCCATCGAGATCGACGCAGCCCGGGCCTTCGGCACCGCGCATCACGCGAGCACTCGCGGGTGCTTGCTCGCGCTCGACACTCTCCTGAAGCATAGCCTGCCGCGCACCGTCCTCGATCTCGGCACCGGCACCGGCATCCTCGCCATCGCCGCCGCCAAGGCGCTCGGCCGCCCGGTGTGGGCGAGCGACAACGACCCGCTCGCCGTGACCATCGCCGTCGACAACGCCAGAATGAACGGGGTTGGCGGCCGGCTCCGCGTGGTTTGGGCCGAGGGTCTCGCCCATCCCGCTCTCGGCACCCTCAAGCCAGATCTCATCCTGACCAATCTGCTCGAGCGCGCGTTGCACGACCTCGCGCCGGCGATCGCCAAGAGCGTGGCTCCAGGCGGCACGGCCATCCTCTCGGGCCTCACGCAGGACCAGGCGCCGGCCATAGAGAGGCGCTACATTGCCTTTGGCTTCGGCCCCAAAAGTCGAATCATTCTCGATGGATGGACGACCTTGGTGCTGATGAGTCGCAACGCAAGGCCTTTGTGCGATTGATCGCAGCGGACGCTTCGGCTTACAAAGCTTGGCATGTACCAGAGTTTCGAAGAGGCCGGCATCACGGCGGCAAGCGGCGACCGCCTCAAGGCGGTGCAACGCGAGTTGAAAGCGCTGAAGATCAAGGCGCTGATCGTTCCTCATGGCGACCAGCACCAGAACGAGTTCCTCGCTCCCTCGGAGGAGCGGCTCGCCTGGCTCACCGGCTTCACCGGCTCGGCGGGCTCGGCGGTGGTGACCGAGAAGGCCGCCGCCTTGTTCGTAGACGGACGCTATATCTTGCAGGCGCGGAAGCAGGTCGACACGGACCTGTTCGAGTTACTCCAGGTGCCGGAGGCGAAACCATCCACTTGGCTGAAGGAGAAGCTCAACCGGAGCGCTTCGGTGGGCTACGACCCCTCGCTGCACAGCATCAAGGAGATCGACCGCCTCACCAAGACCCTGGCGGCGTCCGGCATCAAGCTCGTCCCCATCGCGGCAAACCCGATCGACGCGCAATGGCAGGAGCGGCCGAAGCCTTCGGTCGCGCCGATCTCGCCTCACCCGATCGAGCTTGCCGGCAAGAGCCCGCAGGAAAAGATCGCTGCGGTGCAGGCCAGCTTGAAGGAGGGCGAAGCCGACGCCGTGCTGCTGACGCTGCCCGACTCCATCGCCTGGCTGTTCAACATTCGCGGCGCCGATATCCGGCACACGCCGATCGCGCTCGCCTTCGCCATCGTGCCCGCCGAGGGGCGGCCCACCCTGTTTATCGATCCCGCCAAGATCGGCGACAACGTCCGCGGGACGCTCAGCCATCTTGCCGAGCTTGCTGACCCGCAGGCGCTGGACGAGCGGCTGAGAGAGCTCGGCCGCAACAAGGCCCGCGTCAGGCTCGATCCGGAAACGGCGCCAATGCGCTTCGCCCAGCTGATCGAGGCCGAAGGCGCCAAATATGTGCCCGGCGACGACCCGTGCGTGCTGCCGAAGGCCATCAAGAACTCCGCCGAGATTGCCGGCGCGCGCGCGGCGCATATACGCGACGCGGTGGCCATGGCGCGGTTCCTCGGCTGGCTCGACGAGGTCGCGGAGTGCGGGAAGGTCGACGAGGTCAACGCCGCCCTCAAGCTCGAGGACTACCGCCGCGAATCCGGCCAGCTCAAGGACATCAGCTTCGACACAATCTCGGCCTACGGCTCGAACGGCGCGGTGGTCCACTACCGGCCGACCACGGCCTCCAAGCGCGCACTGGCAAAGGGCTCGCTCTATCTCATCGATTCAGGCGGCCAATATCCCGACGGCACCACCGACGTCACCCGGACGGTCGCCATCGGCTCACCCACCGCGGAGATGCGCCGGCATTACGGGCTGGTGCTCAAGGCCCATATCGCGATTGCCTCGGCCCGCTTCCCGAAGGGCACGCGCGGGCAGGACCTCGACCCTTGTGCGCGGCGCCCGCTATGGGAGGCCGGCCTTGACTACGATCACGGCACGGGACACGGCGTGGGTAGTTATCTCGGCGTGCATGAGGGGCCGCAGCGACTCTCGCGGCTCGGCACGCAGGAGCTGGAGCCCGGGATGATCCTGTCGAACGAGCCCGGCTATTATCGTGAGGGCCATTACGGCATCCGGCTCGAAAATCTCATTCTGGTGACGCCGCTCGAGCCGATCCAGGGCGGCACGCGGGAGATGATGGGATTCGAGACACTTACGCTCGTGCCTTTCGACCGGCGTCTCATCAATCCGAAGCAGCTCGTGTCGTGGGAGCTCACCTGGCTCAATGCCTACCACGCACGGGTGCGGCGCGAGATCGAGCCGCTTCTCCTCAGCGACGACCGGCCCTGGCTGCGCCACGTCACCGCGCCGATCGGATAGCGATGGAAACGTTGGTGTCGGGCCTCGCCGCGACGCTCACCACAGTGGAGTTCGTGCCTCAGGCACTGCACATCCTCCTTCAACGCGAGACGAAGGTGATCTCGCTTCAGATGTAAGCCTGACGGGCTTCACGGATGCGAAGCGCTTTCGGGCAGCCTCGTCAGCCTAGTGTTGCATCTGCTCTTCGAGCAGGTCTGCGAGAAAGCGCGATAGACTCTTGTCTTGCTCGGCGGCCTTAACCCGTGCCCATCGTGCCACACGCTCATCGAGGCTGATGGTGACGTTCTTCATCTCACAAAGTTGGTGTTTCCGTGTCTTCGTGTCCACCGATCAGCTTCAGCCACTCATCCTCGCTGAGCACGGTGACGCGGAGATCCTTGGCGTTCTTCAGCTTCGAGCCGGCGCCGGGGCCAGCCACGACGTAGTCCGTATTCTTTGAGACCGAGCCCGCCACCTTGGCGCCGAGGCGCTCGGCGCGGGCCTTGGCCTCCGAGCGCGTCATCTGCTCGAGCGCGCCGGTGAACACCACAATCTTGCCAGAGACCGGAGAGGTTCGGTCGACGGCTTCGAGGGGCTGAGGGCTGATCTCCTTCAGGAGGTCATTCACCACCTCGACATTGTGCGACTCGGCGAAAAAATCGGCGATGGCGGCGGCCACGGTCGGGCCGATCCCCTCGATATTGTCCAGGTCGCCGAAGGCCTCGCCTTGTCGGTCCTTGCCCGCAGCCCGCATGGCCTTGACGAAATTCTCCGCCGTGTCGTAGCGGCGCGCCAGCAGCCGGGCCGTGATCTCGCCCACATGTGGGATGCCGAGCGCATAGATGAAACGGTCCAGCTTCACATTGCGCCGAGCCTTGATGGAGTCGAACAGCTTCTGCGCCGAGGTCTCGCCCCAGCCCTCCCGCTCGGCGAGCTTGGAGACGGAGCCCTTGTCTCGCGCCGCAAGGGTGAAGATATCAGGCGGCGATTGGATGAGGCCGTCGGCGTAGAACGCCTTGATGTGCTTCTCGCCGAGCCCCTCGATGTCGAAGGCGCTGCGCGACACGAAGTGTTTGAGCCGCTCGACCCGCTGGGCCGGGCAGATGAGGCCGCCGGTGCAGCGGCGCACCGCGTCCTCCTTGCCGGTATTGGGATTGATCTCGCGCGAGGCGTGGCTGCCGCAGGCGGGGCAGACGGTCGGAAAGACGAATCGTTTGGCGCTCTTGGGCCGCTTCTCCTTAACCGATCCGAGAATCTGGGGGATGACGTCGCCGGCCCTCTGCACGATGACCGTGTCGCCAACGCGCACGTCCTTGCGGGCGATCTCGTCCTCGTT
>JBOHJE010000197.1:0-16932 GCA_050728375.1 Methyloceanibacter sp.
ACACCATACTGATCGAGGTGGAAGGCAAGGACGCGATGGCCGCGCTCGAGGCCCTGATCGCGCTTGTCGAGAACGGCTTCGGCGAAGAGGACTAGCGGGGAGCCTCTCTCAACCCTGCCTGATCAGGCTAGACCGCACCACCTCGCCGCCACGTTACCCAATGAGACTGCGCGCCTCAGCCGCTAGGCATCGCAGCCGCGGGGCAAGAACAAATCACCGCGATCGGCGTTGTTCGTGAGATCAGAAAAACGAGCAAATAGGACCCCCGCGATGATCGACCCAATCTGCAAGGCCGCAAGGGAAGTCCGCACTGAAAGTCCAAACCGCCGTGCATTAGGGCGTGGAGTGGGTCGGCCCGGGCACCCCCGTCGCCGATCTCGCGAAACTAATGCGCAAACATGATATCGCCTTGATTCCCATCGTGGCAGAACGATCAGCTTATCGGCATGGTGACCGACCTTGACATCGGCTGTAGCGGTTTGCCTCGATGCTCCTCCCTCTCGATTACCCTTAGCGGAAGTGGCTATTTGCCAGGCGAGTGCAGAGGCAATGGCAAAGAACCAAGACACGCCTGTTTTCGTTTCTGGCGATGAGGCGAGGCCGGCGTCACCGGACACTACTTGCGCTACGTTCTTGCGTTCGGGTTGGCGGACAGCATCGTCGCACTCATCGTCATCGGCCTCTATTTCTACTCCGACGAGCTGGCGGCGACGATCTCTCAGGCGTCGCTCCGAATTGACCCAAGCGGGCTTGTCTCCATCGTCGTTCCGATCGCGCTCGCCGCGGTCGTGGCGGTGCTTCTGCTTGGGCTGTGGAACGCGTCCGAACGTCAGCCAGACGTTCATGCGGTGGCGCGTGGGGCTGCAATTCATCGCGCTTTGCCTGGTCATGGCGGCGCTCTATCTGTCCGCCAAGTCCTAGCGCTCATTGTCTAGCTTGACTTTCAAAGCGTCGAGTAGGATATAAGGAGTTCTTTATATATTTATGCAGCGCGATGGAGTTGGCATGAACTACCATGTGAGAGACATCGGCCTCGCCGAGTGGGGCCGCAAGGAAATCGACATCGCCGAGACTGAGATGCCGGGTCTCATGGCGGTGCGCGAGGAATATGCCACGAAGCAGCCGCTGAAGGGCGCCCGCATCGCCGGCTCGCTGCACATGACCATCCAGACCGCCGTGCTGATCGAGTCGCTGAAGGCGCTCGGCGCCGACATCCGCTGGGCCTCCTGCAATATCTATTCGACCCAGGACCACGCCGCCGCCGCGATCGCCGCCGCGGGGATACCCGTGTTCGCCTTTAAGGGAGAGAGCCTCGAGGAATATTGGGACTACACCCACCGCATCTTCGAATGGGCCGACGGCGGCACGCCGAACATGATCCTCGACGACGGCGGCGACGCGACGCTGCTCGTCCATCTCGGCGAGCGCGCAGAGATGGGCGACACGGCCTTCCTCGACAAGCCCACGAACGAGGAGGAGGGGGTCGTGTTCGCCGCGATCAAGCGGACGCTGAAGGAGAAGCCGGGCTGGTACTCTAAAATCGCCAAGAACATCCGCGGCGTGACCGAGGAGACCACGACCGGCGTGCACCGGCTCTACGAGATGCAGAAGAAGGGCACGCTGCTGTTCCCGGCGATCAACGTCAACGACAGCGTCACCAAGTCCAAGTTCGACAATCTCTATGGCTGCCGCGAGAGCTTGGTCGACGGCATTCGCCGCGGCACCGACGTGATGATGGCCGGCAAAGTGGCGATGGTCGCGGGCTTCGGCGATGTCGGCAAGGGCTCGGCCGCGTCCTTGCGCAACGCCGGCTGCCGGGTGCTCGTGTCCGAGATCGATCCGATCTGCGCCCTACAGGCCGCCATGGAAGGCTACGAGGTCACGACCATGGAGGATGCCGCGCCGCGCGCCGACATCTTCGTCACCGCGACCGGCAATAAGGACGTCATTACCATCGACCACATGCGCGAAATGAAGGATCGGGCCATTGTGTGCAATATCGGTCACTTCGATTCCGAGATCCAGGTCGCCGGCTTGCGCAACTACAAATGGCACAACGTCAAGCCGCAGGTCGACGAGATCGAGTTCCCGGACGGCAAGCGCATGATCCTTCTGTCGGAGGGACGTCTGGTCAATCTCGGCAACGCCATGGGTCATCCGAGCTTCGTCATGAGCGCGTCCTTCACCAACCAGACGCTGGCGCAGATCGAGCTTTGGACCAATCCCGGCGCCTACGAGAAGAAGGTCTACACTTTGCCGAAGCAGCTCGACGAGAAGGTGGCGCGCCTCCATCTCGGCAAGGTCGGCGTCAAGCTCACCGAGCTCAGGCCCGATCAGGCTGAGTATATCGGCGTGTCGCCCGAAGGCCCCTACAAGCCCGAGCATTACCGGTACTGAAGCATCCAGCACCCCAGAGACCGTGCCCGTGCTGCGGCGAGCCTGCCCACGTGATCTGCGGCTCTAACCCGCCTTTCGTTCCGGTGCTTCGATCTCGAGCGGCGCGCTCGGGTACTGCTGCACCAGGAGCGTCGCGTGCGAGGCAGGAGCAATGTGAATGCCCTGTTCCTGGAAGCGGCGTTTCATGCGCCGGTAGAATTCGCGCTGGACGGGCCACCTGCCATGATCCGTGCACTGGATTTGGCCGACGATCGTCACCATCGATGCGTCCATCTTGTCGACGCCCCACAGCTCGAGGTCGCCCCGGATCAGGTGCCGATAGTCCGGATCGTCCCGCATCTCGGCGGCAATCTCCTTCAAGACGTCTCCCACCAGGTCCGTATCTTCATGATACGCGACATTGACGCTGATCGAGGCATTGCCGATGCCCCGGTTGGTGTTGGTCACGCTGGTGACGGCACTGAACGGGATGATGTGAACGGAGCCGTCGCCTGCCCGCAGCCGAATAGTGCGGATCGAGAGGTTCTCGACCCTGCCTGTAAGACCTGAGACCGTGACCATGTCCCCGACCTGCATCGCGTTCTCAAGCAGCAGAAACAGGCCGGTGATAAGGTCCTGCACAAGCTTTTGCGAGCCGAAGCCGATCGCGATGCCGACAATGCCGGCGCCGGCAAGCAGCGGTGCGATGTTCACCCCGACAGAGCTCAGGACCGTCAACCCCACGATTGTCAAGATGATGCACAGCAAGGTTGTGCGCAGCATCGGCAGGAACGTCCGGAGGCGCGCCGCGCGCGCATAGCGTGCGTCGCGCGTCAGACGCGCCAAATGTCGTTCCATCGCGCCATTGCTGGTTTCCCAGACCGCCAGCGCCACCAAGGCGACAATGCCAATCGTGAGCAGCGCGAACATGAGGCGACCGCCGACCCGGCTGTCATAGAACCACTCCACCGCGTGCACTCCCCAGACCTGCAGCAGCGCGAGTACCGTGATCAGCGCGACCAGGCCGGAGACTAGGCCGCGCAGCAGCGGATAGTAGTTGTTCGCCCTGTCCTCCAATCCGGGAAACCGCCTGATGAATTCGGGATTGATCCGGAAGACGCGATCGAGCGCACCCAGCACGACAACCGAGATGAGCCGGGCAACGACCAGAACCACGGCGGTGGTTAGGACATATTGCAGGAGCAGCGCGTAGCCGTTCTCGACCTTAAGGGCCCACACCGCCCACAGCGCGAGATTGAGAAAGATCGCGACATAGTGCCAGACGTCGGCCACGCGATTTCGCACCATGGCTAGAACACCGTGGCTGCCTTCGGGCGCGCGAATGAGATCGGCCACGGGACGGCGGCACTGCAGGATAACGATGACGCCGAACAAATGCACGGTGAGGACCACCAGCTTCACCAGTGCGTCATAGGCGGGACGGTAGAGGCCTAGAACGAGCGCAACGTTGGCCAGCGCGATCCCGAACACTGCCACTGTCACGACGCGCCTGACCCAGATCACGATATAGGCGCCGGTTTCCCCGCGGACGCTCAGCAGACCGAGGTTACTCCCGTTGGGCGACACCAGCATCCTAGTCACGGTCATGATAACCCTGCAAAGTACGTAGGCGTTGACCATCGCCAAGATCACCACGCGCGGCACCGCCTCGCTTCCAAGCTGCGTCGCTAGTAACATGTTGCCGACCACAGTGAAGGCAAGGACCGGCAGAAGGTTGAGAGCAAGTCCTGCCAACACGAACGGCAGCCGCTGCAGGAACTGCCAGGCGCGGGCGAAGCTCACGGATCGCTTTCGCAGGCCGGGATCGCCGTGCTGGCGCGCGGCCAAATCCGTCGCCGCATCGCCCGCCAGGTCACTTGTGCCGGTTCGTGCTCCGTGATGGCGCCGGCGATCCTGATCGCGGACCGGGACATACCTCTCAACAAGAGCGAGCGGTCGCCGTACGGCGCGGAGAACGACCCATTCCACCGCCAGCGCGCAGCCGATAACGAGCAGGAGCTTCCAGGCGATGGAGAGGAGAGTGCCTCGCGCCAGCGGATCGCTTGCGGTCTGCACTAACCAACGCCATAGAAGTGGAAAGTCAGTAACGGCTTGCGCCGCAGTCGCCAATTCGCGCGACACTTCGCCGACCCAATCGGACGCCTGCGCCAGAAGCTCGCCGCCAAGGCTGTTGCTGGCGGGAGGAGGGGAGGATTGCTGCAGCGCGTCCGGCGCAGGCGCAGGCACTCCTCGCGACGCCGCCGCAATTGCCCGCAGCGTCTCAATCAACTGTGTACGCTTGGCGTCATTCTGCAACACCTCGAGCGCCTGTTGCGCCTGTGAAGGCGTCAGCGCGCCAGCCTCGGCGCCGGCGCGGGAATTGGGCGGGATGTTCTCCGCGTACTGCGATTTCGCCGGATGCGGCATGAACACGGCGGCGGAAAGCGCAAAAGCGAGCAGCAGCCGTCGCATGCGTGTCATAGGCATGAGCGCAAAGACCTCTCCCCCAGCCCCTCATCTGCATTCCAATCTTGTGTCGGCAATGTGCAAATCGAAAGGCATCAGTTTGACATCGTGCCAGTGCGGTCCACCAGAGAGCCGCCAGTGGGTCAGTCTTGGTCTGCCGAGACCGCCATATTGTTAGCCTGATCTGAGGTAGACTGGGCGCCCTTTCAGGCGCTGACGAGCGGTGGGCAGAGGGATGGTACATCTACGTATTTTGGGGGCGCAGTTGCTCGCGCTTAGCCTTGTTTGCTCCGGAGGCAAGGCAGCCGTTGCCAACGTCCTTATCCAGATCGACAAGCCTACCCAAACGATGACCGTCGCAGTGGATGGTCAAGTGGCTTACCGCTGGCGCGTTTCGACGGGAGCTACCGGTTATTCAACGCCGGCCGGCTCCTACACCCCCTTCCGCATGGAGCCAATGCACTATTCGCGCGAATGGGACAACGCCGGCATGCCCAACTCGATCTTCTTCTCAAAGAGAGGGCACGCAATTCATGGCTCGGACCATCCCGGCCGTGGCACCGCAGTATCCCACGGTTGCGTCCGCCTTTCGCTGACAAACGCCGCCACGCTCTACCAGCTTGTTCAAGCGAGAGGCATGGCGAGAAGCAAGGTGGTCGTTAGAGGATCAGATCCCCCAGGCACCACGGTTCCAAGTCAGCCGCCGAGACAGAGAGGGTTTTGGCCGTGGCAGCGAGAGCGATCTTTTTAGCCTGTGTAGGCGTGGGGCGATCAACCGCGCGAGCGATGTAGCAGACCATGCGGGAATGCCGAGCTTATCCCGTGCCCCGACATAAGACCGGGCGTGACAGAGTTGAGTGAGCCGCCGAAAGCTATCCCCGCGTCCTTAAGCCCGTCAGGGCCCGGTTTGTCCCGGCCATCCAAAGTCTTTGATTTCGGCACCGCCTAAATTCGTGGATGCCCGGCACAGGACCGAGCATGAACAGCGACGCATACTAAAACTTATCCCCGGGCTTCTCCGCTGCATTACACTCATTGCATCCCTCGCTGTGAGGACGCGAGCTGCAGACCGTCTGTAACTTGGGATGAGGGGTGCGGTGCTGAGGCGAGCGCGGCAAGCGGGGGGCGGAAACCCCGATTTCCCTCGCATCGCGCGCATGTGTAACGGAGCAGTCTCAGGGGTTCTGACCCGCGGCCGCCGGGCGCGTGGAAGGGCCAGGTCTAATCCGACCGTGAGCGAGGCTCGCGCGAGCGGAAACAGAGGTAACGCGTCGTGACAGGGCTCCCAAAACATCGCCGCAAGCGGGGCGCCGCAAGGCTGCCCTTTGTCTCGAGAAGAATTGCGGCCGCCCCGCGCCCCGCCAGTCCCTCCCCTCGGCTCGAGCCCGAGGGCAAGCCTGACCTCGCGCGAAGGCGGCGAGGCGATGAACCACGCCTGGGTGGCGCAGCAAACGCCCCGCTCGGAAAGCAATCACCCCTCACCCTTTCCGCCGGCTGCCCGCTGCGTGAGCAGCGCGGAAAGCCCTCTCCCACTAGGGGAGCAGCCCGTTTGCCATATGAACAATAAACATCACTAGATCAGCCTCTTAGTGGCTGCCCTTAGGCAGCCGACCGGGCTAGGCTGCATCCAGGTAGCTTTACAGCGATGGTTTGGAGGTGTGAGTGGGCTCAAATCCCGGGCTCGCAGTCACCTATACCGAACACGGCTCCGGTATGAACCAGCAGCCCGAAAATAAATCCAAATCCGGGGCTCGAAGCCACCTATACCGAACGCGGTTCCATTACGACTGAGAGGCCCGAAAATAGGTCCAAATCAGGGGCTCGCAACCAGCGTTGTTTGCACCTTGACCATGCGATCCTTTAGGCCTGTTGGCGCACGCTTGGGTATCCGAGACGATCGCGTTTCAATGGGCTCGGATGTCCGCACTCACCCGGTTAGTGGACATCGGAGCGTGAGGGGTGACTTTCTCACAATGACCTGAATCAGACATCGCTGTGCGCGCCACAGCAGGACGTCGACTCACGGCACCACCTTGCGGTACAGATGCCAAGTGGCGTGCCCGAGCACGGGCATGACGATGATGAGACCAAGGAAGGCGGGTATTGACCCGATCGCAAGTCCGCCCGCCACGATCAGGCCCCAAAGCGCCATTGGGCCGGGGTTCGCAGCCACGGCGCGGATCGACGTCCGCACGGCCGTGTAGAGTCCCACATCCCGGTCAAGCAACAGCGGAAACGACACCACGCTGATCGCCAGCACCAGCAAGGCGAAGAGGAAACCAACGCCCACTCCCACCACGATCATCGCCCAGCCCGCGCTCGTCGTGAATACGTCGCGGGCGAATGCGGCGATCGAGACTGGCGGCTCGGGGCCAAGGGTGAGCTGGTATATGAGATTGGCCGCGAGCAGCCAGAGCAGGAAGATCGCCAGCAGCACCAATCCCAGCACCAGGATTGCACCAAATCCGGGCGAGCGGATCACGCCGAACGCATCTACCCAGGAAATGACATCGCCCTGCTCACGCCGTCGGCTCATTTCATAGAGTCCTACCGCCGCGACTGCACCGACAAGCGCGAAGCCGGCCGCGAGCGGAAATAGCAGCGGCAGCATTTGATAGCCAAAGGTCAGCCACGCCAGCATGGTGCCGACGACCGGGTAGATAAGGCAGATGAAGATGACGTCGGTCCGATACGCCCCGAAATCGTAAAGACCTTTTACCAAGACGTCGCTGAGGTCGGCAGCCCTGATGCGGCGGACCGCGGGCATCGCGGCATCCTGGCTACCCCGCACGGAGCGACCCAGCGATCCCACTGTCAGCGTCGCAAATCTGATCTGATCGAATCCCCACTCAATGGGGTTTCGGATGTGCTCTGCCATCCTCGCTCCTCCCGAACCGTCGGTTCGAGGGGCCGCGGGCCACCCGCGGCTGACAACCCACTTCGGCCGCCAGTCGCGAGCGAGCCGCGATGATTCCGAGTATATAGTCGACCGCGCCCATCGCGAAGCCCTTCTCCTCATCTATCGAGTCGGTCTTGGCGGTGAGGAAGATGATGGGGATCTCGGCGGTCGCGGGATTGGCCTTGAGCTTCTGGCACACCTCGAAGCCGTCCATGCCTGGCATCATCACGTCGAGCAAGATCAGGTCCGGCTTCTCGGCGCCTGTGGCGATGCCGAGCGCC
This sequence comes from Methyloceanibacter sp., assembly GCA_050728375.1. Classification (GTDB taxonomy): domain Bacteria; phylum Pseudomonadota; class Alphaproteobacteria; order Rhizobiales; family Methyloligellaceae; genus Methyloceanibacter. The sequence goes on from JBOHJE010000197.1 coordinate 8,023, forward strand.
TTATCGCCGTTGGTCGCCACCTTTGTACGGAATGCGTCCTTGAGCACGCCCGAGACGACCGCGACATTGGTTGGCGTGTCGTCAACGATCGTAACGAGTTTGCGGTCCGTCCCCGGCATCACTTGCCTTCAAGATTGAGCGACAGCCGCGAGGCAATGCCCGAGAGGCATTTGAGCGCGGCGTCAAAGTCGAAATTGCCGACACGGTCCGAGAGCGTCTTGATCTCCGCCGGCGTGAGCACGCCCATAAGCCGGGATTTTGCGTTCACGATAAAGTCCGCGGCTTCGCCGTCGTCGCTTTCGAGGAGCTGCTTGAGCCGGGCCAGCGGCTCGACGACGATTGCGGGGTTTGCCGGTGTTGGGCCTTTGCCGTTGCCTCCGGTCTCTTCGGGCAGGGCGGCGCGGATGGCTTCGATGACCGGGTCGAGAACAGCCGCAAGCGCCACGACCGCCTCGTCCGCGCCGTGCCCGGTCTTGATCGCGGTTTCCGCCCGTGCCGCTGCCTCCGACAACGTTGCAGCACCGAGGGTGCCGGCAGCGCCTTTCAGGGAATGAGCAACGCGCTCAGGGGTGGGGGTGTCGCCAGCGGAGAGTGCGGCCTGCATGGCTTCGACCGCGCCAGTCTGCTGCTCCGCGAACTTGCGCAACAAGGTCTCGTAGCGCTTGCGATTGCCGCCTGTCCGCGCCAGACCCGATCGCGCGTCAATTCCCAGAATATCGAGGTCAGTATCCCTCTCATGGCAACGCGGAGATTGTCCGGAGGCGCGTCCTGGCGCGATTCTCCCGTCGCTATCGGTACGGCGAATCCAACTGAGCAGAACGCCGAACAGGTGGTCCGGATCGATCGGCTTGGCGATATGATCGTTCATGCCCGCTTCGAGGCACAAGTCGCGATCCGATGCCATCGCATTCGCGGTCATGGCGATGATGGGCAATTCTTCGAAGCGTGGGTCGGTCCTGATGATCCGCGTCGCCTCGATGCCGTCCATGACTGGCATCTGCATGTCCATGAGCACGGCATCGTAATCGTGGGTCCTCACCATACGCAGTGCCACCTCGCCGTTCTCAGCGAGATCGACGAACACCTCGGCGTCCTGGAGCTGGCCCATGGCCACCTCTTGGTTGATCTCGTTATCCTCCACCAGTAGGACTCGCGCGCCGCGCATCCGGTCGATGTCAAAAGAGGGGCCGGCCTGCACGGTCTCTGTCCCATCGCCGTCGGCACCTAGAGCAGCAACGGCGGTGTCGAAAAGAATGGAGGACGTCACGGGCTTGATGAGGACGTTCTTGATGCCACTGTCCTCAGCCTGTTTCAGCACCTCCTCGCGGCCATAGGCGGTCACCATAACGAGGTGGGGCGGGACCGGGACATCGGGCAAGGCAAGAATGCGCTTGCCGGTTTCGACGCCATTGAGGCCCGGCATTTGCCAGTCAATGAAGGCAATTTCGTATGGTTGGCCAAAGCTGGCGGCTTGACGAACCATATCGATGGCCTCTTGACCGGACGCTGCTTCATCCGCGACGAAGGTCATGTTTGTCAGCAGGTTCGACAATACGGCGCGGGCGTGCTGATTGTCGTCGATGATCAAGACGCGCCGGCCGCGCAGATCGGACTGGAGAAGGCGCGGGCGTGATATCGCTGTTCCCTTGCCGAGGCGAGCGGTAAACCGGAAGGTGCTGCCCTTGCCTAGCTCGCTCTCGACCGTGACCTGTCCGCCCATCAATTCGGTGAGCTGCTTCGAGATGGCGAGCCCGAGCCCGGTGCCGCCATATTTGCGTGTGGTCGATGAATCCGCCTGCTCGAAGGCCTGGAATAGGCGGGAGATTTGCGCCTGAGTCATCCCGATGCCGGTGTCGCTGACGGAGAACTCAACGAGTTGGCTGCTGGGATCATCTTCCAGCACGCGGATCTGCACGGCTATTTCGCCTCTGTCGGTGAACTTGACGGCGTTGTTGCAGAAGTTGATTAGGATCTGCCCGAGTCGGAGTGGGTCGCCCTTAAAATGGCTGGAGACCGCAGGCTCCACCTCGAAGATCAGCTCGAGCCCCTTGGCTGACGCCTTTTCGGACATCAGGTTGCCGACGTTCTCGAGCACCTTGTCGAGATCGAAGTCGGTATTCTCGATCGACAGCTTGCCGGCCTCGATCTTCGAGAAATCGAGAATGTCGTTGATGATGCCGAGCAGATGCTGACCTGAGCTCTTGATCTTGAACACGTAATCCCGCTGCCGAGGTGTCAGATCGGTCTTAAGGGCGAGATGCGAGAGTCCAATCACGGCGTTCATCGGCGTGCGGATCTCGTGACTCATGTTCGCGAGGAAGATGCTCTTGGCTTCATTGGCCTCGAGCGCAGCCTGGCTTGCCTTTTCGAGCTCCTTCTGCGCCGCCTCGAAAGCGAGCTCGGCCGCCTTTCTCGCCTCGATGTCGCTCCAGGAGCCGACCACCTCCACTGGACGGCCAGCCTCGTCGCGGATCAGATGCTGCTCGTCGCTGACCCAGCAATAGGTACCGTCCTTCTTGCGGAACCGGTATTCAGCCAGGTGCTCCCCGGCTCTGAACAGCTCCACCTGCTTCGCCTCCACCCCTGGGAGGTCCTCGGGATGCACATGGCCCCGCCAGAAATCCGCCTTGCCCAAATACTCGTCGGGACGATATCCGAGCATATGCTGAATGTTGTCACTGACAAAAGTCGGTGCAAAATCCCCGCCTGCCTCGAAGCTATAGATGACTGTAGGTGCATTTGACAGTAGTGCTGACAGACGCGTGCGGGCGGTTCGTTCCGCCTGCTCAGCAATCTCCCGCTCGTGTGCTCTATCGAGCTCGACCAACATTTCATTGAATGCAACTGCGAGGTGTCCAATCTCGTCATGGCTTTTGTAATCACTGCGGTGCCGATAGTCCTTAGTTCTGCGCACCCTTCGTGCCAGCCCTTCGAGTCGCGCGAGCGGGCGCACAATGTGGTGATGCGTCAGGATGGCGAGGAGCACACTTAGGGCTCCAAGCGCGCCCGTAACTAACAGGCTGCGATATAACTTACCGACTAGGTTGTCTATGCGGGCGTGTAGAAGGCGTTTCAGTTCCGCTTGGCTGACCGCCCAAGCCGAAATCGCACTCGTTATGGCCTTTTTGTAAAGAGGCTCACGAGACACGGCCGTAAATCGGCTCGGATCGGCGATACTCTCATTCAGAATACGAGCCCATGACGTTATGCTCGACAGCATTTCCGTCGTTTGGCCTTCGATGTTTTGCCTCAGCTGCCCAGCGCCATTTCCGCGATAGGCGGACGCCAGATTTCTCTTAATTTCGGTCGTCGTTCGACCCATTGCCTCCAGAGCGAGGAGACGCACCTTATCATTATCTCGTCGGGCCTCAGGGGGTAGCCCCAACAAAGCCTGTGCCTCCCCGATTTGGCCGAGCAAAAGCGGTATTTGCCTGACCACGGTGTCTTGGAGGTAGTAGCTATCAAGATCAGGATCGAGCGCGAGATTGGAGTCGTCCCCAATGCGCGAGGCCAAATCCCGCGCCTTGGCAAGCGCATCGACGACAAGAGAGCTTTGGTCCTTGCCCTCCGCCTCTTTGGACCAAAGCTCGCGAAGCGTTGCCGCCAGCGATTGTTCCAGGGTGGCGGTTTGCAGGCCGACGGCCTCCTTTTCGGCTGCTTCGAGCGACTTCAGAGTTTCCTCTGGGGACGGCGTCTGTCCGGCGGCGTTACCGCTCAGCGGTTCGGCGAGAACCACAGCATAGATGCCGCGAAGTGTCTCAAAATAGTGGACGCCAACGAGTTCTTTGCGGGCGAATTCGATAGCGATCTGCTTTTCGGCCACTAGCCCATAGATTGCCACGACAATGGCGACGATGAAGGTACTGCACAGAATGAAGAGCTTTGTACTTGTTCTTAAATTTCTAAACATGGCCGTGATACCCTTCCCACTCTGACTTGGTCGAATTGCTCCGGCTAATCTGCGGCCCCGGAGCAGCGTAGCCGCAGCGGGTTACATCAGTGGTTTATTCCCCTCTTTGACCAGTCGGCCGCTCTCGCGGCAGCTTCCGAGGTCGCAAGGCGTAGCCCGACGCTGGGGGCTACCATCCTGTTATTACCGCTCGTTTCGCTCCTCTCGTTCGTATGGCTCTGGCGAGATACCGGCGACAACGAGGCCATCGGTAATTTGTCGCAATCGGCCTTTTGGTTCGTCTTAGCGACGCTACCGATGTTTCTCGTGCTGCCGGTGCTGCTGCGAAACGGCTTGAGCTTTTGGGCCTCGATTGCCGCGTGCTGCATCCTCACCGCTGGCCTCTATGCTGCGATGGTTTGGACCCTCAGCAGACTTCCACTTTAATGCATCGTGTCCACGCTTTGGGAGTCCGCTATTGGTCATAAGCGGACATGACCACGATGAAGGCTAGGGTCCGCTAAGTGCCAGAAGCGGACATGCAAAGCGCATCAGCCCGCTTGGTGCCAAACGCCGAAAGCCACCCGTTCCATCCTCCGGCTAGCGCGGTACAGAATGGACGGCCACAAATAGTCCCGACGCGTGGATGTGCGGCGCCCCAGTTACAAGTTTGCTCCCCGCAGCACACAGCGGTCTTCGGTATAGACACGTCTCGCTTCTCAGGGCTCCCGCAGGTGACCCTTCATTGCGTCAGGAGGTTGGATCGTGCTTGTAAGACGTGCGCGTCCCCATGATGAGGAGGCGATATGGCGCATTATGGAGCCGATCATTCGCGCGGGGGAGACCTACCCACTCGCGTCCGACACGAGTAAAGCAGATGCCCCCGCCTATTGGAACGGACCGGAGGACGAAACCTTCGTCGTCGAAGAGGGAGAAGAGATACTCGGCGCTTACCATCTGCGCCTAATTGGGCAGGGTCCGGTGCGCATGTAGCGAACATTGGTTACATGACTTCATCGGCGGCCACTGGCAGGGGCGTCGGGCGCCGGATGGTCGAGCACTCTTTGCAGCGAGCTCGCGAGAGAGGCTTCAAAGCTATCCAATTCAACTTCGTCGTCAGCACGAACGAACGCGCAGTCCGGCTCTATAAGACTTTCGGCTTCGACACGATCGGGACTGTTCTCTCGCTTTCTTACATCCAAAGCGAGGCTACGTGAATGTACTGGTGATGTTCAAAACCCTTTGACGACGCTGCGCGGAGCGGTTCAGGGCGTGACTTTTTGCGGCACCGGTCCCTTCACCAACATGCGGACACTCGGGCCCCGTCGATGACTGATGCCACCGTTTGAGCCTCGGTAGCGCAGCGCATCGACCAGCAAGGCGAAGGCGGGCGTCGGTTGCCGGCGGCTTGGGTAATAGAGGTGATAGCCTGAATATGGAGGGCACCAGTCCTCGAGTACCCGCTTGAGCCGGCCTGTCGCGAGATAGCGTTAACAGTTCTCTTGCACGCGATCACTTTCGAATTGCTAGCCGCGACATCGGCTGATGCAGAGGCGCACAGCATGAAGATACGCATCAGGATGAACGAAACCAAATTACGGCAACTTTGATCGATAATGCCACCTCCAGAGATTTCGTTTCTCTACTGCCGCTGAAGCTGAAGCTGGAAGACTACGGAGAGACCGAAAAGATAGGCTACTTACCGAGGAAGTTGTCTGCGGAGGGAGCGCCTTCGGGCAGCGATCCTTCCGTTGGGGATGTAAGCTATTACGCCCCGTGGGGGAACCTGGCCATTTTCCGCAGAGACTTCCACTATTCCAAGCATCTCGGAGGCGTCACCTATGGCGGCTACTCCGACAGCATCGTCGCCGATGAGCGGTTCGTTTTGCGCGTCCCCTCAAACCTTGATCTTGCCGGAGCCGCGCCGCTGCTCTGCGCCGGCATCACGACCTACTCCCCCCTGCGCCACTGGGGCGTCACCAAGGGCCAGAAGGTCGGCGTTGCCGGTCTCGGCGGACTCGGCCATATGGGCGTGAAGTTCGCTCATGCTCTCGGCGCCCATGTGGTTGTGTTCACCACCTCGCCCGGCAAGAAGGCCGACGCGCTACGCCTCGGTGCCGACGAAGTCGCCGTCTCGCGCGATGCCGACGAGATGAAGAAGCACGCTGGCAGCTTCGACTACATCCTCGATACCGTTTCCGCCGATCACGACATCAACGCCTATCTCAACCTGCTCCGCCGCGACGGCAACATCACGCTCGTCGGCGCACCGGAGAAGCCTCTCGCCGTCTCTGCCTTCAGCCTGCTCATGGGCAGTCGCAGTCTGTCCGGCTCGCCCATTGGCGGTATCGCCGAAACCCAGGAGATGCTCGACTTCTGCGGGACAAAAGCGGACATTCGTCAGCGCATTGCTTTGTGCCAAGAACGGTCATCCGGTTTAGCCGCGCCGGTCCGTTCAGCAGCAGGCGGACAGGCGCGGCCACATGAGGACAGATGCCTCGGTTTCAGCCCCTGTAGCGTAGCGTAACGCATCGATCAGCAAGGCGAAGGCCGGTGTGGCTTGCCGGCGGCTTGGATAGTAGAGGTATTGCGCAGCTCTCATTCGTGCGGCGACATTGGAGATGACCCTTGATCGCCTGACCCGCCAGCACGTTCCGCCGACGGTCGTCACGCACTCACATGCCGCCGTGAGATGCGCGCTCGGGGCGGAACCGGTCGCTAACTGCGCTTGGTGCGCACCAACTGACGCGCATCGGCATGGAGCGCCGACATGAAGCCCACCGTGAGTGCAATCAGGACGAGAGCGAAGGGAAGCGCCGCGGCCACGGCCACGGCCTGCAATGCGCCGAGGCCTCCGGCTATGAGCAGCGCGGCAGCCACAGCCCCGATGCCGACTCCCCATTGCACGCGCTCCAGCACCGGCGGTCTAGCGACACCGCCGGCCTGCATGATGGTGATGACGAGCGCACCGCTGTCGGCACTGGTCACGAAGAAAATTGCGACCAGCAAGGTCGCAGCCGCGGCGATGGTGGTGGCAAAGGGACCTGATTGGAGGAAGTCGATCATCGCATAGAGCGAGAGTGCCGGTGTGGTCCGCGCGATTTCGATGATCTCCGGCCCAGCACGCGCGGCGGCGAGGGCAGCACCCCCCATGATCGACAGCCAGATCAATGTGACACCGGTGGGAACCAAGAGCACGCCTAGGATGAATTCGCGCACGGTGCGGCCCCGCGAGATGCGGGCAATGAACAGGCCGACAAAGGGGGTCCAACTGATCCACCAACCCCAATAGAAGGTGGTCCAGTTCGCTGCCCAACCGCTGTCATCCCGGGCAGTGGCGTAAGTGAGCCAGGGCAGGTTCAGCAGATAATCGGGAAACCGGATGAAGAAATTGCGCGCTATCGGCAGGATCGGCGCCGAAAGGAGGACAGCCAAGAGGACGAGCGCAGCCAGCCAAACATTGGCAAGCGATAGGAAGCGGATGCCGCGCCTAACTTCAGAGCTGACGGATAGCACGGCGGTGCCTGAGATCACTGCCACCAGAAGCAGCTTGTGCTCGATCGAAACTTCCCACCCGGACAGGCGGGCGAGGCCAGCATTGATCTGATCGGCGCCGAAGCCGAGCGAGGTGGCAAGCCCGAATACGGTGGCGACGATGGCCACCACATCGGTGAGCTTACCAGGCCACCGCTCGACCGCATCGCCGATCAAAGGGCGCATGGCCGAGCGAATGGTGAGCGGCTCGGCCTTGCGAAACGAGAAATAGGCGAAGATCAGCCCGGCAAGCGCGTAGAGAGCCCATGGCATCAGCCCCCAGTGGAAGAAAGTGATCTCCATGGCCGCGCGGGCACGGACACTATCCGAGGGAACCGCACCCCACTGCGCGAGCAAGGGGTTGGTCGCAAAATGGGTCAGCGGTTCGGCGATAGACCAGAAGACCAGGCCAATTCCCATGCCGGCGGCGAAGAGCATCGAAACCCAGGAGAACCACCCGAATTCAGGCCTCTCCGCGTCGGCCCCGAGCCGTACCGACCCCCACGGACCGAGCATCAGGGCGACGCACAGGACAAGCGCCATCGACACGACGAATCCGTAGAGCCAGCCTGCGGAATGGGAGATGGCGTCCCTGACCGCGGTGAAGCTCTCGTTTGCCAGCGCCGGCCAGCCAACCGTGAACACCACGAACGCCGCCACAACCAGTTTGCCACCAGCAGGGACGCCGCTGACATAATCGTCCGGCGAAGTGGTGCCGCTATCGCGGCTTGCGTCCACTATGCGGCCTTCCTGAAATGCATGATGCCCCAGGCGAGCAGACCGCCCTCCGCGCCCGACACCCAATGCCTGAGACCGGTGAGCATGCGGTCGACAAAGACGTCAACTGAGGCGAGTTCGTCGCGACGGGCGTCAAGCTCCTCGGCGATGCGCGCGTAATGCGTACGCATGTGACCTGTCAGATCCTCGACCGACACCTCATTGAAATGGCGCTTCGCAAGTTCTCTGCGATAAAAGTCGAAAGAGGCAAGGTCTGGAAGGTGGATGCGATCATAAATTGGTTGTAGCGCCTGGTTGTCATCGAGCGCATCCGCCTGCATTGGGTCCGTGAAGATGAAATCGCCGCTGGGCCTCAGCAAGCGCGCCACCTCGTCGAGTACCGCACAGCGATCGGGGGCGTGCAGGATGGCATCCTGACTCCACACGAGATCGAAGACTGCGCTCTCGAATGGGACGGAGTCGAACGAGCCGTCGATGACGTCTATCCGGTCCTTAAGCCCTGCTTCATGCGTTAGCGCGCGGTTGCGTTGATTTTCAACAGCCGAGAGGTTGAGGCAGGTGACGAGCGCCCCGTGCTCGCCGGCGAGGACACGTGCCGCGCCACCATAGCCGGAGCCAAGGTCAAGCACGCGCTTACCCAAGAGCTTGCCGGCCCTGACTGCCATGTGATCCACGGTGCGGCGACTGGCCTTCCTGATGTCAGGCCCGCGATCATAGAGCCCGATGTGGATGTCCTCTCCGCCCCAGAT
>JBOHJE010000198.1:0-45515 GCA_050728375.1 Methyloceanibacter sp.
CATCCATGCCGGCGACCTTGTCGCTCCACCGCTCCCGGGCGGTGAGGATCAATACCGGCATCTTGCGGTCGTCGCGCCGCCATTGCTCGAGCACGCTGAGGCCATCCTTCTTAGGTAGGCCGAGATCGATCACGACGGCGTCGTAGGGTTCGGTGTCGCCGAGAAAGTGCCCCTCTTCCCCGTCGAAGGCGGCATCGACGGCATAGCCGGCGTCGCTTAGCGCCGTGACCAGCTGGCGGTTGAGATCCGGATCGTCCTCGATGACGAGAAGCCGCAACGTGAGCACCCTCCTGGCGGGAGCAAGGACGCGCTTTGCGCCCTCCTAGAACTGCCCGGACCGAGCGTCAACGGTGAGATTGGTCACCTCGCCCTTCGCGCCGAGCACCGTGACCTTATAGATGAATCGCGGCCCGTTCCGACATAGCGTCGCTTGGATGATCTTCCCGCTCGTCTTCGACTGAACCATCTTATAGATGACATTGCCGGGGAGCAGCGAGTTCTTGGCGATGATCTGTCCAGCCGCCTTCCAGGGGAGGCATTCGGCCCGGGCCGGGATCGCCGCGGCCATCAGCATGGCCGTCATCGCCGCCGCCAAAGCAGCTCTTGTCATTACCCGCCACATCGTATCAGTCCCGCAAGTTCGTTGTTGCGGATGATCCTAGAAAAAGCCCAATGAACGTCGCATGAACAGTGGCGGAGGTGAGGGATTGCTTTGATTTTTGGGGTTTAATTGGGGTTTTTCTTGGTGTTAGCGGCGTCGACTTGGGCGCCGAGAGCGGCAAGGCCGAGACCACCGAGAGCGATGGGCAGCGCGGCGATGAGCTCGGCGAGGGTCATGTCCCCGACCACCCACAGCCGATCGCCGAAATCGCGGCGGCCACGCCCAGAACTGTGCTGAAGCTCCCCTCGCCGTCGGCATCCACCTTGAGAAGCAGGTCCTTACCCTTCTGGACCGTCATGGCTGATCCTCATATTGGAGACGCAAAATAAAAGGGCGGCCGAAGCCGCCCCACACCACTCGGTCTGGATGATGCTTAACCCGAGCGCGACTCGACCGCCTTGCGCAAGGTGATGCGGTCTCGCGTCGAGACGCCGAGCAGCTCGGCCGCCCGCCACACCAGATTGTTCTCGAACTCATGCACCACGCCATCCGCCATCACCACCTCCCACAACATCTCGACGATGCGCTTGCGGCCGTCCTGGTCGAGCTCACGGCAGAGAACGCTGGTGAAACGGTAGATGTCGACTGCGTCGTGCTCCCGGACTTCGGCCTCGCCGAGCAGCTTGCGTGCCTCGCCGGCGTCGAGATCGAACCGCGTCTGGAGAATGGCCTTGAGCTTCCGGCGCTCCTCGGGCTCGACCGTGCCGTCGACCACCGTCCCGTGGACGAGCAGCGCCGCCGCTGCCAGCCGCAGTTCCTCTTCGCGCAAATTGCGCGCAGGCACCTGTTCGCCGGAAACGCGATCGGCAAATTCCTTGAATGAAGTCCAAAGCGACATCGATCATCCCCTCCGCGAGCACAGTCCCTATAGCGCGGCATGGACCGTCCGCGCGACCCCCCGGTTTCTTTGTGACCATCCCCCCTTGTCATTGCCCCGCTTGGCCGGGCAATCCACTACCCCGAAGGCGTCGCGGACAACGACCGGCGGTGGTCATTGGATTGCCCGCCTTCGCGGGTTATGACGACGAAGAGGGCAGAACAAAACAATCATGGCCGAGACATGCCCGGCCATGAGGGGTGTGGATACGCTGTGTCCTGAGCTTAGGCCGCGGCGGCCTGTGCCGGCTCCGTCACCGCGCGATAGCGGACGATGCCGTGGAAGGTGTCGCCGTCGGAATCGAGCCGCGCCTCGGAGAACTCGTGGCGCAAATTGATGACATGGTGGTCGGCCAGCATCATCGGCGTGTCGTGCAGCACCGACTTGATGGCCTCGATGATCTCGTGAGCCTGCTTCTTGCCGCCCGAGCGCGACCACACATGCAGGGTCAGATTGTGCTCGGTGCCGTCCTCGGTGCCGGTGCTCCAGTCGCGGATCATGCTCTGGCCCAGCGTGATGAAGGGATAGGCCGCGCCTTGCGGCGCATGGTCGTAGATCCGCGCGCCGCCGAGGAGCGCCGTAAGATCGGAAGAGCTTGCCAGCGCCTGGTAGATTCCGTGCTGAAGGGCCCAACTTGCAACCTCGGCCATCGAGGGGCTCCATTACTCCATTAAATGTTCGTTAACCGACATATGGGTACCGCGGCACCGCTTCCGCAGCCCATCACGGATTTGCGATCAGACCTAGCCTGGCGAGCCCGTTAAAGCCGCGAACACCATTTTTCTGAGCCCATGCTTAACCTGCGGTAAACGACCCTGAAAAAAAGGCCAAAGCCAAGGGAACGCACGCCGTCTCACGCTGCCATGCTCGACAAAACGCTCCAGCGAGTCGGGCGTTCCAACCGTGAAGGCGAGCCCGCTGCCCCGGCTTATGTCCCTGACCTCGATGCTGCCGACAAGCTCCGCCGGTGCGGCTCCGGCTGCCTGCCACGCCGCCCTCGAACCATGATGCACGCGTTGCGCGTTCGCGATATTGCCCAATTCTGCTGCTAGCCTCGGCCAATGCTGAAATATTGCTCCAAGGGGGATACGACATGGTTGAATTTCTTCTCGACCTCGCCGCCGCCGCGGACCGGTCCGGCGATCTCGCACTAGAGGGACACGGAGTCGTTACGTCCGACTTCCTCGACAAGCCGGTCACATTCGAATTTTCAGACGGGTCCGTGGACTTTGGAGGCGGGTCCCTGACCATCGAAGACGGGTCCTTCACCGTGTCAGAGGATTTGAACTTCCTTTAGCGCTTATTGAACTTGAGGGTGTGGCAAACGCCGATCGCCGTTACTCTCCCTCCTGCAAACTGGGAGGTTCGGAGTCTTCCCAAGGTTGCAATGAACAGTCATTCCCTTGACGGGCGATTCTATTGAGAATCGAATGGGGCCGGGTGTGGCTCAGGGAGGGTCACATGCCGGGCAATCCCGAAACCTGCCGCCTCAATGCGGTGCACGGGCCTCGCGGAAGCCGCGCGGACGCCGGAAATGCGAGAGAAGTTCGTCGTTCTTGCCGCGACGTGGAACGAGCTGGAGGCGGAACTCGAAGCCGGTCAGGCTTTTCTCCGAACGATGTCCGAGTTGGAGCTCAGCGCGCCTGCGCAGCCTTGCGAGCCTTATCAAGTTTTGCCTGACGCTTTGAAGCTTCGCTCTTGGGCGAAGTGACATTGGCGATCTTCCTTGGCCCCCCTGCTTCACCCGCGCTCGCGTCGCTGAAGTGTCGCGCACCTGTCGCGTTGTAGCTGAACCCTAGCGACGAGCGTCACGCTGGGTAGTGTCTCAGTTTGATTGGGGCTTCGCGCGATGCGGCGCCCTATATGCTGGGGAACGTGGCATTTGACCCTTTGACCCCAAGACCGTTGCTGTGGCTGTAGCGGCCGCCATTGTCGGCGGAGTTGCGGAAGTCGTCCTCGCCGAGAAGAAAGAGCGTTTGATCCAACCGGTCTTGCGTAACCCCCTGCTATCGGCGCCCAGGCGCTCTCGCACGGACGGCGAGCGGTCGAGACCCTGATCCTGCTTCCCTCCGGCTAACGCCGGCTCTCAGGCATCTGGCAGTTCGGCTTGAAATCCGTCTTGCCCTCGGCAAAGAGCGGCTTCATGCGGTCGCGCATCAGCGTCACGGCCTCGGCGACGGTGCCGACATTGATGCGCGGCTTGAGGCATTCGATGCCGCTGTCAATAACTTGGCGCACATCGGCACGGGTGAGGATCTTCCGCTCGACCAGAAGCTCGAGCAGAGCCAGCGTGGTCACGCCGTTGGCGACGGCGATGCCCTGCGCGCTGCATCCGAGAAAATTAAGCATCGCAGTTTCCTCCTTGAAGGCCCGCCGGGTTTCCCCCGGCGTTTTTTGGTCTGCCCTTTATATTTGGTCTGCCCTTTATATAATGCACTTCTAAAATATAATGCACTTCTAAACAAACGCACTTCGCGCGCTTTCCGAAGCAGGCTTCACATCCCCTCAGACGACGGCACGCAGTTCGGCGCCCAGGTCCACTGGCCGCGCGACTGTTCGGGGTCGCAGGGTGGGGCGATGTCGGCCGGCGGTGGCTCGACCGGCGCTCCGAGCGGCCTGATGCAGAAGACGTGACCGGTCACCGGGTTGATCTCGGCCGCCTGGCATTTCGATTTGGCCTCGACTGCGGGTTCGGCCGGGTCCGCCGCGGCCGCCGATCCGGCCCAAATCGCCACGCCAAGGAGGATCGCGAGGGCGAAGTTCCGCATTATTGTCTCCACTTCGTGCGCCGCGCGGGCCGACCCCATCGGCAACATTATTAAGGTCGGTGTGACAAGGCTCAAGCATGCCGCACTTGAAGCCGCAACGCGACACCTTCTCTTTCTTTTTGCTCGGTCTGTTGGAACACCTGCCGCGGTCCTCGCCGGCTCGGGTGAAGTCGCGGGTCACCCAGCCCGGCGCACGGCCGAGCCCGGACGCGTCTGCGCCGCGCTCGCGCGCGGACGAGGGGTTGAGCACGCCCGGCCGGAAGAAGCACAAGTGTTAACCTGTTAACCGGCGGCCGCGCTTCCGCCAGCGCGGAGCCGGAAAGACTCGCTTATCGGCGGGAAAGCGCGCAGTGTCGCACGCGTGCGTGGGCGACCCCCGGTGAGTATGGCCGTCCTCTCGACGGCCTTCCCCGTGTCGTGGAGCTCACGCACACTTCATCGCGATCGGTTGGACGCCTACCTCACTTGGTGCCGTCCTGCGGCATCTCCGGCTACGGTGCGGACTACTTCGGGTCCGAAGCCTCGGGCGCGGGCGCTCCCGGTTTGGAGGCCGCCACCTTCGGGCGGCAGGGAATGCCGGCGGCGAAGCACTTGCTGTAGAGCCCCTGCACGGCGCAGCTCAGATTCGCTTCGCGCGCCGTCTCGAAAGTCGCCTCGGGAAAGATGGCTTGCGCCTTCTTCAGCCAGTCCTGCTTGGCCGCGGTCTCGGCATCGGCTCGGGCGCTCGTGAAGCTCGGCCCGCTGCCGGTCACGCGCTCGTTGTGACATTCGAGATCGGCTGGCGGCGGCGCTGCGCCCGGCTCCGGCTCCGGCTCCGGCTCGGCCGCCCGGCCCGGCCCGGCCAGAAGCATGAGCATCGCGAGACAAAGAACTGATCGATGGACCGGCGCAGCCTTGAGCATCACCCCTTCCTCCCGAAGTTTGCTAAGCCAAGTTCTTAGCATGGACTCGCAGCTTCATTAAGCGGCGGGGGAAACGCAGAAAGACCCGCTGTTGCCGGCGGGCCTTTCCGATGCCTCCCTTGGTCCCGCCGTCCGGCGTCCCAAACTCAGAGCCTCCAGAACGTATCCCGGAAGCTTGTCTCGCGAAAAATGGTCCCGGCCATAACGCAAGCAGCCGGGTCGGGTTCCCGCTCTCGATTTCTTTCTCGGTTGGTCGCGAGCCGCCGCGCTCAGTGATAGGCCTTGCGGACCATCCAGGCCTGGGCCGGGATCTTCGCGCAGGAGCTGGCGAATACATCGGTGAGCTGCCGCGTATCGGGCCCGGGGTTCTCCAGGCAGCGCGGGAAGATGCGCATGTCCTCGTTCACAAGGGTCACCCTGTCATTCCACTTGAGCGATTCCTTCGCCAGTTCGGCGAACTTGGCTTCGAGGTCGGCCACCTTCTTGCTGAGGCAGGCGACCTGCTCTTCGCTGCTGCCCTCGCCGCAGCTGGCCATTGTCGTTTCCGTCGCGGCCATGGTCTGCAAGCTTGCGAAACTACCGAGCGCAAGCCCGGCTACGATCATGACGATAAGCCGATAATCCATCTCAAGCGCCTCCCTGCAATGGCCGCGGGATCGGTCTCGGGCCTCACCGGTCGATGCTAGAGCCGCGCACCGATATTGGCGAGTAGGAGCCCTCGCCTGTCACGCCATCGTGAAACCCCAAATCGCGTGCTCTAAACTGCGCGATGACCGCGCCCGCCACCTCCCGCGATCTCGTGTGGAAGCTGATCCTGCGCACGGGTATTATCTCGTCCTCCTCGCCGTGCTGCTGTTCGGCGCCGCCGGTACGCTGCGCTGGCCCGAAGCCTGGATCTATCTTGCCCTGACCGCGCTCATGAGTATCGGCGCCGGCCTGTGGCTCGCGCGCGTCGATCCCGGACTGCTCACCGAGCGGCTCGGCTCCGCCATCCAGCGCGGTCAAAAGCTCTGGGACAAGGTCTTCATGATCCTAGTATCGACCGCGTGGATCTCCTGGTTCGTGCTGATGGGGCTCGACGCCGTGCGCTATCGCTGGTCCGACGTTCCGGTCTGGATCCAGGTGGCGGGCTTCGTCCTAATCTGCCTCGGATGCTACCTCGTGGGGTTGACCTTCAAGGCGAACACCTATGCCGCGCCGGTCATCAAGATTCAGAGCGATCGCGCCCATCGCGTCGTGTCGACGGGGCCGTACGCTTATGTGCGACATCCGATGTATGCTGGCGCCCTTCTCCTCATCCTCGGCGTCCCGCTCATGCTCGGCTCCTGGTTGGGTCTCGCCACGAGCGCTGTGCTCATCGCCATGTTGGCGGCACGCGCGGTGTTCGAGGAGGAGACGCTCAAGGCCGAGCTCGACGGCTATGCCGATTATGCGAGGCGCGTGCGCTACCGCCTCGTGCCGCTGGTCTGGTAGCGGGCCTGGTTCGGGGTGCTTCTTGCTGTCGCCCTCGTTTTCGGCAAAGCTCCCTAAGAGCGAAGAGGCGTTCATCTTCGAAGCCGGCCGGGCAATCGGCTCTTCACCTTTCGGCCTTAGCCTTGCGAGCGAGCGTCCGGCTCGGGGGACAATTCAACGCACCGAGAACGAGGCCGGCCCGCCCTTACCGTCATGAATTCGCCTTTTGGGGCCGCAGACTGGAGCGCTGGCCAGAAGCAGGGACTGGGTTAGTAGTTGTTGCCGATGTGGAGTCTTCGCGGGGTGCTGCTAGCCGCCTGCCTTCTTGGCGTGGCACTCTCCGGCTGCAGCCGCAAAGCCGAGCCGCCGCCCGGCGACTTCACCCTGATCGACAAGAGCGCCAAGAAGCCCCCGGACTTGCAGGCGACCGGTCTCGAGCTCGCCAAGCAAGCCTGCGCCGAGGAAGCCAAGAAGCGCGGCGTTAAGTCGGTGCTCGCCATCTTCAGGGGTTTTGGTCGCGGCACCTCGGAAGAGGATTATGTCGATTGCATGAAAGAGCGAGGCTACGAGCCGGCGCGGTAAATGCAACGGCACGGCACGGCGATTTTTGGTTAGCGGCTCGTTAACGGCATTGGGCGACCCTCTGGACGTGCCCTCGGGGGCGACGGTTCGCGGCGCGATTGGCCTTTCGACGGGCCTAGAACCCCTATAAAACGCCGCAATCGGCGTGTAGTTTGACCGGCCTAGGAAATCCCCGTGTTTGGACGGTCTAGGTCTGGGCATGCCGGTCCCTTGGGCATCGGCGCCGTGGTAGAGGTTGGGGCAAGTGCGCGATTTTCTTCAAGGTAATCACCGCGGTAAGCTCATCGATTGGCTGAAGATCGATTCCTGGATCGATTCCGGCCTCTATGGCGCCTGGATCGGCTTCCGCGACTGGTGGAGCGCATATTCCTCCTTCTTTGGCCGTTTCGAGGTCAAAGGCTTCTTGCGCGCCTGCGACGAGCTCGCCTGTGAAGCGCTCACTTTGAGCGTTGCTGGCTTCCTTGTCGTTCTCACCTTCGCCCTGCCTGCCTTCGAGATCGCCAAGGGCAAGATCAACCTCGCCGACGAATACAGCGTCACCTTCCTCGACCGCTACGGCAACGAGATCGGCAAGCGTGGTCTCCTCCGCGACAACTCCGTGCCGCTCGAGGAAATCCCAGATCACATGATCAAGGCGACTCTCGCCACCGAAGACCGCCGTTTCTTCGAGCACTTCGGCATCGACGTCATGGGTACCTTCCGCGCTCTGGCCGAAAACGCGCGTAACGATGCGGTCGTGCAGGGCGGTAGCTCGCTCACACAGCAGCTCGCCAAGAACATGTTCCTGTCGCCCGAGCGCTCGCTTTCGAGAAAGATCAAGGAAGCGATCATCGCCATCTATCTCGAGAACCACTACTCCAAGGCCGAGATCCTGAAGCTCTATTTCGATCGTGCCTACCTCGGCGGCGGCTCCTACGGCGTCGAGGCGGCCGCCCAATATTATTTCGCCAAGTCGATCCGCGAGGTGACGCTGGCCGAGTCCGCCATGCTCGCTGGCATGTTCAAGGCGCCGACGCGCTACGCGCCGCACGTCAATCTCGCCGCCTCGCGCGCACGCTCGAATGAAGTCCTGACCAACATGGTGGAGGCGGGTTACCTCAGCGAAGGTCAGGTTTATGGCGCCCGGATGAATCCGGCGAAGATCGTCGAGCGCGCAGACAATCAAACGCCCGACTATTTCCTCGATTGGGCCTTCGAGGAGGTGCAGCGCCTGATGCGAGGCAAGCCCGACCACATTGTCGTCGCCCGCACCGCCGTTGATGTCGCCTTGCAGAAATACGCTGAGGAGGCTCTCGAGGACACGGTCAACAAGATCGGCCGCTCGCGCAACTTCGACAATGGCGCCCTAGTGTCCATGGAGACCGACGGAGCAGTCCGGGCGATGGTGGGCGGCAAGGACTACGGGCAAAGCCAGTTCAACCGTGCTTCCCACGCCTATCGGCAGCCGGGCTCCTCATTCAAATCCTATGTCTATCTGACCGCGCTCCAAAACGGCTTCACGCCAGAAACTTCCGTCAGCGACGGCTTTGTCAGTTGCGGACGCTGGTCGCCCAAGAACTACTCGGGCGGTTTTAGGGGCCGCATGACCGTCCGCACCGCGCTCGCCAAGTCGATCAACACCGTTGCGGTGAAACTGTCGCTTCAGGCGGGCCGCGAAAAGGTGCTCGCCGATCTTGCCAAGATGGGTATCACGCACCTCAAAAAGACCTGCTCGCTGGCGCTGGGCGACAACGGCATGACCCCTCTCGAGCACACCGGCGGCTATGCGGTGTTCGCCGCTGGCGGACTAGAGGTTCGCCCCTACGCCATTGAGGAGATCCGCACTATTCCCGGCGAGCTTCTCTACAATCACGATCGCGACGAGCCCCCGCGCAAGCGGATCTTCGAGCTGAAGCCCATCGAGCAGCTCAACTCGATGCTGCGCAGCGTGGTCACCGACGGTACCGGTAAGCGTGCCGAGCTCGATCACACCAATGCCGCCGGCAAGACAGGTACCAGCACAGCCTATCGCGATGCTTGGTTCCTGGGGTTCACCGGGCAATATGTCACCGGCGTCTGGCTCGGCAATGACGATTTCACGCCGATGGCGCGGGTCACAGGCGGCAGCTTCCCCGCCGAGATCTGGCACAACTACATGACCAAGGCGCACGACACCGACAACATCCCGCAAATCCCTGGCGTGGAACTTCACCCGGTGCAGGTGGCGGAGCAGGCGCGCATCGCTGCGATTCTTGCGCAGAACGCCAATGACGAAGTGGCCGCCCCGGCATCGGCGGAGAGCGTCAAGGACATGTCTGCGGCGACCCGTGACATTCTCCAGAATCTCAGCGAACTGCTGAAGGATGCGCGGCCCGTTAGCGCGCAAGACGAGCCGAAGCCTGGTCGCGCGGAGGCACCCGCTGCGGCGCCGACCGGCTTGGCGTCTGCGGCAGCTCCTGGCGCGACGCCGCGTTCCAAACCGGCTGCGGCACCGGCTGAAGCGGCAAGTGCTCAGCTTCGCGAAACAGACAGTGCCGCCGCGCCCCCATAGGCCCTTCTTCGTGCGGGCGCCCTACCGAGAGACGATGCTCGCTTGACCATTGTCCTGCCAAACCCACCGGCGACCGTGGCCCCGCGCGCCATGCCGCGGCGCGACGAGGGCTACACCTCGATGCGGGGTCTCGGCTATTTCATCGGCACTTTCGCCATGGCCTTGGTGCTCGGCATCGGGTCGGCCTGGTACATGATCGAGCGCGGCTCTCCGCTCACCACTTCCAAGGTCGGGCCATGGGCGAGCTGGCTCGGCGAAGGCAACCCCAAAGCCGATCCATACACCAGGGCCCATCTGGCGCGCAGCGGCCGGCTCCCCCTCACCTCGACCGCCGCCCGCTACTTCGTGGCGAATACGGATAGCGACGGCCGAACCCTCACCGCCGACTGCGAATACGCAATCGTCGGTTCACCGCTCAACGCCCGGTGGTGGTCGCTTGCAGTCTATGACGAGCGCGGCTCGCTGATAGCGAACCCGTCGAACCGGTACAGCTTCAATGGCGAGGAAGCGATCCGCCATGCCAACGGCTCCTTCCGAGTCAACTTGGCCCGGAATGCGCGCCCGGAGAATTGGCTGCCGAGCGGCGCTGTAGATCAAAATCTGATGCTGATGTTGCGGATCTATGGCCCACGTGAGACTGATTCCGAAGGAATTGGACTGATCCCGGGCGACCGTCTGCCAAAGATAAAGCGCTTAGAATGCGAGTAACCCTCCCAGGCCGCTATATCGTTCTCTGCCTTCTGCTGGCCGGCCTCATCCATGTCATTGCAGTTTTGACGCTGCCGCTGCTCGCCCCGAGAGACGCGCACGCACGGCTGGCCGCGCTCGGGCCCGCCAACTCGATGATCCAGATACCGGCTGCCGGGCTTGGCCGGCAGATCATGCCGATGATGGCTCCGGACGTCCGCTATGCGGTTTGTCATTACGACCTGGCGAACGGTCCGGTGCGCGTGAAAGCCATGGTGCCGGACGATCTGTGGATGGTCGCCCTCTACACGCCGGAAGGCGTGAACTTCTATGCGGTAGCTGGGGCTGATTTGAAGCGACCGGAAATCAGCCTGATCATCGCCATGGCTGACCAGTCGGTCGCGGAAGCGAGCGTGGACGCTCCCGATTCGGCAGACGATGTCGTGGTTGTGAATTCGCCGGTGACCGAAGGTATCGTGCTGATCCGGGCACCGCTCGCCGGTCCCAGTCGCGCCATCCGGGCTGAGCAAGCGCTCAAGAATACTTATTGCGGCTCATACGGCAAACCGAGATGAGGTTCAGACTCGCGACTTCCTACCCCCCCCGGGGCGACGCCGCGACGCCGTTGCCGTGCGCCGCGGCGTGTCCCCCGATTCCCGGCGCTCGATTCTGATGCCAGGGAAGATGATGATCTGACCCAGCGATCCTTCCACGACCTTGCTGATCCGGGCTGCGGCTGCCTCGGTGGGGCGGAACTCCAATATCGTCGCCATCTCGGTCTCCACGGAATGTTCTCGCGCGAAGCGCGGTCCCACGCGCCGTCTTTACGCCTGGGCTATTAAGAGGCCGGTAAGGTTAACGAACCCCTAATCGTGGCGCACCAGTTCGGGTCGGCAGTCAGCTCTCGAGTTCGACATCGCTGAGGAAGTGACGGCCGCTTCTGTCCTCGATCTCGATAATCCAGAGATCGGCATCGAACTGGAGTTGCCGCTTGAGATATCTGTCCGCATCGACAGACAGGACAGGTTCCGATCCCAAGCATGAAACCCAACGGCGGTCGGAATCGGCATCGTCATGCCCGGCGGGTGCAGGACCATAGAGACGCACGCTGCCGTCGAGGCGATCCACCGAGATGAAGATCGCGCCGGCCGCCTCGTCGCCGCGCCGTACAATGACAACGGGCACGGCCTCAGCTTGGCAACGACGCATATACGCCCTCACCCAAACCTCACTCCTCACGCGCATGAACGATAGTCTAGCGCGGAACTCAGGGTTTCGCGGCGGTCATCGTCACGTCGCGGCCGGTTACGCGCTTGAGCTCATCGAGAAGCTCGGGCGTGACCTGCCCGGTGGCCGCGATCTTCCGATCGCTCTGGAAGGTACTGATGGCGCGCGCCGTCTTGTCACCCATCGCGCCGTCGATTGGGCCGGGGTCGTAGCCGAGATCGGCCAGGGCTTTCTGCACCGACCGCACGGTCGAAGGCTCGCCTTCGGCCGCGTCGCTGTCTTCGACGGTCAATGAGCCCGTGGTCCCGAGTTTCCCCAAACTGTCACCAAGCAGGATCTGGCGCAGCAGATCGTCGGTGGGAAGCCCGGTGACGGGCAACCCCTGACTGCTTTCGTAAGACGAGATGGCAGCCCGTGTCTTGTCGCTTAGGGTGCCGTCAACCTCGCCGACATCGAAACCACGTTCGGCGAGCTCGCGCTGCACTGCCCTGACGATGAGGTGGGACCCGCCCTGCCCCGCGTCGAGCGCCGGCAAGTCGGTGCTGGCTGGAGGCGGGGTCGGATTGACGGAGATCGTGGCCTCAGGGTCGCCAGTACCACGCGGCGCCGCGGAAACCACAGGGGGATCGTGCCCCTGAAGATAAAGGGCATTGTAGATGATGGTCCCAGTCAGGCCGAGAAAGGCCAGGAAGACGAGTCGCGCAGTGACAACGCCCATTGCCGGTCAGGAGTCCATAAGGTCCCAGGATTGAGGGGCTCCTCTCCCGTCATCTTGGCGACCGAAGCTAAAGAGACGTTAAACGAGCTAAGGCTCCGCGCAATGGCCCTTTCCCATGGAGGATCAAGCAGCAGAGACCGTCGGCTCATGAATTGTCCTCTCGACTGATTCGCCGTCGTCATCGAGAGGCAGCGTGATGCTCACGACGGTGCCCTCGCCGAGCGTACTCGCTAGAGCGAGGTTTCCGCCGTGAAGCCGCGCCAAACCCTTCACCACGGAAAGACCGAGGCCGGCCCCGTCATAGTTTCGATTGTAGGAATTGCTCGCTTGCACGAACGGACTGCCGAGCCTCGGCAGATCCGGCGCAGCGATGCCGATACCGTTGTCGGTGACCGCGATCACCACATTGCCTTCCGCCAGGCGAGCAGAGACGCGGATCCATCCGCCCGGCTCGGTGAACTTGATGGCGTTGGAGATCAAGTTGAGCAGCATCTGCTTGCAGGCGCGATTGTCGGCCGGGACCTCGGGAATGCCGGGAGCCACGTCCGCAATCAGCGACAGCGACCTCTGCGCCGCGGAATGACCGAGAATGTCGCAGCATGAGGTGACGAGCGAGGCGACATCGAACGGCTCCTTGACGATGTTGAACTTGCCCGCCTCGATCTTCGAAATGTCGAGGATGTCGTTGACGACATTGAGCAGGTGCTCGCCGCTTTCGTGAATGAGCCGCGCGTAGTCCCGATAGCGGTCTTCGCCGAGCCCGCCGAACAGTTCGCGCTTGAGGATTTCGGAGAAGCCGATGATCGCATTGAGCGGCGTGCGCAATTCGTGGCTCATATTGGCCAGGAACTGCGTCTTGGCCCGGCACGCGTTTTCGGCTTGGTCCCGGGTCTTGAGTAGATTGGCGTCTTGAGCCTTGCGTTCGGAAATATCTCTGGTAACGGCGACGATGCCCGGACGCTCGTTACCCTCGGCGACCCGCACAGACCGGCAGCGCGTCTCGACCCAGACATAGCGCGCCGATTCGGGCGCCCCTGAGCGCTGCACCCTGAACTCGACCGCGATGGCCTCGTTATTGGCCTGGCAGCGCGACAAGGCGGTGAGGTAGGCCGGCCGGTCAGCGACGTGGACGCGCTCGAACAGGCCGTCGCCGAGAACCTTCTGCACCGGCTCGCCGAGAAGCTGTTGCGCCGCGAGCGATGCAAAGATGACGCGGCCTTTCTCGTCGTGCCGCGTAATCATGTCGTTCGCATTCTCGGCCAGAAGCCGGTAGGGCTCTTCGCCGAGGCGCACCGCGCTCTCCGACTGCTTGCGCACGAGCTGAACCATAACCGGGAGCGCGGCAGCGTAGGCCATGGCACTCGCGGCCCCGATCAAGGCGAAGGCCAGCGAGGGAATCGGCGGAGGGCCGGCTTCCGGCACCCATCCGTACCAGCCGACAATGCCGAGGGTCGCCAGGCCAAGGCCAGCGGCCGCAGCGGCCCAAGCGACGTTGCGGCGGTCAGTGGCCATTGCTGCCTCGAGCGGCACGACCACCATCCAGGGAATGAGCGCCGAGCCGAGACCGCCCGTGAGCCACGCACAATAGGTGACGAGGCCCGCGAGGTTTGCCGCGGAGATCAGGTGCGCGACGGCAAACTTGCCCGTCCGCGACAGATAGATGGCGATGGCGATCGGCGACAGCAGCCAGACGAAGGCCGCGGTCCCGTATAGCGACGGCTTGCCGTTAACCACGAGGTAGATCGGGAAGACGCACAGGGCGAGCAGCCCGGCAAGCAGATGCGACGCAACGAAGGACTGGTGGCGCGTGGCCGTCAGGGCATCGGCGCGAGCCGAATCATGCACCAGCGAGCCGAAATAGACGGCGAGCCCGCGTACGCTTTCACTGCCAAACACGCGCATCTCGAAGCGGGCAACTGCCGCTACGTCCCCGATTGTCTTGGTGGCGGATTATTCGGGGGGTGCATTAAGGAAGCTTAAAACGACTTTTCCACCGCCGTTGCCCACGCCCTCTCGAGGTCTTGCTGGCGAACACGGGCGAGGTTGGAGCCGATCGCCGGTCTGAAAGGCGTTTCGCTAGGATTTCCAAAAATTTTAGACAAACCTTGGGACAGCAAGCAAGGAATTGTCAAGCAATACTAGCAAAGTAATAACTATGTAATCACAATAATCGACTGGAATTTTCGATTCAAAATTTATTGATTGCAGTGAGCCTCCCTTATTTTCTTTCAGCTATAGTTGCCTGCATAAGCGGGAACGATAGCGGGCCAAAAAGTCCGCAGGTTTCAACAGAGAGGGCGAAGCGATGCTGTTTCTTATCAGGTCAGCCTTTTGGCTTCTGATCCTTGTCTTGCTGCTCCCCACGGATTCTGAGCAGCAGAGCCAGATTTGGGGCACCGCCCAATCGGCGGTGCACGATGTGGCGACATTCTGCGACCGTAACCCCCAGACTTGCGCGACCGGTCAGGATGCCTTCGCGATCCTGGTGCAGAAGGCTGAGTTCGGGGCCCAGATGGTGATGGGCGTCGTCGAGCAGCAGACCGGCGCCTCGGGCACGAACGCGGTCCTGTCGATGTCGCCGGCAGCGGCGTCGAGCGAGGATAAACTCATGCCGGTGCCTCCAGCGGCGGCCCCGCTCGAGCCGACGACCTGGGAGATGGACAGTTCTCAGGACACGTTGAGCCCCGAGGACCGCGAGGCTGCTTGGGGCGTTCCTGACGCAGGCGCTTGATCGCGGCACGTCAACCAGGACGTCGCAAGCTACAAGTGCGTGAGAATCGTCCGGTTGCCGCCTGGCGCCGGAAGAGACAGAGCCGAAACGTCCGAGCATGACAGCTTATTGGCAGCCCCCGCCTGCCAAACGGCGCGCAGCTAGGAAGGTTTTGCCCTTTCCTTCCCGCTGCGCGCCCGTTCTTTTTTGGCTCGGACGGTCGCAGCTGCCTGATTTCCCGCCTATATTGAAGTCATGGACGCAGTCACCGATACGCGGGCAAGCGGGAGCTTCGACGAAATCCTCGCCGATTTCGAGCTTCTTGACGATTGGGAGGATCGCTACCGCTATGTGATCGAGCTCGGACGGAAGCTCGAACCCCTGCCGGAGAGCCTGCGCAACGCCGCCAACAAGGTGCAAGGCTGCGTCAGCCAAGTCTGGCTTTCGACGTCGATAGATCCCGATGGTCCACGGCTCAGCTTCATCGGCGATAGCGACGCGCACATCGTGCGGGGGCTCATCGCCATTCTCTTCGCCGTCTACTCCGGCAAGACCGCCGACGAGATCATCGATCTCGACCCGATCGAAACGCTCGGGCGGCTGCACCTCAACGAGCACCTGACGCCGCAGCGCTCCAATGGTCTCATTGCCATGGTGAAGCGGATCAGATCCGACGCCGAGGGTGCACGCGCCAGGCGGACCCTGCACTAAAGGCGATTTGCATCTCACGTCTTGCTGCCCGGGCCGGAGCCGCCTCGCCAGAAGTCGAGGCTGGGACGGTAATCCTCCTGCACCCCAGTGGCGCAGGCGCCGCCGCTCCGAAGGAAAGCTCTACATTCTCGGGAAGCTCAGGTGGGCCCTTCGGGCAGAACGCAGACGCGGGCTAGCAGGCGATTGGAGCTACAACCTCAACCGGCATTTCGGTCTTATCAGCGCCTATACGGAGAGCTTGCGGCCTTGCGCGGGAGCTGACGACCGCTCAGCCGTACTGGACACTCCGCGCTTGAGTGCGGGGCTGAGGTTGGATGCGGGTATAGGGAAAGTGGGCGACATCCGAAGTCACGCGATTATCGTCCCCGGGACCTGCGACGTCGTGGCACAGGATCCTGTCCACCCGGCCGCCGTCCTCGGAAAGGGGAAGCCGCAGCCAGAACAGAATGACGTGGTCTCTCCCTTTGGCTGGTCCGCGGACCACGCCGTGAGCCGGCGATCCCCTTTCGACCACGCGCGAGTGCACCCGGCTCCAATAGCCGGCACAATTTCCGGCAAAGACCTCGTCGATGCGCTTGCCGGTGATCTCCTGCCCATAGACCTCGTGTAGCCGCGTTCCCGCCAGGCGGAACAGGCCTTGCTCCAGGCCATTCCTGAGGTCGATCAGGCCGAGATTGGGAAGAAGGCGTGGAACCTTCAAGGGATCGAGATCGGACCGCGCAGGCATTGACCGCTCGCCCGCCGACCTCAGCCAATAGTCGAACAACTCGCGTTGTCCCTGCATGACCAGCTGGGCTCGAAAGGCGCGTCCGGACAGCATCCGAATCCCCTCCTGCCGCGAGGCTAAGCTCCCCGCGAATCGCTGCGAACTCTCCGACTATGTGTAGTTCGCTCCCGATTTGCAAGTGGAGACAAGCCGATTCATCAAGGAATCACAAAGGCTTGTAGCGAGTCCGTGACCGACTACCCGATCTTGAAACCGGTAGGCCGCCGGCGACAAGACACCCCGCAACGAAATCCAGATGCGTCTCAAGCCGTCCTAGCGCCGCCTCTGCCCGAGCCCCATGCGCTTCGCGAGATCGGACCGGGCCGCCGCATAGTTCGGCGCGACCATCGGGTAGTCGTGAGGAAGGCCCCACTTCTCGCGATATTCCTCAGGCGAAAGATCGTAATGCGTGCGCAGGTGCCGCTTCAGCGATTTGAACTTTTTGCCGTCCTCGAGGCAGATGATGTACTCGGGCGTGACGGATTTCTTCACGGCAATCGCAGGTTTCAGTTCTTCCCTGGCCGGCTGGCCAGACGCAGTAGATGCTTTGCTCAAGGCGTCGAACACATTGTGAATGACGCCAGACAGGTCTGTGGCGACCACCGTGTTGTTGCTGACATAAGCGGAGACGATCTCGGCGGTCAGCTCGACGAGTTCATTCTTCTCCAGGCTCGCTTCCATGAAAATGGCTCCTTGATCCTGCCCAATCACCGGTCGTGCCAAGCAGGTCACCATTCCGTGGCTGCTTACGCATCTTCCGGGCCCACGTGACTCTTACAGTCACCAGATTATGCCGTTTTTGTGACGAGAAACCGCAATGTATCGCAACTAGAGAATGAAGCTGGCCCAAACATGGCTAGCTGATTTGCTTTCTATAGCACGTTTTTATGGAGCTGCAACGCGTCTGATCTGGCGAAAACTAGACCGTAACCGCTTTGATTAACGCAAGAGGGACTTTCCTCTATGCTCCTTTCTTCACACGCCACTTAAGTTTAGTGGAAACCGATTAGATGAAGTCCAACAACTTTGGTGTAGTGGGGACGCGTCCCCACAGGCCACTGATTGGCCGAAAACACACCCGCGTGAGGAGCCCCAATGGTGCCCTTCGGCCGCGCCCAAGGCATGACTATATTCGTCCGAGTAACCTGAAACGACCACAGGCGTTCCGGTAAACAAGGCTGCGCGGATGGACAAGACGGACCAGGAAAATCTGCCGATGTCGGAATCGGCGTGGCGGGAGCGGCTGACGCCGGAGCAGTTTTATGTGACGCGCCAGCACGGCACCGAATGCGCCTTCAGTCATCCCTATTACGACGAGAAGAGCGAGGGCATGTATCGCTGCGTCTGTTGCGGCGCGCCGCTGTTCAGCTCAGAAACCAAATACGATTCAGGAACGGGTTGGCCGAGCTTCTATGAGCCGGTGGACGAAGCCGCGGTGAGCGAACATGACGACCGCTCCTTGCTGATGCGCCGGACGGAAGTCCGCTGCGCCAATTGCGAGGCGCATCTCGGTCACGTCTTCCCGGATGGGCCTGAGCCCACTGGGGCGCGCTACTGCATAAACGGCACGGCGCTGAAACTCGTCACCGACGATTCCAGCAGTAAACTCAGGTAACTCTCCCAGCATGGATAGGAAATTGTCTCATGCGGGTGCGCCTCGCGCCCGCAAGCTTCCTTCGGTGTCTTCGCATCACGGCATCGAGCGTGTCGACGACTATGCGTGGCTGCGAGCCGAGAATTGGCAAGCCGTGATGCGCGATCCCGCCGCTCTCGATCCGGCCATCCGCGACCATCTCAACGCGGAGAACGCATATACGGCCGAGATGCTGGCCGACACCGAGGTGTTGCAGGAGCAGCTCTTCGCCGAGATGAAGGGGCGCATCAAGGAAGACGATTCAACCGTCCGCTCTCCAGACGGCGACTTCGCCTATTACACGCGCTTCGTCACCGGCGGCCAGCACCCGCTTTACTGCCGCGCCCTGCGCGGCGGCGGAGAGGAGCGGATCCTGCTTGACGGCAATGAGCTTGCCGCGGCGCACGCCTATTTCCGTTTCGGCTCGGTGAGACACAGCCCCGATCATCGCTACATCGCCTACGCCGCGGACATGAAGGGCTCTGAGTTCTTCACCATCGAGGTCCTCGACACCGAGACCGGCGTCGTGTCGCAGACGGGCATCGCCGAGAGCAGCGGAAGCATAGAATGGGCTGCCGACAGCCACACGCTGGTCTATGTCTGGCTCGACGACGAGCATCGCCCGCGCAAGGTGCTGAGCCATCGTCTGGGCGGCGCAATCCCCGATACGCTGCTCTTCGATCAGCCGAACCCCGCCTATTTTCTCGGCCTCGAGACGACGCAGAGCCGGCGCTTTCTCCTGTTCACCGTGACCGATCATGTGACCGCAGAGGTGTACTTGGTGGGTGCCGCGAAGCTCTCGCTGCCGCCTGTCCTGGTCGCGCCGCGCGAGGCGGAGCATAATTATTCCGTCGAGCATCACGGCGAGCGCCTGATTATCCGCACGAACTCCGATTGCGCCGAGGATTACCGCATCGTCGAAGCCCCGCTCGATCGGCCCGGGCGTGAGAATTGGCGCGAAATCGAACCGCATCGGCCTGGCCGCCTCCTCCTCGATATCGCGGTGTTTAAGGATTACCTGGTTCGGCTCGAGTTTGAGAACGGCCTGCCGCGCATTGTGGTAAGGCGTTTCACCGACGGCGAGGAGCATGCCATCGCCTTCGATGAGGAGGCTTACACACTCGGCATCTCGCCGGGCTACGAGTATGACACCCAAACCTTGCGCTTCACCTATTCGTCGATGACAACCCCCGCGCAAGTGTTCGACTACAATATGAGCACACGCGAGCGCACGCTTTGCAAGACCCAGGAAATTCCGAGCGGCCACGATCCATCGCTTTACGTGACGCGCCGCCTCATGGCGCCGGCAAAGGACGGCGAAACCGTGCCGGTGAGCCTGCTCTACCGCAAGGACACGGCGCTCGACGGTTCGGCGCCTCTTCTGCTTTACGGCTACGGCGCCTACGGCATGACGCTGCCTGCCAGTTTCTCAACCGTCGCTCTCAGCCTTGTCAATCGCGGTTTTGTCTACGCCATCGCGCATGTGCGCGGCGGGCAGGAGAAGGGCTATCGCTGGTACAAGGACGGCAAGCGCGAGAAGAAGGTGAACGGCTTCCGCGACTTCATCGCCGCCGGCGAGTTTCTCGCGCGCGAAGGCTTCACCTCCCGAGGCCGTATCGTGGCGCAAGGCGGCAGTGCCGGCGGCATGCTGATGGGCGCCGTCACCAACATGGCGCCCGATCTCTTCCTCGGTGTGATCGCCGAGGTGCCTTTCGTGGATGTGCTCACGACCATGCTCGACGCGAGCCTGCCGCTCACCCCGCCGGAATGGCCCGAATGGGGCAATCCCATCAAGAGCGGCGAAGACTACCGGACGATCGCGACCTATTCGCCCTACGACAATGTGCAAGCGCAGAGGCATCCGCATATCATCGCGCTTGCCGGCCTGACCGATCCGCGCGTCACTTATTGGGAGCCCGCAAAGTGGATCGCGAGGCTTCGCGAGTTCGACACCGGCGATAGTCTCGTCCTGTTGCGCACCAATATGGAGGCGGGCCACGCCGGGGCCTCGGGGCGCTTCGAGCGGCTTAAGGAGGTCGCGCTCACCTATGCCTTCGCCCTGAAGATCGGGGACAATTCAGACTCGTCTTGAAACCCCTGTCGCGTTATTACCGGCGAAAGCCGATATCCAGTCCTCGCCAATTCCAAAGCTGGATTCCGGCTTGCGCCGGAATGACGGGTTGCTGAAACTGTGCCGAAACAGCGAATCTCATCACCCCTCGCGAGCCATGCTTCTCAATCGTGACAAATCCCAGCTCCTGATCGTCGACGTCCAGGACAAGCTTCTCGCCGCCATTTCCGCCAGGGATCGCGTCGTAGACCGCTGCCTGCGCCTCGTGCGCGCCGCGCGAATGCTGCACGTGCCGATCACGATTTCGGAGCAATATCCTCAAGGCCTCGGCCCCACCGTGGATGCCATTCGTCAGGTCTTCGCAAATGACGGTCTCGTCGCGGATAAGGTCGAGTTCTCTTGCGCGCGGAACGCGCCGTTGCGCGAGCGCCTGCATGAGGTGCGGCGGCAGGGCCGGTCCCAAGTGGTTATCGCCGGCATCGAGGCCCATATCTGCGTGGCCCAGACCGCCATCGACCTCGAGAACCAAGGGTTTGAGGCCTTTGTGGTAGCCGATGCCACGGGCTCGCGTGCCAAGGTGAGCCGCAAGCTTGCTCTGACCCGATTGGTCAATGCCGGCGTCGATGTGGTCGACAGCGAAATGGTTCTGTTCGAGTGGATGGAGCAGGCCGGAACGCCGGAGTTCAAGGAGCTTCAGGCGCTGATCAAGTAGCTCGGTTCCTGAACCGCTTCTGCAATGTCGGTTCATCTGCGGTTCAGGCGCGCAGAGGCAAATTCGAACCGTCAGATCCCTGTACTGATATAGCGAACCTTCCTCGGCACCGGGCGCGGAGTTCAGGGACTCCACGCCCACCCGCCCCCGCCGAATAATGGACGTGTGGCGCGAAGCCGCAAGCCCTTCGGCGGACAAGCCGAAGTCTTCCCTAACCCAGCTCCGTGTCGGAAAGAGAGAAGGCGGGGCATACCGCCCTGCGCAGCCTTTAGGACTCTTACACGTCGTTTGTTCGACGATTGAGCGCTGCTTGCCTCGGCTTAATGGAACCTTTAGCTTCCGGCATGATTTTCCCACCTTCAATTTACGCTGGAGAACCGCCGTGGCCTTCGAACTCCCGCCCCTGCCCTACGACTACGACGCCCTTCAGCCCTACATGTCGGCTGAAACGCTCGAGTATCACCACGACAAGCATCACAAGGCTTATGTCGATACGCTGAATACCCTCCTTCCCGGCTCGGGCTTCGAGGGCAAGAGTCTCGAAGAGATCGTCAAAGCAAGCTACGGCAAGAACCAAGCAATCTTCAACAACGCCGGCCAGGACTTCAATCACATCCATTTCTGGCCCTGGATGAAGAAGGGCGGCGGCGGCAAGAAGGTCCCCGGATCGATCCAAGCCTTGATTGACCGCGACCTCGGCGGCTTCGACAAATTCCG
The DNA here is from genome assembly GCA_050728375.1 of Methyloceanibacter sp. Classification (GTDB taxonomy): domain Bacteria; phylum Pseudomonadota; class Alphaproteobacteria; order Rhizobiales; family Methyloligellaceae; genus Methyloceanibacter. The sequence goes on from JBOHJE010000198.1 coordinate 21,725, forward strand.
CGTCGACTTCATCGACGCGGGCAAGACGCAGTTCGGCTCGGGCTGGGCTTGGCTCACTCTCAAGGACGGTAAGCTTCAGGTGATGAAAACCCCCAATGGCGAGAACCCTCTCGTGCATGGGGGCTGGCCGCTTCTCGGCGTCGATGTGTGGGAGCACTCCTATTACGTCGACTACCGCAACGCCCGGCCGAAATATCTCGAGGCTTGGTTCGACAATCTCATCAATTGGGATCACGTCGAGGAGATGTACGCGTCGGCGCCGTCCAGGTAACGTCAGCCTTCCAGGTTTGCACGCTCCGCGGCGTCGCTTGCCTCAAGCCAGCGATTCTCCGCCTCGGCCACGGATCGGTCCAACTCGGCTCGACTCTTCATCAACTCGCTCACGGACGGCAAGCCAACCGATGTCGGCGCTGCAAGCTGCTCATCGATCTCGCTGCGCCGCTTCCACAGACGCTTCAACTCGGCTTCTGCCAGCGCCGCCTCTTTGCGCAGAGCTCTGGTGCGCTCGCGGGTATCCGGCCTCTGTCGCCCTTGCATCTTCCGATTGACCGCGCCGGCTGATTTTTCCCGCTCCTCCTCCTCCTCCGAACCGCGTGACGAAGCGAGTACGGTGTCGCGATAGTCTTCGAGGCTGCCGGCTAACTCCCGTACGGTGCCGCCGTCGACGAGGAGGATCCGGTCTGCGACGAGGCCGAGCAGGTGCCGGTCGTGACTGACCACGACGACAGCGCCGCTGAATGCCGACAGCGCTTCGACCAGCGCCTCGCGGGAATCGATGTCCAGATGGTTGGTCGGCTCGTCGAGAATCAGAATGTGGGGAGCCTCGCGCGTGATGAGCGCTAGCGAAAGCCGCGCCTTCTCGCCGCCGGAGAGTTGGCTCACCGCTAGATTGACCTTGTCGCCCGAGAAGCCGAAGCGTCCCAACTGGCCGCGCACCTGTCCCGGATTGGCGCCGGCCATGATCCTCTCCATGTGTTGCAGAGGCGTGTTGTCAGGAACGAGAGCATCGATTTGATGTTGCGCGAAATAGCCCACGCGTAATCTTCCACTGGCTGTGAGCGCGCCGGCCATGGGCGTGAGCTGGCCAGATAAAAGACGCGCCAATGTCGTCTTGCCGTTGCCGTTCCGGCCCACGAGCGCGAGCCGATCATCCGGATCGATCCGCAAATTCAATCGTGAAAGAACCGGCGTGTCGTCATATCCCACCGCAGTATTTTCGAGCACAATTAGCGGCGGCCGCAGCTCCTTCGGGCTGGGAAAGTCGAAAGTGACGGATGCATCCTCGGCTATCGCGGCAATCGGTTCCATCGCCGCAAGCGCCTTGAGCCGGCTCTGGGCCTGCCGCGCCGTGTGTGCCTTGTACCGCCAGCGGTTGACATAGGCCTGAAGCTTCTTGGCCTTCGCCTCCTGCTTGGCGCGCATCGCTTCCGTTTGCGCCTGACGCTCCCGCCTGAGCCGCGCGAAGGCATCATAGTTGCCGGGATACAGCGTCAGCGTGCCTCGCTCCAGAAGCAGAACGTGGTCAGTCACGTTGTTCAACAGGTCGCGCTCATGGCTGACGACGATCAGACTGCCGCGATAGCTCTTCAGGAAAGACTCCAGCCACAGCGTTGCTTCGAGGTCGAGATGGTTGGACGGCTCGTCCAGCAGCAACAAATCCGGCTCGGAGAATAGGAGCGCGGCAAGTGCGATCCGCATGCGCCCGCCGCCTGAGAACGTGTCGAGCGCGTTGTGCTGTGTCTCTTTCGCGAAGCCGAGGCCAGCCAAAACCCGCGCGGCCCTGGCGGGAGCGCCATGCGCATCGATCGCGTTCAGGCGTTCGTGGATGACGCAGATTCTCTCGGGGTCCGTGGCGTGCTCGGCCTCGGCCAGAAGCTCTGCACGCTCGGTCGCTGCCGCGAGCACGGTCTCGAACGGGGTCGGCGAACCCGACGGCGCTTCCTGGGCCACGTAGCCGACGCGTAGGCCGGACGGTGCTTCGACCGACCCGTCGTCTGTCTCGTAAAGACCGGCGATGATCTTGAGCAGGCTCGATTTTCCCGCGCCGTTTCGGCCCACGAGTCCGACCCGCGCTTTCGGTGGCAGCGACGCAGTGGCGCGGTCGAGGATGAGGCGGCCGCCGAGACGCAGCGTTATGCCCTCTAGCTTCAGCATCGGCGATCAATAGCGCGGGCACGCGGTCCGGTGAAGCCGCCTAGCTCTTGCGCCTGATGCCGCCGAGAGCGCCTCGCTTAATAGCGCTCTCCAGGACTCGCGTTGCCATCGGCACGCCGGAGCGGACGATGGCCTTGCCGAGGCTCGTCCAGAAGCCGTCCCTGCGTGAACCTCCACCGCTCTTCTTGGCGCCTGTGGTTGCCTCGCCTTCCGCGGTTTGTAGCTCGGCGCGCTCTTCCGTCCGCTTCTGCAAGATCTCATAGGCGGACTCCCGATCCTCGAGCTCTTCATACTCGCCGGCGACAGGACTGTCGGCCATCACGGCTTTCCGCTCGGCATCTGTGATCGGCCCGACGCGTCCGGACGGGGGCTTTACGAAGGTATGCTGCACCATGGTCGGCTGACCCTTCTCGTCGAGGGTTGAGACCAGCGCCTCGCCGATGCCGAGCTGCATGATCGCCTGTTCCGTATCGATCTCAGGGTTTCTGCGGAAAGTGTCGGCTGCCGCGCGCACGGCTTTCTGCTCGGTAGGCGTGAACGCGCGTAACGCATGCTGGACGCGGTTGCCGAGCTGGCGCGACACAGTGTCCGGCACGTCAAGCGGGTTCTGCGTGACGAAATAGACGCCGACACCCTTGGACCTGATGAGGCGCACGACCTGCTCGACCTTTTCGAGCAGTGCCTTCGGCGCATCGCGGAACAGGAGGTGTGCCTCGTCGAAGAAGAACACGAGCTTGGGCTTGTCGGGATCGCCCACCTCCGGCAGTTCCTCGAACAGCTCCGACAAGAGGAACAGCAGGAAGGTCGCATAGAGGCGCGGGCTCTCCATCAGCTTGTCGGCGGCGAGCACGCTGATATAGCCCTGCCCGCTGCGCGTCTTGAGCATCAGGTCAGAGACCTTGAGCGCCGGCTCGCCGAAAAAGTGCTGCGCTCCCTGCTGCTCGAGCACTAGGAGCGACCGCTGGATTGAGCCGACCGATGCCTTGGTGATGTTGCCGTATTTGGTGGTGAGCTGGTTCGCGCGCGTCGCCAGATCCTCGAGCAGGGATTGCAAGTCCTTGAGGTCGAGAAGCGGCAGCTTCTCCTCATCGGCGATCCTGAAGGCGATATTGAGCACGCCTTCCTGCGCTTCGCTGAGATCCATGAGGCGGGAGAGGAGGAGCGGCCCGATCTCCGAGACCGTCGTTCGAATCGGGTGACCCTTCTCGCCGAACAGGTCCCAGAAGATGACCGGGTAAGGCTTGAATTCGACGTCATAGCCGATCAGTTCGGCTCGTTCCTCAATCCATGGCTTGGGCGCACCCTTCTCGGCCACGCCCGAGAGGTCGCCCTTCACGTCGGCACAGAACACCGGGACCCCCTGGTCGGAGAAGCTCTCGGCCAAGCCCTGAAGCGTCACGGTCTTGCCGGTGCCGGTGGCGCCGGTAATAAGGCCGTGGCGATTGGCGAGGCGCAGCCAGATATATTCCGGCTTGATGCTCTGACCTATATAGACGCTGTCCTCGGGCGCCTGCTCGCCTTTAACCGGCGCACGACCGGTTGTTGCACCGTTTGTGCTCTTCGCGCTTTTCGTGCTCTTTGCGCCCTTCTTTGGCGCGGCTCGTCTCGCCATCGACCGCATCTCCCCCTCGAAGCCTGCGTCACTTTAGCGGGTGTAACGCCCGCCCGCCAAGGTGGCCAAAGCACTTTGGTCTCCGCGGCTAGTCGGTGGTTCCTGCTTCATGCTAGAGGAACTTCCGGCAGCTCAGAGCTTTGGTTGACATGACGGAACTAAATCTCACCCGCGCCTTTCCTCCCGTCGACGAGGCGGAATGGACGGCGCTGGTGGAAAAAGCGCTGAAAGGCGCTCCACTCAGCGCGCTCACATCGGAGAGCCGCGACGGCATCGTCATCGAGCCGTTCTATCCGCGCGCGAGCGACCACAGCGTTGTCGCTGGACGCGCCGCGGGCCGTCCCTGGGAAGTGATGCAGCGCATCGACTCTTCCGAACGCCCCGCAAGCAGGCAGGCCCTCGAAGATCTGAACAACGGCGCGAGCGGCCTAGCGCTCGTTTTCGAGGGCTCGATAGGCGATTACGGCTACGGGCTTGCGCCGAGCGAAGCCGCCCTCAAAAAGGCGCTCGACGGCGTCATCTTCGATGCCGGCATCGCCATCGAGCTTCAGCTCGGTCCGGCCTGCAAGGAGGCGGCGCTCATGCTCGCGAACCTCGTGCAGGACAGCGGCATTGCGCCAAGCGCCGTGAATATCCGCTTCGGCTTCGACCCGATCGGCGTTCTCGCGGCGAACGGTTGGAACAATGTCGTTTGGCACGACATGGCGCCGGTGTTCGCCGACCTGGTGAGCGAGTTCCGTGGTCAGGGCTTTACCGGACCCTTCGCCGTTGCCGACAGCAGGGCCGTGCACGCGGCGGGGGGCTCGGAAGCGCAGGAGCTCACCTTCGCTCTGTCGACCGCCGTTGCCTATCTGCGCGCGCTCGAAGCCGGCGGCGTGCCGCTCGGCGACGCGCGTCGTCTCATCTTCTTCCGCCTCGCCGCCGATCAGGACCAATTCCTGACGGTCGCAAAGTTCCGCGCACTCCGGAAGCTTTGGGCCCGCGTCGAGGAGGCTTGCGGTCTTGCTCCGGAGTCCGTCTTCGTCACGGCCGAGACCGCTTGGCGCATGATGTCCAAGCGCGACCCTCACGGCAATATCGTGCGCGGCACGATCGCGGCGCTCGCCGCGGCAATCGGCGGGGCCAATGCGGTGACTGTGCTGCCCTTCAGCGCGGCGCTCGGCGTGCCCGATGCATTTGCGCGGAGGGTCGCGCGCAACACGCAGAACATTCTCATCGAGGAGGCGAACCTCTATCGCATCGCCGATCCCGCCGCGGGCTCCGGCGCAATCGAGGCGCTCACGGATGAGCTCTGCGCTCTTGCCTGGAGGCTTTTCCAGGAGATCGAGAAGGCCGGCGACGTCACGGCGGCACTGAAGCGGGGCCTCATCCAGCGGGACGTCGCTAAGATGCGTGCCGCGCGCGAGGCCGATATCGCGCGGCGTAGGGAGCCTGTCATTGGCACCAGCGACTTCCCGAGTCTCGCCGAAGTGCCGGTGACCGTGGCCAATCCCCCACGCAGCGGCACATGCGCCGGCGGCCGCGAGCAGACCGTCGAGCCGCTTCGCGCCAAGCGGCTTGCCGAGCCTTTCGAGCAACTGCGCGACAAGAGCGACGCGCATCTCGCCGAAAAAGGCACGCGCCCCAAGATTTTCCTCGCCTGCCTCGGACGCCCCGCGGACTTCATCGCGCGCGCGAGCTTCGCCAAGAGCCTGTTCGAGGCCGGCGGCATCGAGGCCGTCGAGGGGAGCGGCGAGAACCTGCTGAAAGGATTCAAAGATTCTGGCGCGAAGCTCGCTTGCCTCTGCTCCTCAGACAGGGTCTATGCAAGCGAGGCAGTTGCGGCAGCCAGGGCGCTCATCGACGCCGGCGCGACGCGAGTCTATTTGGCGGGTAAGTCCGGCGCCGAGCGTGCGGCGCTAGAGCTGGCCGGCATTAGCATCTTCATTCACCAGGGCTGTGATACCCTTGAAATCCTGAAGGGCGCCTATGAGCTGTTCGATTGAGCTCACAATGACACTCGCGTCATGCCCGGGTTCGACCCGGACATCCAGGGGCCGCGCATTCGGAGCAAGTTGCCCTGGATTGCCGGGTCGAGCCGGCAACGACCAAGGATGACGACATGACTCGAATCCCAAGCTTTGCCGAGGTGAGCTTCGACCACACGAGCGCGGCAGCAGCAGCGCCCGAAGTAGACGCCTGGGAGACGCCTGAAGGCATCGCGGTCAGGCCGGTCTATGGCCCTGAGGCCCTGAACGGTCTCGACTTTCTCGATGGGCTTCCCGGCGTGCCGCCTTATCTGCGCGGCCCCTACCCCACGATGTATGTGCAAAGGCCCTGGACGATCCGCCAGTATTCCGGTTTTTCCACTGCCGAGGACTCGAACGCCTTTTACCGGCGCAATCTCGCCGCGGGCCAGCAGGGCGTCTCCATCGCCTTCGACCTCGCCACGCATCGCGGCTACGACTCTGATCATCCGCGCGTGGCGGGCGATGTCGGCATGGCCGGCGTGGCCATCGACTCGATCTACGACATGCGCACCCTGTTCGATCACATCCCGCTCGATCAGGTCTCCGTGTCCATGACCATGAACGGGGCTGTCCTTCCCGTGCTCGCGCTGTTCATCGTTGCCGGTGAGGAGCAGGGCGTGCCGCACGATCAGCTCTCCGGCACGATCCAGAACGACATCCTCAAAGAGTTCATGGTGCGGAACACGTATATCTATCCGCCCGCGCCATCGATGCGCATCGTCTCCGACATCTTTTCCTACACCTCCAAGCAGATGCCGAAGTTCAACTCGATCTCCATCTCCGGCTACCACATGCAGGAGGCCGGAGCGACGGCCGACCTCGAGCTCGCCTACACCCTTGCCGACGGCATCGAATATGTGCGCGCCGGCATTGCTGCCGGGCTCGATGTCGATGCCTTCGCGCCACGGCTCTCCTTCTTCTGGGCGATCGGCATGAACTTCTTCATGGAGATCGCCAAGATGCGCGCCGCGCGGCTTCTCTGGGCGAAGCTCATGCAGGCGGAGTTCAAGCCCAAGGACCCGCGCTCGCTTGCGCTCCGCACGCATTGCCAGACGAGCGGCTGGAGCCTCGCCGCGCAGGACGTGTTCAACAACGTGGTCCGCACTTGCGTCGAGGCCATGGCCGCGACGCAAGGCCATACGCAATCGCTGCACACCAATGCGCTCGACGAAGCTCTGGCGCTGCCCACCGATTTCTCCGCGCGCATTGCCCGCAACACCCAGCTCATGCTGCAAAGCGAGTCGGGCACCACGCGCATCATCGACCCATGGGGCGGCAGCTTCTATGTCGAGCGCCTGACCTACGACCTCGCCGCCCGCGCGCTCCTGCACATCGAGGGGGTTGAAAAATTCGGCGGCATGGCGAAGGCCATCGAGGCCGGCATCCCCAAGCGGATGATCGAGCAGGCCGCGACCGCCACGCAGGGCCGCATCGATTCGAAGAAGCAGACCATCGTCGGTGTGAACAAATACCGCCCCGACAGCGAGGCCGAGATGGCCATCCTCAAGGTGGACAATCGCGCCGTGCGCCGCCAGCAGCTCGACAAGCTAGCCCGGCTCAGAGCCGAGCGCGACGCGGCCGCCGTCCAGCGCGCACTTGACGCGCTCACGGAAAGCGCTGAGACAGGCAAAGGCAATCTTCTCGAGGGCGCCGTGAGAGCCGCCCGCGCCAACGCCACGGTCGGCGAGATGTCCTATGCGCTCGAGAAGGTCTATGGACGCCACCGCGCCGACGTTTCGGCGGTGACGGGCGTCTACAAGGCGGAGATGGGTCGGATGGACGGAAGCATGGCCCGCGTCAAGGCGTCGATCGACAGCTTCGAAACCGAGCATGGGCGCAGGCCCCGCATTCTCGTGGCCAAGATGGGCCAGGACGGCCATGACCGGGGCCAGAAGGTGATCGCCTCTGCCTTCGCCGATCTCGGCTTCGATGTGGATATCGGACCGCTGTTCCAGACGCCTGAGGAAGCCGCCCGTCAGGCCGTCGAGAACGACGTGCACATTCTTGGCGTGTCGTCGCTCGCCGCCGGCCATTTAACCCTCGTGCCGACTTTGCGCGAGGCCCTCGAAGGCCTCGGCCGTAGCGATATCATGATCGTTGTCGGCGGCGTCATCCCGCCCCAGGACTACCCCGAGCTCTACGAGGCCGGCGCCAAGGCCATTTTCGGCCCCGGCACGCCCATCGCCGACGCCGCGATCGACATCCTCGGCAAGCTCGGCGTCAAAAACGACGCCAAAGCCGCCGCCGAGTAGACTGGCTTCGCCTTAGCCCCTGCATTAGATGCGCCTTGCACTCGGGCCGGTTTGCCCCTACCCCGCATGCCCATGACCGGCAGCCAGAAGCCTGGGAATGACGACTTCGATCGTACCGTCGCTGCCATTAGGTCAGGCGACCGCGTGGCCCTTGGCCGCGCGATCACCCTCATCGAGAGCGCCAAGCCTCAGGACCAGGCCAAGGCCCAGCGCCTGCTCGACGCACTGCTCCCCTTCACGGGCAAGTCCATTCGCGTCGGCATTAGCGGCGTGCCGGGAGCAGGGAAATCCACCCTCATCGATCAACTCGGGGTCAATCTCCTGGAGCAGGGCCACAAGGTCGCCGTGCTCGCGGTCGATCCGACCTCCTCGCGGAGCGGCGGCTCGATCCTCGGCGACAAGACCCGCATGGGACGCCTCGCCGCGGAGGCAAATGCCTTCATCCGCCCGTCGCCCGCCGGCGACAGTCTGGGCGGCGTGACCAAGACCACGCGGGAGACCATCGCACTCGCCGAGGCGGCCGGATTCGACATAGTGTTGGTGGAGACGGTCGGCGTCGGACAGTCTGAGACCGCCGTCTCGAACATGGTCGACGTCTTCGTGGTGGTGGCGATCCCCGGCGCTGGAGACGAGCTCCAGGGCATCAAGCGCGGGCTGCTGGAGCTTGCCGACATCATCGCCGTCAACAAGGCCGACAACGACAATATCGAGCGCGCCAATCGCGCGGCCATGGAATACCGCACCGCGCTGCACATCCTTGCCGCAGGCCACCCGAACTGGTCGCCCGTCGTCCTTACCCTGTCGGCGCGGAACAATCGGGGCCTCGATGCCCTCTGGGCAAAGATCGAGGAACGGCACGCCGCGCTTGCCGAGTCGGGTCTCTTGCTTGAGCGGCGCATGGACCAAGCGACCACCTGGATGCGGGAAATCTTTGAGCAACACCTCCTTGCCGCCTTCAAAGGCGGTCGGAAAGCTGCCCGCCAATGGCGCCACCTGGAGGATAAAGTGCGCGCCGGCGAGATTACGCCCGCAGCGGCCGCGACGGAGTTGGGGCGCCTCGCCGGCATCGAGGACGCCGAGTAAACCAGCGCCCGCGAATTCGCTTTTCTCCCGCGCTTGCCGCTTGTAAGCCAGAAGAATGGCAATGCTGCGCGTCCTCCTGACGGGCTTTGGCCCATTCCCCGGGGTTGCCGAGAATCCATCGGCCTGGCTTGCCGAAGCACTTGCTGCACGCTCGTCAAGCCTCGACTGTGAATTGCGCGCTCTTGTCCTTCCGGCCGAATGGGGTGCCGTGACAGCCCTCACGCCGCGTCTCTACGAAAAGCTGCAACCGCATGTCATGATTCACTTTGGCGTGAGCCAGCGCGCGACGGCCTTCCGCATCGAGCGCTCGGCCCACAATCGCATCCTGCCCCGCGCCGATGCGCGCGGCGCACTGCCGGAACGTCGCGCCATTGCACAAGAGGGGTCGCGCCGGCTCGACACGAGCCTGCCGACCCGTGCGCTCGGCGCTTACTTGCGGGCTGAAGGACTCGCCGCGTCGGCGTCGCCCTCCTGCGGCCGCTACCTTTGCAACTTTCTCTATTACCGCTCGCTCGACTGGGCTGCGCGCCAAGCAGACCCGCCTCTCGTCCTCTTCGTGCACATGCCGCCACGCGCTGCACAGGACGGTCCACTCGACGATGCCACGTTGCTGAATGGGGCCGAAGCGACACTGCGCTTCGTTCTCGCCTTCGCCGGTTCGCAACGCGCGCCGAGTTTGACCGGCGCAGCTGTTGCCGACCACGAAGCCGGCTTACGCGTCAGGGAATGGAACTGATGCCCGTCGGGCGCCGCCAGTTGATGCTGGCCGGCCTCGGCGCCGGTCTGGCGGTTGCGGGCGCGCCTCGGGTCGCCTCGGCGCGCGACGCGGGCCTGCCTGAACCCTTCAGCTCTCAGGGAATCGTTCGCGGCGGTGGAGAGCTCGACCAGACAGCCACCCTCCAGCTTGCAGCCGACGAGGCCGCCGCGAACAGCACGCCGCTACTCCTTCCCGCAGGCGTCTACCTAACCCGCCGCCTCGCTCTCAAGCCGGGCACCCATATCCAGGGCGTACCAGGGCTCACCATTCTCCGCTATGGCGGCGGCGACGCGATCCTGAGCCTTGAACAGGCTGACAATGTCAGGCTGACAGGGCTCGTGCTCGACGGCGGCGGCAAGCCGCTCGGCGACGGCGGCGCCCTCCTCTCCGCCGTAGAGGCCAAGCATCTCGACATCTCGGACTGCCGGTTCACCGGCAGCGCCCAGGTCGGGATCATGCTCAGGCGCGCTGCTGGCCGCATCGCCGAGTGCGAGATTTCAGAGATCCGCAAGAGCGGCATCTTCAGCGAGGACGCAGCCGGCCTGGAGGTGACCCATAATCACGTCCATGACTGCGACGATAACGGCATCCAGATCTGGCGGTCCGAGGTCGGCGAGGACGGCACCATCGTCACATCGAACCACATCGAGCGCATCGCCGCCAAGAGCGGCGGTAGCGGCCAGAACGGCAATGGTATCATCGTGTTCCGCGCTGGTTCGGTCCTCGTCAACGGGAACCGCATCACCGATTGCGCCTTCTCAGCGATCAGGTCGAACTCAGGCTCGAACTGCCAGATGATCGGCAATTCCTGCGCTCGTCTCGGCGAGGTCGCGCTCTATGCCGAGTTCTCCTTCGAGGGCGTCGTGATCGCCAACAACATCGTCGACAAGGCCGCCATGGGCGTCTGCGTCACCAACTTCAAAGAAGGCGGCAGGCTCGCGGTCGTTCAGGGCAATCTGATCCGCAATCTGTTCCTCAGGAAGGACGTCGACTCCCGGGGTATCGGCATCGCTATCGAGGCCGACAGCGTGGTGAGCGACAACGTGGTGGAGGGGGCGCCCGCCTATGGAATCCTTGTCGGTTGGGGAAGTTACCTGCGGGACGTGAGCCTGACCGACAACATTATCCGCGACGCCCATATCGGCATCGGCGTCTCGACCATCCCACAGGCCGGAACGGCCCTGATCACCGACAACCTGATCACCGGCGCCAAGGAGGGCGCCATCCGCGCCATGAACGGCCCGACACCGGTAGGCCCCGATCTCGCCCGCGAGAGCGCCGACGCCTATCCCAACCTCGCGATTTACGCCAACGTCGCCCGCTAGCCAGGCACGCGCCGAAACACGCGCTAATTTCGCCGCAGCCGCGTCAATTCAGCGCCAATTAGCCGCCCGCATATTCGAGATCGAGATCGGCGATGCCGGCGGCGAGGTTGATACCGGTGTCCCCGCTCACGCTGATGGGATTGAGCACGACCTTGTTCGTGCCGACGAGCGCATTGGCGCCTGCCCCGACCCCGGCGGCAACTTGCGCCGAGGCGCCGATATAGTTGCCGGCCAGAGCACCGGGCCCCTTCGTCAGCTCCGGCGACAAGACGACCCAGACCAGCACGCCGCCCTTCTGAAAGCCCAGATCGATGCCGACCTTTTTGATCGTTCCCACATACCGTTCGGCGTGCCGCCGGTCGGCGTGAAGGCGCAATCCACCTTGCGGCTGGAACCCACGATAAAGCTAACCCCGCCTTCGACTTGGCACTTGAGCTGACCTCCCGGCGGCGCGTCGGACGCGGCTCGAGCCACCCCCGCAGCAATCATGAGCCCGGTCGCTATCGCGACTGCCCAGCGTCTCGCTTTGCGTTCGGCCATCATTATTTTCACCTCTGCTGTTTTCTCGGTGCGCTCCAGAGAACGCAGATTAGCTCAAGCTCCCGTGACACCGGCACCAAGGTTGAGCCGTCCGTATGTCCTTTTCCGGAACCGGGCCCTCGTCCCGAAACTGCCGAGCCAATGTGGCTTGACCGAGGACGATCAACCGCTGGTCCGGCTTCCGGCGCGCGACGGATGGGCAAGATCGCCGAGCGCCTCCTCAAGCTCGGCGCTCGCTGCAATGCGCCCGACCGCAAGTCCGCGCCAATTATGCATCTCACCGGCAAGCTCAGCCGCGAGCACTTTTTGCGCTGCCGGAACGAGCGCGGCAAGCACCTCGCCCATGGCCCGCTCCGCTCCCCTCTTGGTCCCGTCGTCGATCTTGAGCGCTATGCCGAGGCCGACCTCCGGCAAAGCCGCGCAGTGCACGCCCTCGGCGCCGCCCTTGGTTAACACGGACGGCGCGAGACCGCGCAGCACGATCGTGTCGAAACGCCCCTCGCCCGCGACAAGGACCGGCGCCGCGAAGCATGCCGCGAAGAGTCTGCGCATGGTCGCGGCGCGTGTCTGCGGCAGGCGCTCTCCCGTAGCGAGCCGTGCGAAACCGCGCGCCAGAGCCGCGAGTGGAACTGCGATCGTGGGCAGCGAGCAGCCGTCGATACCCCGATGGGTCTGCTCCAGCGGAACGCCGCAAGTCTCTGAAAGGATTCGCGCGATCGTGATTTGGAGCGGATGATCGGGTTTTTCATAGCCGCGCGGGGAAAGACCGAGATGAACCGCGGCCGCGAGCATGCCCGCGTGCTTGCCGGAGCAATTGTTGTGGATGGGCCGAGGGCGATGCCTCGCGGCCAACAGCTCGCGCGTAGTCCGCTCACTGATCGGCCAATGGGCGCCGCAAACCAAGTAGCTTTCGTCGAGCCCGGCCTTGCCAAGCAGCCTCGTCACGGCCTCGAGATGCTGTTGGTCGCCGCTATGCGAGGCGCAGGCGACGGCCAACTCCTCGGCCTCCAGGCCGAATGCATCCGCTGCGCCGCTTTCCACCAGAGGAATGGCCTGTAGCGCCTTCATCGCCGAACGTGGATAGACCGGCCGCTCCACATCTCCGAGGGAGAGGAGCAGGCCTCCCTCCGAGTCGGAAACGGCGATCGCGCCACAGTGCCTGCTCTCGACGAGCGCACCCCTGAAGACATCGACCAGAACGGGATTGGGACCAGCCCCTCGCGTCATGCGGCGGCGATGGTGAGCGGAGCGCGGCGCGCGCCCCAGTGTCCAGGCGCGGGCTCGAACTCACCTGAACAGCTCTCGCCGCAAGACGCACAGCGCCCCAGGGCATCGAGCCCCCACGACGTGATGGTGTACCCGTCGCGGCCGATCACACACGCGCCACAGGCTTGGCAATAGGTGCTCTGCCCGGCCTCGTCGTAGATATTGCCGGTATAGACATATAGCAGGCCGGCCTTCTTGGCGATGTCGCGCGCCGCCCTGAGCGTTACCGGCGGCGTCGGCGCAATGTCGCGCATCTTCCAGTCGGGATGGAAGGCCGTGAGGTGGAGCGGCACGTCCGGCCCGAGTCTCCCCACCACCCATTCGCTTAATGCGCCAACCTCTTGGGAGGAATCGTTTTCTCCCGGAATGAGGAGCGTGGTGATCTCGAGCCAAGTGTCGGTCTCATGCCTCACATAGAGAAGCGTGTCGAGCACGGCGTCGAGCGAGCCGGTGCAGAGCTTGCGATAGAAGTCTTCGGTGAACGCCTTGAGGTCAATATTGGTGGCGTCCATGGCGGCAAAAAATTCCGGACGGGCCGCCGGGCCGATATAGCCCGCCGTCACGCCGACAGTCTTCACGCCCACCTCGCGGCAGGCCGCCGCGACATCGATGGCATATTCCAGGAAGATCACGGGATCGTTGTAGGTGAAGGCGACAGATCGCGCGCCACTTTCCAGCGCGGCTTGGGCGATGGCTTCGGGCGAGGCCTTTTGCTGGAGCCGGTCATCCGCCCGGGCCTTGGAGATGTCCCAGTTCTGGCAAAACTTGCAGGTGAGGTTGCAACCCGCAGTGCCGAACGACAGGATCGATGTGCCCGGTAGGAAATGGTTGAGCGGCTTCTTCTCAATAGGATCCAGGCAGAAGCCTGAGGACCGGCCATAGGTGGTGAGGACGATCCCATCGTTCTCGCGCGCCCGCACGAAGCAGAGGCCGCGCTGACCCTCATGCAGCTTGCACTCACGGGGACAGAGGTCGCACTGCACGCGGCCGTCGGCGAGCCCATGCCAGTAGCGGCCGGGCACCGACCGTCCCATATCCATGGTCTCCATGATATGAACATGGGCAGGGTTCGAGCGGAGTCAATGTTCCATGTCCGCACCAGAGCCAACCCCAGAGTTGAGGCGCCCCGCCGTGGCGGGAAGCTTCTATCCGCCCGAGGCAGCGGAGCTTGAGGCGACTGTCGACGCCCTACTGTCCCAAGCGTCCAAATGCACCCAGGGTGAGCTAGTCGGCGTCGTCGCGCCCCACGCGGGCTACTTCTATTCGGGTCCGGTTGCGGCGAGCGCGTTCGCGGTTGTCGGCGCGTCGGCCCAGGCCTTCGAGCGCGTGCTTCTGCTCGGGCCTCCCCATTACGTCCCCATCCAAGTCGTCGCCGCTACCTCGTCGCAAGCCTTCGCCACACCACTCGGCGAGGTCGAGATCGATACGGACGCCATCGCCATGCTGTACGAGAGAGGGCTGGTCAAGATCGACGATGGAGCGCATGCGCCCGAACATTCGCTCGAAGTCGAGCTGCCGTTCCTTCAGCGTGTTCTCGGCCGCTTCAAGCTGATCCCTCTTCTAGTGGGCGATGCCTCCCCTCGAGACGTCGCTTCGGTCATCAACGCCGTGATGGATGATCGCACGCTGCTCGTGGTGAGCACCGACCTGTCCCATTATCTTGACGACGCCTCAGCCAAGGCGCGCGACCTCGCGAGCGCCGAGTCCATTGAGCGCTTGGACTTCACTGCGCTCGGACCTTACGACGCCTGCGGCTTTGCGGCGCTGAACGCAACGCTCTACGCAGGCCGCGAAGCCGGCTGGCGCATCGAGAGGCTCGATCTCCGCAACTCGGGCGACACGAGCGGCGATCGCGGCCGCGTGGTCGGCTATGGCGCTTGGGTCTTTTCTCAGCCGCCTCCAGGAGCGGCTTGACTGGATTCAGGATCTGGCACGCTCGGCGTGCCTCTCAGGCGCGCCGCCTTCGCCCGCGAGTTCCATCGGCACCCCGGCGGCGTGCTTCGACTCGCGCAGCACCAGAGAGGTCTTGACGCTCGCCACGTTGGGCGCGGCGGTAAGCTCGTGGATGATGAAATTCTGGAATGCGCTGAGATCCGGCGCCACGCAGCGCAGCACGAAGTCGATTTCGCCCGAGAGCATGTAGCAATCGCGCACGATGGGCGACCGGCGCGCGCGCTCTTCGAAGGCGATGAGATCGGCCTCCGCCTGGCTGTGCAATCCGACCATGGCAAAAGCGGTGACGTCGAACCCGAGCACCTTGTCATTGAGGATGGCGATGAAGCCTTCGATGATGCCGGCCTCCTCGAGCGCCCGCACGCGGCGGAGACATGGGGGCGCCGATATGCCCACCTTGCGCGCAAGCTCAACATTGGTGATGCGGCCGTCCAGCTGAAGCTCGTGCAGGATGCGCCAGTCGGTGGCGTCAAGGCGAGTGCGACGCATATTCCTGTTTCCTGCTCCTGGACGATCGAGGCGCGCCCGCGTAGAACGCGGTCGGCGCCACCTCAGGGCGGCCCTCGGTTGCCGCGCAATATTAGGTCTTCAAACCAAAAGAATCGAAAAGAAATTGGGTGCTTCTCGTTCCAGAAGTTTTAGCGGCCTGCCTCCGGGAGCAGCCGAGGAGGCCGGCGCGGCCGGTCCGGAGAGCGCTGAGGCCCTGATCGCCGCGAGCCGGAAAGCCCGAGCCGACAAGACCTGGATCATCACCGACGGCTCGGTCGGTATGGAGGCGCAAGGCATTGCCGTGGCCGAGGCGGTCGGCCTTCCGTTCAGCCTGAAGCGCGTGAGGCCCAAGGGCGGCATGCGGCTCCTGCCGGCGCCGCTCCTGCTCCTCGTGCCGCCGCGCAGGCTTCTGCGCTTCATCGAATCGAGCGAGCCGCTGGGAGCGCCTTGGCCGCGTCTCATCATTTCGATCGGACGTCGCAGCGTGCCCATCGCGCTCGCGGTAAAGCGGCTATCGACTCCCCCTACTTTCGCCGTGCATATCCAGAACCCAAAAGTGCCGGCACACCTGTTCGATCTCGTGGCCGCGCCGGCCCACGACAATTTCGAGGGTCCGAACGTCATCACCACATTCGGCGCCGTGCACGGTGTCACGCCCGAGCGCCTTGCCGAGTCGGGCACGGCCTTCGCGCCGCGCATCGAAGCGCTCCCCCATCCGCGTATCGCCGTTCTCCTGGGGGGCGAAAGCCAAGCCTTCAGCTTTCCGCCGGAAGCCGCCTCGGGGTTCGGCGCCAAGCTTGCGATCCTCGCACGTGAGAGCGGTGGATCGCTTCTCGTCACGCCGTCCCGACGCACGCGCCCCGACTCGCTTGCGGCTCTCTCACGCGCGATCGAGCCGGTGCCGCATTTCGTCTGGGACGGCACGGGCGAGAATCCCTATTTCGCATTTCTGTCTCTGGCTGAGGCGATCGTCGTGACCGAAGACTCGGTCAATATGGTCACGGAGGCGGCGGGCACCGCTAAGCCGGTCTACGTCCAATCCCTGTCAGGCAAGTCGACCCGGCTCGGCCGATTCCACACCTTGATGCGCGAGCGCGGCGCGACTCGGCCTTTCGAAGGCCAGCTCGAATGCTGGAGCTACGCGCCGGTCAACGACACCGAGGTTGTGGCCGCGCATATCCGTCGGGCGCTCGGCCTTGAAACCAAGGGCTAAATTCCGCCAAACAGCCCGCTCGCGCCTGGGGAGAGGGAAAGAGAGCGGGTTGCGCTTCGGCTCGCGGACGCTTACCTCTTGCCATCCCGCTGCCAGCTGAGAGGCAAGCTTCATGGCCGCCCGCCACGCCAAGGTGATCATCGTCGGCGCAGGACCTGCCGGCTATACGGCGGCGATCTACGCCGCGCGGGCCATGCTCGAGCCAGTACTGATCGAGGGGATTCAACCCGGCGGCCAGATGACCATCACCACGGATGTCGAGAACTATCCGGGCTTCGCCGACGTGATCCAGGGCCCTTGGCTCATGGAGCAAATGCGGCTCCAGGCCGAGCATGTCGGCACCGAGCTGATCGCCGACACCATCACCGAGGTCGATTTGAAGCGGACGCCGTTTTGGCTCAAGGGCGACAGCGGCGCCGAGTACACTGCCGACTCGCTCATTATCGCCACCGGCGCCAAGGCGCGCTGGCTCGGCCTGCCTTCCGAGCACAAGTTCCAAGGCTACGGCGTGTCGGCCTGCGCCACCTGCGATGGCTTCTTCTATCGCGGCAAGAAGGTGATGGTCGTGGGAGGCGGCAACACCGCGGTCGAGGAGAGTCTTTTCCTCGCCAACCTCGCCGAGCAGGTTCTGCTGGTGCATCGGCGCGGGGTGCTGCGCGCCGAGAAGATCCTCCAGGAGCGCCTGTTTAAGAATCCGAAGATCGACGTGATGTGGAACTACGAGCTCACCGAGGTGCTCGGCAGCACCGAGCCGCTCGGCGTCACGGGCGCCGCGCTCAAGAGCACGATCACGGGCGAGATCGTGAAGGTGCCCGTGGACGGCATCTTCATCGCCATCGGCCACGAGCCGCAGACAAGCCTGTTCAAGGGCCAGCTCAAGATGAAGCCTTCCGGCTATATCGTCACGGCGCCCCGTTCCACCGCGACCAGCGTGCCCGGCGTGTTCGCCGCCGGCGACGTCGTCGACGACGTCTACCGCCAGGCGGTCACGGCTGCGGGCTTGGGCTGCATGGCGGCCCTCGATGTGGAGCGGCACCTCGCCGGCATCGAGGCCGTGCCGCAGGCGGCCGAGTAGCGTCAGAGCCACACGGCGAAGACGCCAAAGAGGCTCTCCCCCGCCACGAATCCCGCTGCGGCGCTCAAGAGAAAGCTCGAAGACCAGTTCGGGGCAAGCCTGTGGAGGATGCTCGCCCCGAGCGCGCCGAGAAACAGCGTGATCGACGTTCCTGCCGGGATGACGAAGGCGAGGCCGAACGCCGCGCCGCTTGGCACGAGCAGCAGACGCCGATCGCTCACCCGGCGCTCGATGAGCGCGAGCGCCACGCCGCACACGCCCGCGATGCCCATGGCTGCGAGCGCCGAAGGCGGGACCCCTGAAATGCCGGAGCCCAAGGCGTCCGCCACCGCCTTCCACGTGGCGACCGCCGGCGCCGGCCATTCGGGCGTGAGCAGTTGGCGCGCGGGGTCGGTGATCAAGGTGAGATAGACGAGGCTGCCGACGAGGCTGCCGACGGCCACACCCGCGCATTGCGCCGCCACTTGCCGCGCCGGGCGCGCACCGACTTGGTGCCCGGCGCGAAAATCGTCCAGCAGATCGGCACACGCGCCGGCGGCGCCTCCCGCCACATTGGCCGTCATCAGATTGGTAATGGGCTGACCCGGCGCCATGACTCCGAAGGAGAGCTGCGACACCTTGCCGATGGCGCCGATGGGCGCGACCGACGTCTCGCCCACCACGCGCGCGGAGACCATGGCGAGCACGAAGGCCATGGGAATGGCGATGAACGCCATGGTCCAGTGAATGTCGAACAGTATCACCTGGAGGACGACCGTGAGACCCGCCGCCACGGCGAACCCGCCGAGGCGCACTTTTGAACCGGCCTCGCGCACAACCTCCTCGCCTTGCGCCCGCGGCCCGCGCACACCGCCGATCAAAGCGGCAGCAAAGCTGGTGAGGCTTGCCACGACCATCAGCGTGACTCCGGGCCATAACAGCCAACCTACAAGCGGCTGAAACCAATCCTCCGTTCTTCCGGAGACGTCGACGATTTCCCGCGCGATCAGCTCAGGGCCGATCACGCCCCAAGCGAGCAGCGCACCGGCCAGAAGCCCAAGACCTGCCCGCAAGCCAATGATGCTGCCGAAGCCAAGCAGGAGCAGCGATGGATCGAGTGCAAGCGTCAGCTTCTTCGCCGTGAACGACGGTGCGAGCCGCGGGATCTGCCACACGAGAACATCGATGGCCTTGACCAGAGCCGACAGCGCGAGACTGCCCATCAGCACGCCGACGCGCTTCATGGCCTCGCGCCCGTGGCTGAACGTGGCACGCATGGTCTCGGCGATCGCCATGCCAGCGGGAAACACGAGGTTCGACTGCACGATCAATTGCGGCCGCAAGTACCAGCCGACCCATAAGCCGAGAAAGCTCACCGCGAACACCCAGGCGGCGACCTCCAGCCACGGCAGATTGCCGCCGGTCATAATTGCCAGCGCCGGGATCGGCGCCACCAGTCCGCCCGAGATGATGGACGAGGCCGCCGAAGCCGCCGTCTGCGTGATGTTGCTCTCGAGCATTTGCCACTGAGCAAGCCCGAGAGCCCGCGTCACCGGTATCCAAAAGGCGAAGGCGAGGAGAAGGGACGTGATCGACATATTGAACGACCAGCCGATCTTGAGCCCGGAATAGATGTTGCAGGGCGTGAGTACGGCGCCGAGCACGAGGCCCGTGAGGAGCGCGCGCGGCGTAAGCTCCCGCACCGTCGGCGGTATGGAAGGGGCATCTTTGGCAGCCATCGCCCTTGGTGCCACGAATGCAAGACTCCACCAACCCCTTGGGCCGGCGCCGTTCGCGTTCGAACTCCCCCCTTCCCCCGAAAAGTGCTTTAGTCTAAAGGCCATGACCGCCGGCCGGGCCTGGCACTCGCGTTGGCGTAGCCGGTCTAGGAGGACCAAATGGGTGGCAAACCTGCCTTCGAGATCCCACTGAGCTCCGCGAACTCGCCGAGAAGAATGTCGAGCAGGCGCGGCTCGCCTACGGCCAATTCATGGACTTCATGACGCAGGCCTTGAGTGCCTGGTCCCGATCCACTGCGAACTCCGACAGCGGCAGCTTCAAGACCGTGCAGGACAAGGCGATCGCCTTCGCCAAGGAGAATGCGGAGCGCTCCTTCGCCTTCGCGAACGATCTCGCCCGCGCCAAGGACGTCGAGGATGTGTTCAGACTTCAAAGCCGCTAACGTCCAGACCCAGATGCAGACTTTCGGCATCCAGGCCCAGCAGCTCAGCTGGCTGATGTCCGACGCCCTTCGCGACCTCCAGTCCAAGCAGGCAACGGGCTGAGCGGCTACGGCGTTGCCGTTCCCTTCGCGGGCTCCTTCGACGGATCGCTCGCAGGCCATGGCATGACCGGAACGGCGCTGACCGAGTTCGCGGGCGACCCCTCGATGATCTTCGAGCTGATGGCGAGATAAACGATCGTATTCCGCTTGAGGTCGGGGAGGCGGTAGATCCGCGTCTTCTTGAAGAAGATGCTGGTCTTCTCGCTAAAGGCCTCCTCCCGCTCCGGCAAGGTCGCGATGTCGACCGTGATCGGCCCCATCTGCCGGCAGGTCACCGAGAAGTTCGACGGATCCTCGTTGAGACCGAGCGGTTGGCCCCAGCCGCCTTTCCGCGCTTGCGAGATGTAGCAGGCGATCCCGGGCACTTTGGGATCGTCGAACTGGCTGACGCAGACCTTGTCGCTCGGCGACAGCATCCTGAAGGTCGTGCTTACACATGCGACATCGTCGGCCTGCGCCGGCCCGGCTGCCGCTAGGCTCAGCAGGACACCGAAGAGGATCGGCACATGGCTGCAAGTCTTGGGAAAAATTCGCATTTCGGACTCGCCTCTTGCCGGTTGATGGAGCGCCTGGCAGACGCGCGTGCGGAAGGTAGGGTTCGGCAGGCGAAACTACCAGGGTTGGGCGCTGCTCACTTGCGGCGCGTTTGACGAGGGCGAGGTTACGGGCACTAATGTCCGGCGTGAATGGACGGAGGCGGCGATGCCCGGCAAGCGCGTGCAATTCGACGACGAGACTTGGGCCGCGATCGAAGCCGTCGCCGACGACACGAGGATGAGCTTTCAGGAGCTCGCGGACGAAGCCTTCAAGGACTTCCTGGAAAGCACCGGCAGCCCGTCGGCCTCAAGGCCGCTCTAAAGGAGAGTGTCGGCGCCAAGGACAAGAAATCGTAGTGATAGACACAGAGCTGCGCCGCTCCCTTCGTCATCGCCCGGCTTGACCGGGCGATCCAACCGCCACTCGCTGAGAGGCAACGCCATGGATGCCCGGATCAAGTCCGGGCATGACGAAGGATGGGTTGCGCGGCGTCCCCGCCCCACGGGCATGACGCATCACTCGTCGCAGAGGCAGATGAACTCGAAGCGCATCTCGCGACAAAGGCAGCGCGCGTCATCCTCGCTGTCGGCCTCGATGACGACGCGGATCGTGCCGTCCAGCGCACAAAAGCGCAGGGGCGCTTGCCCGCGACGTGCCCGAACGCTCACCACTCCCACCGCCAAACACTCGGTCGCGATTCTTGGCATGATTGACCTGGACTTCGTGGTTACCGCTTGGGTTCGCATAGGTCTGGCTCACTCCCGCTTTTGCCATGATTCGCCCAAGTCCCTTTGGACTTAACCTGGATGGGCCGAATTAAGTTCCTACTTTGTTCTCGCATCCAAAACGGCTCAATGCAAGGGACAAACGACGAACGAGTCCTGATCGCTTTGCGCTTTCCGGTGACGCCGTTCCGATCCAGCTCCACGCTCCAACTTCCATTGCCAAGTCCAAACGCCTCAAGCTACAAATGCCTTGTGGGGGAAGGACGGAGCGACGGTCTCGGGGGTGAATCCTCGAGGGCGGAACACCTCAAGGTGGACGGGTCTCCAGGGCGGGACGCCCTGCGCGCGGCATGGCGAGGGGCGGTTCGGCGCTTGGCGGCCCGGGCCTTTAACAAAGAGGGCCTCGATGGTTCACAAGCGACTGGTAAGGGCAGCGCTGTTCGCCGCGGCGCTCGGCCTGGCGGCGAACTCTGCGTCCGCGGCTCCTTGCGGCAACAATTCATCCGGTTTCGGAGCGTGGAAGCGCGCCTTCGCCCAGGAGGCGCAGGCCAACGGCATCGGCCAGCGCGGCATCCAGGCGCTGATGGGCACCACCTATTCAGTCGGCACGATTAGGGCCGACAGGGGCCAGAAGAGCTTCAAGCTCTCGCTCGATCAGTTCATGGCTAAGCGTGGCGGCCCGGCGATCGCCTCCCGGGGCAGGAAGATGAAGGCCTCCAATGCAGCGCTCTTCAATGCCATCGAGAAGCGCTACGGCGTTCCGGCCGGCCCCCTCCTCGCCATCTGGGGCATGGAGACCGGCTTCGGCAATTACATGGGCAATCAGAACGTGCTCTCGGCCGTGGCGACACTGTCCTATGACTGCCGGCGCCCAGAATATTTCACCGGGCATCTCGTTGCGGCGCTCCAGCTCGTGGATCGCGGTACGCTCAATCCCGGTCAGCGTGGCGCCATGCATGGCGAGGTGGGGCAGACCCAGTTCCTGCCGAAGAGCATCCTGCTCTATGGCGTCGACGGCGATGGGAATGGCGTGATCGATCTCAACTCCAGGGCCGACGCCCTCGCCTCCACGGCGAACTTCCTGCGCGGCCACGGCTGGGTGCCGGGCGCGGGCTATCAGCCGGGACAGACGAACTTCGCCGCAATCCAGGGCTGGAACGCCGCCAGCGTCTACCAGCAGGCCATCGCCATTATCGGGCGGCAGATCGACGGCGGCTAAGCGGTCAGCCGCGGCGTTGAAATTGAGCCTCGAGGCATCCTGGTGACGAGGCCACGGGGCGAGCGGAAGCCAGAGGGCCGCATCATGCCCATCGCTTACAAAACGGGCCCCGGGGCCTCGATCCTCGAAGTGTCGCGCAATTGTGAGATGCAGCTGGAGAAGGCCGGGGTTCGAGACGCTGCTTTCTTGCGACACAAAAGATTCCTCGCCCATCGCGCGCGCTCTCGATGTGTTGCCGCTGCCCATGATGTGGGTCGACGGCTTCGACTATCACTACTATTCGGGTCGCAAGGCGGCCAACGGCAGTGAGACCTACGCGACTGTGACCGTCAGCAAGAACAACAATCAGATCAACAATCAGATCTTTGCCCGGCTGAGCGTCGCGGTTGTGGGCGCCATGGAGAACAAGATGATCGATGCCGCCGCTTTGGCCAAGGGCCTCGGCGAGAAGGGTCACATTGCCCTTTACGGCATCTATTTCGACACCGACAAAGCCGTCATCGAACCAGAGAGCGCGCCGACGCTTGCCGAGATCGCCGAGCTCTTGAACCGCCAACCCGCGCTCAACGTCTTCATCGTCGGTCACACCGACAATCAGGGTACCTACGAGTACAACATCGACCTGTCGAAGCGCCGCGCCGAAGCCATCGCCGCTGCCGTCGCCAAGAGCTACAAGATCGCGGCCAAGCGCTTGCGCACCGCGGACGTCGGTTTCCTAGCGCCGGTTGCCACCAACGCGAGTGAGGAAGGCCGCGCGCTCAACCGGCGCGTCGAACTCGTCACACCCTAGATGGCTGGGGTCTATGTTTCAGCGAAAGCGCAAGACATCCTCGGAGGCTGAGCCCCGACTGGCGGCAAGCCAACCCCCGAACGGATTGATCGCGGCTTCGCGGGCGAATCTCTGTGTTAGGCCGAAAGCTTGGCACGAGTGGCACTAGCGCGCGGCGGTAGAGCTCGTCCGTTTAGTTCGCCGGATCGAGGAGCTTGCCATGTAGATCGCCGTCGACGACGCTTGCGGCGATCCGGCCCTTCGCCGACATGCGATCGGAGCATCTCCATCCGGGCCTGCTTCGACAGCCACTGGGGAATGGCCACGATCGACACCAGAACGAGCGCTGCTACCAGGGCCACCAAGCCGAAAACCAGGGGATCGAAGCGGCCGGATAGTTCCGCGGCGCGGCGCGATGAGGAAAAAGCCGGCACTTTCTGCAACGTCTGATCGGTTGGCGGAAATCGCCCTGACCCTCAAACTAGGGCGGTAGGCTTATGCATTCGTTACGGCCGCCGACTTGGCCAAAAACCCGGAAAGAAAAGCGCCC
>JBOHJE010000199.1:0-30295 GCA_050728375.1 Methyloceanibacter sp.
GCCATAATCTGCTTGGGTAAGGCGCGGATTGGAGCCGCGAGCGGCTAGCTCAGATTCAGCACTTTCTGAACAAAAGGCGCAAAATCGAGACTGCCGTTTTCGAGCACCCGGGCGGTGCCGAGGGTCACGGAAACGAGAGCCGCGATGATCAGCAACTCGTATTTAAGACCTATGGCCAGCACCGCTTTCACAGCGGCCAATTTAGGACACGATCGTTAATCGGACGTTGCTGGAAGGCGCCTAGTCGCTAGCCCTCTCCACGCGGGGTTTGCGCCTGGTCGAACTTCGCCCGCGGCCAGATCACCGTGACCACGGCGCCGCCATGCGGCTGGGGCTTGTTGGCCAATTCGAGCCGTGCGCCGGACCGCTCGAGCAGGGTCTTGGCGATGAAGAAGCCGAGCCCCATGCCGACATGCTCGTCGGGGGCGCTCTCGTCCCAGCTCTCGCCGGCCCGCGTGGTGACGAACGGCTCGCCGAGCTGCTCCAGCACATTGGGCGGGAAGCCAGAGCCGTCATCGGCGATGACGATGCGCACCTCGTCCGCCGACCAATGCGCATCGACCTCGACCTTGCTGCCGGCGAAGTCGACGGCGTTCTCCACGATATTGCCGAGGCCGTGGATGACGCCGGGGTTGCGCTGCGTCACCGGTTCGCGTGCGCCGGGGCTGTCGGCCGGCACGCCGGGCGCGGGGCTGCATTTGACCTCGATCGGCACGGCGACGAGCCGGTGCGGCGTCACGACCTCGTCGAGCAGGTGGCTCACGGGCAGGCGCGATACGATGATGTCGAGTTGCTCGCCCCGTCCCGCCAGTTCAGCCAGGATCTCGCGGCACCGCTCCGCCTGAGCGCGCAGCAACAGCAGATCCTCGTAATGCGGATCACTTTCCTTGGCGTCCCGCAGGAGTTCCTTGGTGACCACGGCGATGGTGGCGAGCGGCGTGCCGAGCCCATGCGCGGCGGCGGCGGCAAGGCCGTCGAGGGCCGACAATTTCTGCTCGCGGGCGAGCACCATTTCGGCGGCGGCCAAGGCCTCCGCCATGCGCCGCCCCTCTTCGGCGGTGCGCCACGAATAAAAGCCGATGAACAGAATGCCGGAGACCAGGGAGGCCCAGACACCCATCACATAGGGGAACGGCAGGAGCAGGTTGGTGTGATGAAACCAAGGAAGCGGGTGATGGAAGCTGGTGAGCAGGGTCGCCGCGGCTATAGCGAGGGCGCCGAGCGGCGCCGTGATGCCGATGGGCAGGGTCGAGGCCGACACTGTCACCGGGGCGATGAGAAGGAAGGCGAAGGGGTTCTCGAGGCCGCCGGTGAGGTAAAGGAGAACCGCGAGCTGCAGGATATCGTAGCCGAGCATGAAGAAGGCCGAGCGGCTCTTCAGCCGCCGGCTCGCGGGATAGCGGATGCGAAGCACGACATTCAGCCAGGCCGACATGGCGATGACCGCGAGGCATCCGCCGATAGGCAGGTCGATGCCGAGAACCCAATAGGCGCCCACGACCGTCAGGCTCTGTCCAAACACGGCCAGCCAGCGGAGCCTCACGATAGTTTGAAGCCGCAAGCGGGCGTCGCCGGCCCGCAGCCATTCCGGCACGGCCGCGCGGCGGGTGGTATGGCTATCGTCCAAGGTCGCCATAGGTGAAGCCTAGCATAGGGTATGGGGTCATAATTCCGACAAAGCGGACGCGCAGCGCAAAGCGATGGACGAGAGAGTTGGCAGTCATGGTGTTGAAGGCCGCGCTGGCGTCCAAAACTCCGGCGTGCCTGTTGTGGTGCGCGATTTGACCAAGCGTTATGGCGCGGTCACCGCAGTAGATCACATCAGCTTCACGCTCAATCCCGCCGCCACCGTGGCGCTGCTCGGCGGCAACGGCGCGGGCAAGACCACGACCATCGCCATGCTGCTCGGCCTCATCATGCCGACCTCCGGCGAGGTCAGGGTGTTCGGCGCCGACATGAGCAAGAACCGCTGGAATGTGGCTCAGCGTCTCAACTTCCAGAGCCCGTATGTGGACCTGCCGGCGCGGCTGACGGTGAAGCAGAACCTGACGGTCTATGCCGGCCTCTACAGCATCGCCAACGCGGGCGAGCGGATCGCCTATGTCGCCGAGGACCTTCAGATCACGCCGCTGCTCGACCGTCCCACGGGCAAGCTCTCGGCTGGCCAGAAGACGCGGGTCGGGCTGGCCAAGGCGCTCCTCAACGCACCGGAATTGTTACTGCTGGACGAGCCCACGGCCTCGCTGGATCCGGATACCGCCGATTGGATCAGGCGCAAGCTGAAGCAATATGCGCGCTCCCGCAAAGCCACGCTGCTGCTCGCCTCGCACAACATGGCCGAGGTCGAGCGCCTCGCCGACAGGGTTATCCTGCTCCAGGCCGGCCGCATCATCGAGGACGGAACGCCGAAAGCGCTCGTCGAGACCTATGGCCGCAAGACGCTGGAAGATGTGTTCCTCGATGTGGTCCGCGGGCGCGGCAAACATGCCGATCGGGCCGAGGCCAGTGCTGCCCAACCCGCCGTCCCGGCGAGGGGAACGTCGTGAATACCCCGCGCGCCATAGAGAGAGGTTCCGAGCCCTTGCTGCTGCCGCCGATGGGCCTGCACGCCTCGCTTCGGCGCTTGACTGCCTTGTTGCAGCGCTACCTCTATCTCCTGCGCAGCTCGGGCGTGCGGCTCGTGGAGTTGATCTACTGGCCGTTCCTGCAAATGCTCACCTGGGGCTTCCTCCAGAAGTATCTGGCCGAGACCACGAACGCGCTCGCGCAGGCCGCGGGCGTGTTGATTGGCTCAGTGCTGCTCTGGGATATTCTGTTCAGATCGAAGATCGGCTTCTCGACCACCTTCATTGAGGAGATGTGGTCGCGCAACCTGGGCAATCTGCTAACGAGCCCGTTGCGTCCTTACGAGCTGGTCGTAGCCTTGAGCCTGTGGAGCGTGATACGCCTCGGCGTAAGCATGGTGCCGGTCGCTGCGGCGGCCTACTTCATCTTCGGCTTTAACCTGCTCGATCTCGGGCTCGCGCTCGCGGCCTTCTTCTGCGTGCTCGTGCTGACGAGCTGGTCACTGGGCCTGATCTCGGCCGGCGTCATCTTGCGCTACGGGCTTGGCGCCGAGGAGCTCGCCTGGTCTCTGGCGTTCCTGCTGCTGCCGCTCTGCTGCGTCTATTATCCGGTGTCGGTGTTGCCGGACTGGCTGCAAGCGATTGCGTTGGCGCTGCCGCCGACGCATGTGTTCGAAGGCATGCGCTCGATCTTGCTCCACGACACGTTCGACCCCGCCGAGCTTTGGTGGGCTGTGTCGCTGAACGCAGTCTATCTTGCGGCCGGCTATGCCACCTTCCGGTGGTTCCTTCGCAGCGCCCGGATCAACGGCACGTTGCTGCAACTCGGCGAGTAACGACCCGATGCGACGTCCCTTCCTCATCGTCATCCTCGGCGGATTCCTGATCGGGGCGCTGGTCGGCGCAGGCATTCTCATTCTCGACCGTCAGCCTGGCGCGCCTAGAGTCGAGACCAGCGGCAAGGCGCTCGTGGGCGGTCCGTTCACGCTGATCGGCGAAAACGGCAAGCAGGTCACCGACAAGGATTTCCGCGGGCGCTACATGCTCGTGTTCTTCGGCTTCACCCATTGCCCCGACATCTGCCCAGCCGAGCTTCAGGTGATGGCGCAGAGCCTCGAGGAGCTCGGGCCCAACGCGGAGAAGATCGTGCCGATCTTCATCACCCTCGATCCCGAACGCGACACGCCCGAAATCGTGACCGGCTACGTGAAAAACTTCAGCCCTCGTCTCGTCGGGCTTTCGGGCTCACCGGAGGCCATTGCCAAGGCAGCGAAGGAATATCGCGTGGCCTACTCAAAATTTCAGGAAGACCAGGCCACCGACTCTTACAGTATCGATCACTCCGCGCTCGTATATCTCATGGGGCCCGACGGCGGTTATCTTGCTCACATCCCCTATGGCACTTCTGTGGCCAAGATGACCGAGACTCTTCGACGCTTCCTTTAGCCGCGCGACCTAAGCGCCCCTGCGGCAACGCGTCATTGCACTGCAACATAGAATCACCATCTGATTCCGCGATGCAGCATTGGAATGCTGTCGAACGTGAGGGAGGCTCTTGCATGCTTTACCATCTCTATGAGCTTAACCACGCCGCCTTGAGCCCGGCGCGGGCGACGGCGGAGGCTTACCGGCTGCTGTTCCGCAATCCCTTGAATCCTGCCTCCCACACGCCTCTCGGCCGCGGCGCCGCCGCCGCCCTCGAGTTGTTCGAGCGCAGCACGCGCCGCTACCGGAAGCCTGTCTGGGGCATCCAGTCGACCGAGGTCGATGGCTGCGAGGTCGCGGTAAGCGAGCGCAGGCTTATGTCCAAGCCCTTCTGCAACCTCATACATTTCGAGCGCGACCTTCCCGCTTGGCGCCGCAGGAAGGATTCCAAGCTGCTGGTCGTCGCGCCGATGGCGGGGCATTTCCCCACTCTTTTGCGCGGCACCGTCCGCGATCTGCTGCCTCACCACGAGGTTTACGTCACTGAATGGCAGGATGCCCGCTTCGTGCCGCGCGAGGCCGGCCCCTTCGACCTTGACGTTTACATAGACTATCTGCTTGAGTTTATTCGGTATTTCCGCGGCGATGTGCATGTCCTGGCCGTCTGCCAGCCCACCGTGCCGGTCTTTGCGGCGGTCTCGTTGATGGAGACGATGCACGACAGGGCCGTGCCGCGCTCAATGATCCTCATGGCGGGGCCGATCGATGCCCGCGTCAATCCGACGGCCGTCAACCGCTTCGCCGAAGACAAGCCACTAAATTGGTTCAAGAATAACACGATCACCCAAGTGCCATGGCCACACCCTGGCATGATGCGGCTGGTCTATCCTGGCTTTCTCCAGCTTACCGGCTTCATGGGCATGAACATCGATCGCCACATGACCGCTCACCAGGATCTCTTCCACAATTTGATCAAAGGCGACGGAGACTCAGCGGACAAGCATCGTGAGTTCTACGACGAGTTTCTTGCCGTCATGGATCTAACCGCCGAGTATTATTTGCAAACGATCGAGACTGTCTTCCTGGAGCACAAGCTCCCCAAGGGCCAGATGGTACACCGCAACATGCGCGTAGACCCCGGCATGATCCACAGGGTGTCCTTGATGACGGTCGAAGGCGAGAAGGACGATATCTCAGGGATCGGCCAGACGGGGGCTGCCCAAACGTTGTGCATAAATCTCCCGGAGGCCATGCGGGCGCACCATTTGCAGCCCGGCGTCGGCCATTACGGCGTTTTTCACGGCTCGCGCTTCCGCGCCGAAATTGCGCCGAAAATGCGGGATTTTATACGGTCCCACGAGCGTCGCCGGGGCGTTTTGGGGAGGGCTTTCCGCCGAACTGCCTAAAGCTCAGGCGAGCGCTCCGGAGGGAGCCTGTGCTACTGTAGAACCCCTCAGATTCGGGGTCTGACAGGCGTTGGCAGGGAGCGTGACATGCTTAAGCGGCTGAATCTTGGGAGGGGAGAGACTATTGAGGTCAAGATTCGCGGCCTTGGTATCCCAATGTTGTTGCGCCGCAGCGCACGCGCACGCCGCTTCAGCCTTCAGGTAAGCGAGGCCCGCCGCGGGGCCGTGCTGACCATGCCGGTCTATTCGAGCTTCGCCGACGCCGACGAGTTCCTGTCGCGCCATCTCGATTGGCTGAAGGAGCGGATCGCCGGCCTCTCGGAGCCCGTCCCTTTCACGCATGGGGCCATTGTGCCCTTGCGCGGCTTCGCCTATCAGCTTCGGTTTGCCGGCTCCATGCGGCGCCGCGGCGTCGTGTGGATCGAGGAGCCCGAGGATGCGGAGCCCGCGCCCGCCTGGCCCGGGGGGGCACGCGTCGCCGTCAGGCGCCTTTCCCGGCTGCATGTCTCGGGCGAGGCCAAGCACGCGCCTCGCCGGCTATTGGATTGGCTGAAACGCCAAGCGCATCACGACCTGAAAGCGCGCGTCGATCTGCACGCGAAGCGCCTGAACCTGACTCCGAAGCGTCTGTTCGTTCGCGATCAGACCACGCGCTGGGGCTCGTGCTCGACGAGCGGGGCGCTTTCCTTCTCATGGCGGCTGGTTCTGGCGCCGCCCTTCGTGCTCGATTATCTCGCGGCGCACGAGGTCGCGCATCTCGCGCACATGAATCACGGGCCGCGCTTCTGGTCTCTCGTGGCGCGAAGCATGCCGCGGCACGAGGAGGCGAGGGCGTGGCTGCTCAAGCACGGCGCGAGCTTGCACCGCTACGGCGCCGAAGGCATGGCGCCGTCCTCGCGCGGCTCGTCGCCGAAGCTCACCATCGAGTAATCGATATCAACTCGTCATTGCCGGCTTGATCCGCCCGCGGTGATCAGCCGCCGCCGAGAAAGCCGAACACGCGATCGATCAAAGGCTTCTCTTGCGCGGCCTCACGCCTTGGCGCAGGTGCGTTCCATGGAAGCTGGGCGATGGCGTCCTCGAGGCGGCTCGGCCCTCTGGTGCCGGGCAGGGGCAACGGCTGCTTGCCGTCATGAGCGGTGAGCATGATGTTATGCCATAGTTGAGCGGGCAGCGTGCCGCCCGTCACCTTCCGCATGTTCGAATTGTCGTCGTTGCCGATCCAGACGCCGGTGACGTAGTGAGCGGTGTAGCCGACAAACCAGGCGTCGCGGGAGTTCTGCGTGGTGCCGGTCTTACCGGCCGCGGTGTGCCCCGGGATCGCGGCGCGCTTCCCGGTGCCCCGCGTGATCGCCGCGTTCAGCATGTCGTTCATGGCGCCGACATTCGATGAGGTCACGACCTGGCCCGTAACCGAGCGGCGGCGCGCATAGAGTACCTTCCCCTCGCCATTCCGCACGCGGGTGATGATGTGCGGCATGACACCCTGGCCGCCATTAGCGAAGGCGGCATAGGCGCCTGTCAGCTCCATCAGCGTGACCTCCGCGGTGCCGAGCGCGATCGAGGCATCGCTGTGCAAAGTGGAGTGAATGCCGAGCCGCTGCGCAGTCCCGACCACCCGCCACGGTCCGACCGCCATGGTGAGCCGAGCTGCGACCGTATTGAGCGACTGCGCCAGCGCATGCCTGAGCGTGATTCGGCCTTCGTACCGGTTCGTGTAGTTTTGCGGCGACCAGCCGCCGATATTGACCGGCCCGTCATAGGCGACAGAGTCGGGCCCGTAGCCCGCCTCGAGCGCCGCCAGATAGACGAACGGCTTGAAGGCCGATCCCGGCTGACGGAGGGATTTCACGGCGCGGTCGAAGGGGCTCTCGTTATACGATCTGCCGCCGATCATGGCCTTCACGCTGCCCCACGGATCGAGCACCACGACGGCGCCTTCGCCCGCGCGGCTCTCTGCGCCTTCCTCGTTCAGCAGCTGTCTCAGCGCGGCTTGTGCATTTCGCTGAAGCTTGGCGTCGATGGTGGTCTCTACGATCAAATCATTCTCATGCTCTCCGATCAGTTCGCCCAGGATCTCGGCGACCCAGTCGACCGCGTAGGGATAGCCCGTCTCATCGCCGCCTGCGCGTAGCTTGAGCGGCTGCCGGGTGGCCGCCTGCGCCTCTTGTTCCGACAGAAATCTGGCCTCGACCATATTGTCGAGAACTTCATCGGCCCGGCTGCCGGCGAGTCTCACGCTGCGCGTCGGCGCATAGCGCGACGGTGCCTTGAGCAGGCCCGCGAGCAGCGCGGCCTGAGGCAGGCTGATGTCGCGCGCCGACTTGCCGAAGTAGTGCCGCGCGGCGGCCTCCACCCCGTAGGCGCCACCGCCGAAATAGACGCGATTGAGATAGAGTTCGAGGATCTCGTCCTTCGAGAAGCGCTTCTCGAGCCACACGGCATAAACCACCTCCTCGAGCTTGCGCATGATGGTGCGGTCGGGCCTGAGGAACAGGTTCTTGGCGAGCTGCTGGGTGATGGTCGAGCCGCCCTCGACGACCTCGCCCGCAGCCACATTGCGGTAGGTCGCGCGCGCGAGCCCGAGCGGGTCGATGCCGAAATGGTGGTAGAAGCGTCGGTCCTCCGTGGCGGTGACCGCCGCGATCAGGTGAGGCGGTAGCGACTCCACGCGCACATGGCCCCGGCGCAGACCCCGCTCGGCGAGCATAGTGCCGTCGGCGGCAAGGATGGTGACGTTCGGCGGCCGATTGTCGAGCGTGGCGATGACGGGATCGGGCACCCGGGCGATGAAATAGACGATGACGCTGGCGAGTGCGATGGTGCCCCAGATACCGGTGAGCAGGGTGAAGCGGAGCGCCTTGAACAGGTACGGATGGCGCCGTATGGCCCGCCTCAGCCGCCCGGGCCTCCTCTTGCTGCCGGTGGAGTGCCGCACGGTCGGGGGCCTGCGCCGCGGGCCGCCGCGCGCATCGATTGGCCGGCGCAGCTTGACTCCAGGCTTTGCGCTTCGCCGCGCGCCTTTCATGGTAACCGCCCCCAACTCGACAAACGAAGCCGAGCCGCGACAAGACGTGCCGGCCTCGCGAAGCTCTTCAGGCGGAGAGCCTAGGGCTTCGGACTTGCTACAGCGTTAAGGGAGGCAACGCGCCCTGCACGACGTCACTTTCGAGCGGCACGGCGGCGGCGACCGCAGCCCTGGCCAGAGTGACGAATTCATGGTCGGCCTGGAGCACATCGAGAGTGCGCGCGTGAGGAAAGGGTGTCCCTGTCAACTGCTCCCAGTCTTGGGCAGCGAACGCCAAGACTTCCGATTGGGACGATCTGTGCGAAACGCTCAATCAGTAAGTCGTGGATGGCCGGGGCAAGCCCGGCCATGAGGAGGATAGGTGTAGCGGGAAAGGCTAGGAAATGCCTGGCTATCATCAAACATCGAGATTGGCGACTTGGAGCGCGTTGGCCTGGATGAACTCGCGGCGCGGCTCGACTACGTCGCCCATCAGCCGCGAGAAGATGTCGTCGGCGTCCTCGCCTTCCTTGATCTTCACTTGCAGGATGGTGCGCGTGTCGAGGTCGAGCGTGGTCTCCCAGAGTTGATCTGGGTTCATTTCGCCCAGGCCCTTGTAGCGCTGCAGCGCGACGCCCTTGCGGCCCGCCTCCATCACCGCCTGGAGCAACTCGGTCGGCCCATGCACGACAAGGCCCGTGTCCTTGCGCTTCAGCGTCGCCGGCTTGGCGTAGACCTCCTGGAGGTGCGGCGTGTAGTGGTCGAGCTTCAGCGCATCCGCCGAGGCGATGAACGGCCCATCGATCAGATGCGATTCCATCACGCCGCGAAGCTCGCGCCAGAAGCGCAAGCCTCCCTCCGGCAGGGCCTCGCCATGCCAGCCGCGCTCGGTTTCCTCGGAGAGCGCATCCAGCCGCTTAGCGATATAGGCCGCCGCGCCTTGCGCCTGCTTCGTGTCCTTCAGCACCTTGGGGCTGAGCGCGCCAGCGATCGCCGCCTGCTCGACGATGAAACGCGGGTAGCGGCTATGCAGGCCTTTCAGGATTCCGGCGACCTTGCGGGCCGTTTCGACCACGTCGCGCAAGTCCTGGCGGCCGCGCGCGACGTTATCGCCAGTCACCAGCATGGCGTCGTCGAGGCCTTCGCCGATGAGATAATCCTCGAGCCCCTTCTCGTCCTTCAGGTAGCGCTCCGACTGACCGCGCTTCACCTTGTAGAGGGGAGGCTGGGCGATGAAGAGGTGGCCCGCCTCGATTAGCGACAGCATCTGGCGATAGAAAAAGGTGAGCAGCAGCGTCCGGATGTGCGAGCCGTCGACATCGGCGTCCGTCATGATGATGATCCTGTGGTAGCGGAGCTTCCCGAGATCGAACTCATCGCCGATGCCGGTGCCGAGCGCGGTAATCAGCGTGCCGATCTCGGTGCTCGACAGCATCTTGTCGATCCGCGCGCGCTCCACGTTGAGGATCTTGCCACGTAAGGGTAGCACGGCCTGGAAGGCGCGGTCGCGCGCTTGCTTGGCGCTGCCGCCGGCGGAGTCGCCCTCCACCAGGAACAGCTCCGACTTCGCGGGATCGCGCTCCTGGCAGTCGGCGAGCTTGCCGGGCAGCGAGGCGACGTCGAGCGCACCCTTGCGCCGGGTAAGCTCGCGCGCCTTGCGCGCCGCTTCGCGCGCCGCCGCCGCCTCGACGATCTTCTGCACGATGTTGCGGGCCTCGCCGGGGTTCTCCTCGAACCACTGCGACAGCGCCTCGGCCATGACGCTCTCGACCACTGGGCGAACCTCGGACGAGACCAGCTTGTCCTTGGTTTGGCTCGAAAATTTTGCATCGGGCACCTTGACCGACAGCACGCAAGTTAAGCCCTCGCGCGCGTCGTCGCCGGTCAGCGCCACCTTCTCCTTCTTGGCGATACCGGACACCGCCGCATAGGTGTTGACCGTGCGCGTGAGCGCCGCGCGGAAGCCGGCCAGATGCGTGCCGCCGTCGCGCTGCGGGATGTTGTTGGTGAAGCACAGCACGTTCTCGTGGTAGCTGTCGTTCCACCACAGCGATGCTTCGACCGAAATGTTGTTCTGTTGCTTCTCAACCGTGACCGGCTCGTTTATCAGCGGGTGCTTGGTGCGGTCGAGATAACGTACGAACGCGCACAGGCCGCCCTCATAGCGCATCTCCTCG
Source organism: Methyloceanibacter sp. (assembly GCA_050728375.1). Lineage (GTDB taxonomy): Bacteria > Pseudomonadota > Alphaproteobacteria > Rhizobiales > Methyloligellaceae > Methyloceanibacter. The sequence goes on from JBOHJE010000199.1 coordinate 10,580, forward strand.
ACCTTCGGCTCGACGCCGCGATGATCGGACAACACGATGCGTACGCCGGAATTCAGGAACGCGAGCTCGCGCAGGCGATGCTCAAGCGTCGCATAGTCGAACTCGACCATGGTGAAAGTCTTGGACGACGGCACGAAGGTGATGCGCGTGCCGCTCTTGCGGCCTGAGTCGGTGATCGCCTTGAGCGGCGCCTCGGGGACGCCGTCGGTGAAGCGCATGAAGTGTTCCTTGCCGTCGCGCCAGATCGTGAGATCGAGCACGCTCGAAAGCGCATTCACCACCGACACACCGACGCCGTGCAGGCCGCCCGACACTTTGTAGGAGTTCTGGTCGAACTTTCCGCCGGCATGAAGCTGCGTCATGATCACTTCGGCGGCGGACACGCCTTCGCCCTTGTGGATCTCGGTGGGGATGCCGCGGCCATTGTCCTCGACGGTCACCGAGCCTTCGGGATTGAGCGTGACCTGGATAACGTCGGCGAAGCCGGCAAGCGCCTCGTCGATGGCATTGTCCACCACCTCGTACACCATGTGGTGCAGGCCCGAGCCGTCGTCGGTGTCGCCGATATACATGCCCGGCCGCTTGCGCACGGCATCGAGTCCCTTCAGCACCTTGATGGATTCGGCGCCGTACTTGGCGGCTTCGGCCTTGCGTCTTGCAGCTGGTATCATGGTATCCTAAAGCGTGTTTGGTGTTCGTTTGAGGTCGCCCGGAAGCGGGTTTTTGCCGCCTCGTGAATCAGGTTCTGATCTTACCCTGATTCACGGTCAGTATTTGGGCTTCTTGCATGATCGGCGAGAAAAGTTCTCGATCTGTTCCGGTCATCCAAGCCTGGGTGCCGAGGCGCAGAATTTCGCCAAAAAGCGCCTCTCGCCGGGCCGCGTCGAGATGCGCCGCGACCTCGTCCAGGAGGACCAGCGGACAGGCGCCGTCGAGCTCCTTAATGAGCTCCGCTTTGGCGAGGATAAGGCCGATCAGAAGCGCCTTTTGCTCGCCCGAGGAGCAGTGGGGTGCAGGCGCATTCTTGGGTCCATGAGTAACTATAAGGTCGCTCAGATGAGGACCTTCAAGGGCGCGCGACGCCGCCCGGTCCCGCTCCCGTCCCTCCGCGAGAATGAGGCGGAATACATCCTCCACCTCGGTCGCAGGACGGTTCGCAAGTTCGGCCTCGATCGTCCCCTCCAAGGCGAGTGTCGCTTGAGGGAACGGGCCGTCGCCGCGCGCCTGCCGCGTCCGCTCGATCAAGGCCGCCAGCCGCTCGACCGCGTCCAGGCGGGAGGCGGCGATGGCGACCCCGGCCTCGGCCATCTGCGCTTCGAGGCCTTCGAAGAGCGCGCGCGCATATTCGCGCATCTGGAACAGCCGATTGCGCTGCCGCATCGCCCGGTCGTAACGCGCGAGCGGGCTCCGCATCTTCGGATCGACGGCCAGCACCAGCCGGTCGAGAAACTTTCGCCTGTCCGAGGCAGGGCCGGTGAACAGGCCGTCCATCGCCGGAATGAGAAAGACGAGGTTCACATACTCGGTCAAGGCGCGGGAGCTTTGCTCCTTGCCGGCGATCCGCACGGTGCGCCCCGTCGCTTCCGAGCGGGGGTCGAGCGCAAATCCCGTCCCGACATCGACTTCGCCGTGGCGCGACATCAGCCGCGCGGCGACAGCGAAAGAGCCCGCGCCTTCTTTGCGGCAAAGCTCGGCGTAAGGGCGGCCGCGCAAGCCATGACCCGCCGCGAGCAGCGAGACCGCCTCGAGCAGATTGGTCTTGCCCGAGCCGTTGTCCCCGACGAGCACCACTGGCGCCGCTTCGAGGCTGAGCTTCGCGCTTGCGTAATTCCGGAAGTCGGTGAGCTTCAGTTCTTTGACGAAGAGCGACGGCGCGGCACCGGTTGCGCTGGCCGCCAACGTCTCACGCTCGTCGCCCTCGCTTCGTCGCGTCCTCATACCCGCATCGGCATAAGGACGTACAGGGCCGAGGCGTCCTTCACGTCCCGCACCATGGTGGGGGAGCCCGGGTCGGCAAGCTGGAACTCGGCCGTATCGCTCTCGAGCTGACCCGAAATGTCGAGCAGGTAGCGGGCGTTGAAGCCGATCTCAAGCGGATCGAAGCTGTAATCGACCGGGAGCTCCTCGGTGGCGCTGCCCGAGTCCGGATTGTTGACCGACAGCGTGAGCTTGCCGTCGGCAAGCGTGAGCTTCACTGCGCGACCCTTGTCGCTCGACAGCGTCGAGACGCGATCGACGGCCTGGGCGAAGGCGCTGTTGTCCACCTCCATGCGCTTGTCGTTCGATTGCGGGATGACGCGCTCATAGTCGGGAAAGGTTCCGTCGATGAGCTTCGAGGTGAGGATGACACGCGCCGCCGACACGCGGATCTTCGCTGGCGACATCTCGATGCGCACCTCGCCGTCGGCGTCCTCGATCAGCTTCGACAGCTCGAGCACCGTCTTGCGCGGTACGATCACCCCGGGCATGCCCTTGGCCCCGGACGGCAACGGCAGCTCGACTTGCGCCAGTCTGTGCCCGTCGGTCGCAACGGCGCGGAGCGTGGGCTTGCCGCCGGCCTCGGCCGCATGCAGATAGATGCCGTTGAGATAATAGCGGGTCTCCTCGGTGGAGATGGCGAAGCGCGTCTTCTCGATGAGCCGCTTGAGATCGCCGGCGGACAGCGAGAAGGCGTGACCGAGACCCTCGACGCTGAGAGCAGGAAAGTCGTCAGCGGGCAGCGCCTGGAGCGAGAACTGGGCGGGTCCGCTGGTAATGGTAAGCCGGCCGCCGTCGCCGTCGCGCACCAGCTCGATATCCGATCCCTCCAGAAGCTTGCGGACGATGTCGTGGAACATATGGGCCGGCACGGTCGTGGTGCCGCTGCCCTTGGTCTGGCAGGGCACGGTCTCCACCAGCTCCATGTCGAGATCGGTCGCGGTTAGCCTGAGCGCATTGTCGCCTGCCGTGAGTAGAACATTGGACAGGATCGGTATGGTGTTGCGCCGTTCGACCACGCTCGCGACATGAGCGAGCGCCTTGGCAAGATTTGGCTTGTCGATGGTGAGCCGCATACTGGCCGATACCCCGATGATGTGCGCTTTTCCGCCGATAAGGCTCGGCCCGGCCGAGCCGTTTGGCTTGGATCGGACGCTTGCGAAGGCGTGGAGAAGCGCGAAGAACTCTAGGCCGAACTTGACCCGAACGGGGGCCAATTTGCAAGAGCGCCAGGAGGGGACCCCGGTCTCCCCCGAAGTCCCTCCCGCTTCCCCCTAATCGCGCAGCAAGCGCTTCAGAAGCTCGATCTCCTCGCGAAGCTGATTGTCGTCGTTCATGAGCTGCTCGATCTTGCGGATCGCATGCAGCACCGTGGTGTGGTCGCGATTGCCGAACCGCCGGCCGATCTCGGGCAGCGAGCGCGACGTGAGGAGCTTCGCCAGATACATGCCGATCTGGCGGGGCCGCACGATCGAGCGGTTGCGCCGCCCGGACAACAGATCGCCACGGTTGACGCCATAGTGCTTCGAGACAGTCCTCAGGATGTCGTCGATCCGCACCCGTCGCGGCTCCGCGCCGCGCATGAGGTCGCGCACGATCAGCTCTGCCGTCTCGATATTCACCGGAGAGTCCGTGAGCTGATAGCTCGCGCGCAAGCGATGGACTGCGCCCTCGAGCTCACGCCCGCTTTCGGTCAGGCGCTCGGCAAGGAAGGCGAGAACCGTGTCGGAAATGTCGAGCCCGTGCGTGTCGGCGCAAGCCTCCTTGGCCCGCTTCTCCAGGATCTTGTGGCGAAGCTCGTAATCCATCGGGCCGATCTCGGCCACGAGACCGCCGCCTAACCGCGAGCGCATCCGCATGTCGAGCTTGTCGAGTTGCGTCGGCGCTCGGTCGGCCGCGACCACGACCTGGCGGCCGCCATCGATCAGCGAGTTGAGGGTGTGGCAGAACTCCTGCTGGATGGTCGGTCCTTGCAGGAACTCCATGTCGTCGATCAGCAGAATGTCGATCTTGCGGAGCTTCTCCTTGAAAGCGAGAGCGTCGCGGGCGCGCAGGGCCTGCACGAAGCCTGACATAAAGCGCTCGGCGGTGAGATAGAGCACCTCGGCCTCGGGCTTTCGTTGCTTCACGTCCCACGAGATCGCGTGGAGCAGGTGCGTTTTTCCCAAGCCCACATTGCCTTGCAGGAACAGCGGGTTGAACAGGGATTGCGGGTTCGAGAAGGCGCCCGCCACCTCCATCGCCGCGGCATGGGCGAGCCGGTTCGTGGTGCCCACCACGAAGCTCGAAAAACTCAAACGCGGATCGAGCGGCGAGCCCTCGAAGCCCCCATAATTGGTGCGAAGCGGCATCGGCAACGGCAGCGCCTCGGCCGCTGCCGCCGGCGGGGCGACCCACCGCTCGCGCTGCGGCTCTCTGAGCGTCTCAATGCTGAAATGCGGCTGCCTGACCTTAAACTCGAGACGTCCGACCGAGGGCCATTCGGCGCGCGCCAATCTCAGGACGGACTCGTAGTAGTGCGTACGGAGCCAATTCCTGAGAAAGCGGGTAGCCACGGTGAGATGGACCACTTCCTCGTCCACGTTCTCGAGCTCCACGCCCCGGAACCAGCTGGCAAATACGTCCTCGCCCAATTCTCCGCGCAGACGGCCCTTGACCCTCGCCCAAGCGTCGCTTGGGGCGCACTGCTCTTGCTGTGCCACGGTTCTTGCTCTTTCCCATTTTCATTGTTCGCGCCGTTACGCACCGCACGCCTCAACATGAGCAGTCAACAGGGTCGACGCGGACCACCTATTCCTCTACGGCCGGTTCCTAGCCTTGTTGCCAGGGCAGACCTGCCGCCTTCCATCCCATGACGGAGCCGCGATGCCTTTGGTCGTCGAGCGGTCCTTCGAACCCCTCAGAGACGTTGTGACACGCGCGGTACCCCGCCGCTGCCATCGCTCTGGCCGCAGCCAGACTCCGGCTACCCGAACGGCAAATGAAGAAGAGGTCGTCGTCCGGCTGAACACCGAGCGCCTTGAGCTCGCCCGCCAATCGTTCGACAAAACGTGGATCCAAAGACTGATCTGGAAAGGTCTGCCACTCCACAAGGACAGGCCGCCTTCCAAGCGGACCGAGGTCGGGAATCCCAACATAGGTCCATTCAGCCCGTGTGCGCACGTCAACGAGCTGCGAGCGAGGCTTAGAGGCGAGGCCGTCCCAGACCGTCGCCACGTCTACTGCATCGACCGCGGCTTCGTTGGATTGCGCTCCCAAAATCGAGCCTCCTCCCCGCAAAAACGAGAGCACGTCGTAAGTGCAAATCTGAAGCGAGCCACTAAAGTATTAGCCACTCGCAAATAACGACACGTCCTTCCACAGGTTACGCATCAACATTCCACAAGATTTACACGCTCCCCCCACAAGAGACAAAGAAAACCTGTCCTGGCAATAGCCATGGGCAAGGTACTCGATTGTAAGGAGGGGAATTCCCCGTTCGGATAATTGGACTATACACACGGAGAACGGGCCGATCAAGGCATCGCCTAGGCAAGATTTCCAGAGAACAACTAGTAAACGGCGCGGTTAGCGGTCCTTGGCAAGCCGTTGTCTCACAAGCTTGATTCTTTCGAGAGGCGGCAGGTCCGGTAGCCTGCGGCGGCCGTCGCGGGACGCTCGTTGGCCTACGATTTTTTTTGGCGTTCGCCATTCCATCGCAACGCGCGAAAGGGCCGCGCGCCCTCGCCGAGGTCAAGCAGTTGAAATATTCGTTGAATCGACATGAAGCGAAGCCAGTTGTGCGCAAACTCTGTGGCGTTTACGCAACAGGGACGGTTTTTTTGCTTAGGCGCTGCCCATGGCGCCCACCCGCTTGGCGAGCCGGGACACCTTCCGCGACGCCGTCTTGCGGTGAATGATGCTCTTCTGGGCGGTCCGGACCATGATCGGCTCGGCTTCTTTCAGGGCCGCCTGGGCGGCTTCCTTGATGCCGGAGGCGATGGCCTCCTCAACCTTGCGTACGGAGCCCCGCATGTGGCTCCGTCGGCCCTTGTTGACGGCGGTGCGGCGAACGGTTTGACGAGCGGCTTTCTTCGCCGATTTGGTATTGGCCATGACTTGATCCTTGGAGCGTCCTTCCCGCCTCCGTGAGCGAAGCGCCAAAAATAGAGGGATACTTGGATGTTCTATAGCGAGCACCCTAGGTAGCGTCAACTGCGCCCTGCGCGTGGACACACTCGATATCGTCGTCGTAAGGCGCGGAACGGGATCGCGTTGGCCTACGCAGCGACGGCGTGCTGGGTCTCATCAAGCAGGCTCCCTTGGGCCGAAGGCCTAGCGGTTCTTGAACACCGGCTGGCGCTTCTCGATGAAGGCCGACATGCCTTCCTTCTGATCTTCGGTCGCGAACAAGGAGTAGAACTGGCCGCGCTCGAAGCGGGTGCCTTCGGCAAGCGTCGTGGCGAAGCCGCGATTGATTGCCTCCTTGATCATCATCACCGCGTGTTGGGACAAGTCGGCGATCTTGTCGGCGATCTTCATCGCTTCGTTGAGAAGCTCGCCCGCAGGCACCACCCGGCTCACGAGGTTAGAGCGCTCGGCCTCCTCGGCGTCCATATACCGTCCCGTGAGACAGAGCTCCATGGCCTTCGCCTTGCCGACCGCGCGGGTTAGCCGTTGCGTGCCGCCGGCGCCCGGCATGATGCCGAGATTGATCTCTGGCTGGCCGAACACTGCATTGTCGGCGGCAAGGATGATGTCGCAGCTCATGGCGAGCTCGCAGCCGCCGCCGAGCGCATAGCCTGCGACCGCCGCGATAATCGGCTTGCGGATCGTCCCGATCTTGTCGAACGGCGCCAGGAAGTCGCTGCCATAGGCCTCGACGAAGGTCTTGGTGTGCATCTCCTTGATGTCGACGCCGGCGGCGAATGCTTTCTCGTTGCCGGTGATGACGATGCAGCCGACCGAAGGGTCGACATCGAATGTCTTGAGTGCACGGTTGAGCTCGCTGATCAGCAGAGTGTTCAGCGCGTTTAGCGCATGCGGGCGGTTGAGCGCGATGAGGCCGACCTTGCCCTTCTTGGCGACGACAATCGTGTCATAAAGGTTGGCCCCCGGAGCATCCTCGGCCCTCGCGATTTCTTCGACATACATAATTTATCAGTCCTTATCTTTGACAGGTTGGACAGTAGAAGGTTGAGCGGCCGCTCTGGGCGATGCGGCGGACGGTGCCGCCGCAGCCCTTTCGTCGGCACGGCTTGCCTGCGTGGCCGTAAACATTGAAGTGATGCTGGAAGCGGCCGAGCCTGCCGTCGGCGCGCCGATAGTCGCGCAAAGACGAGCCGCCGGCCTCGATCGCGTTCTCCAGCACCGTTTTCACACCTTCCACGAGCGCTTGCGTCTTTTTTATGGGCTTGCCGGTCTTGGAGGCGAGCGTGCCGGCAAGCTTCAGGGGAGAGACCCGGGCGTCGAACAGAGCCTCGCAGGCGTAGATGTTGCCGAGGCCCGCGATGAGGCGCTGGTCGATCAGCGCCGATTTGATCGGGGTGGCCTTGCCTTGCAGCCGGGTTGCGAGCCAGCCGGGCGTGAAGTCCCGGCTGAGAGGCTCAACGCCGAGCCCCTTGAACAGCGCATGAGTCTCGAGGTCGCGCTGGCCGACGAGATCCATGAGACCGAAGCGGCGCACGTCGTTGTAGCGGATCGCCGTGCCGTCGCCGAGATGGAACACGATGTGCTCATGCTTGGGAGTCTGCTTCGGCGCATGCTTGAGTGGTCCCAACGCGGCTGCGGCGCCGTTCGCCTGGTCGATCGAGAAGCGGCCCGTCATGCCGAGATGCATGACCAGCACCTCTCCGTCGTCGAGCCGCGCCAGGAGATATTTCGCCCGGCGGTCGAGCGCCTCGACCTTGCGCCCTTCGAGCCGCTTCACGAAGTCCTTCGGCAGCGGAAAGCGCAAGTCGGGCCGCCGCTGCTCCACGCGCGCGAAGACCTTGCCCACGAGAATGGGTTCAAGTCCGAGGCGCACCGTCTCGACCTCCGGCAGCTCTGGCATCACAAACCTTCATACCGCAGCGCGGTAAGCTTAAGTTGCACTGCAACAATAGCCTGATCCGGGGGCGTGCGCTATTGTCCCGCGATGCCGGAGGACATCGAGAATACCCGCATGCGCGAGGCAGCGATGACGAGCTTCGGCTACACGCGCGTGGCGGAAGACGCCAAGCAGGACCTCGTCAACAGCGTTTTCGCAAAGGTCGCACGACGCTACGACATCATGAACGACCTTATATCGGGCGGACTGCACCGCCTGTGGAAAAGCGAGCTTGTGAATGTGCTCGCGCCCCCGAAAAGCGCCGTGCCCTGCGCCTTGATCGATGTCGCGGGAGGCACCGGCGACATTGCCTTCCGCTTCCTCGAGGAGGCCGGCGCAGGAGCCTGCGCTGTCGTTTGCGATATCAGCGCCGAGATGATCGAGGTGGGGCGCGCGCGAGCCGCCGAAACGAAGCTTCCGGTACGCTTCGTTCGCGCCAACGCCGAAGCACTGCCCTTCGAGGACCGCAGCTTTGATGCCTTCACCATCGCCTTCGGCATCCGCAACGTCACCCATATCGACGCCGCCCTGGCCGAGGCGTACCGTGTCCTGAAGCCGGGCGGCCACTTCGTTTGCCTCGAATTTTCGAGCGTCGAGATGCCTCTGCTCGACACGCTCTATGACGCTTACTCGTTCAACGCGATTCCGGCGCTCGGGGCTCTTGTTGCTGGCGACCGCGCGGCCTATCGCTATCTGGTTGAAAGCATCCGCCGCTTTCCCGATCAGAAAAGCTTCATAGGTCTGATCGAGGATGCGGGCTTCGAGCAGGCGCGATATCGTAATCTCACGGGCGGCATCGCGGCGATCCACGCCGCTTGGCGGCTCTGATGTCTACGGCTCAAGTATTAGAATTCGTCATGCCGGGACTTGATCCGGGCATTCATTCGGTTCGCTCTCACAGTATACAAGCGCCAGCCGGGTCAAGCCCGGCAATGACGAAAGGGCAGGGGCGTCGCGTGACATGAACGCCATCGTCAATATGGCGCGGCTGGCGCGGGCGGGCGCAACCATCGCCTGGAGCGGCGCGCGCGTCTTCCCCAACGACGCCACGCTGCCGGCGCCGCTCGCGCTGTTCGGCCGGGTCACCGCACCCCTGCGCAAGAAGGGCACGGGTTCGGCCAATGAGGCGCGGCTGTCCGAGGCGCTCACCTCGCTCGGGCCCTCCTACATCAAGCTCGGACAATTCCTCGCCACCCGCGACGACCTCATCGGCCGGGAGCTGGCGCGCGATTTATCGACCCTTCAGGACCGTCTTCCGCCCTTCTCGCAAGCCGAAGCCGTGAAGGTCGTCGAGGACTCGCTCGACGCGCCGATCGGGAAGCTGTTCGTCAAGTTCGGTCCCGCCGTGGCCGCCGCGTCGATCGCGCAGGTCCATAAGGGCGAGGTAAACGGACCTGACGGCAAGCCCAAGCCTGTTGCCGTTAAGGTGCTGCGGCCGGGCATCGAGCAGCGCTTCCAGAAAGACCTCGACAGCTATTTCTTCGCCGCGCGCATGGTGGAGCGCTTCCATGCGCCTTCGCGCCGGTTACGGCCCATCGCCGTCGTCGACACTCTGGCGAAATCCGTTGCCATCGAGATGGATTTGCGCATGGAGGCGGCGGCCATCTCCGAAATGGCCGATAACACGAAGCACGACGAATGCTTCCGCGTACCCAAAGTGGACTGGACGCGGAGCGCGCGGCGCGTGCTCACGCTCGAATGGATCGACGGCATTCCGATCGCCGACCATGCGAGGCTGCGCGCCGCCGGCCACGATCTGAAGGCGCTCGGCTCGCTTCTGGTGCAGTCCTTTCTCAGGCACGCCATGCGCGACGGCTTCTTCCACGCCGACATGCATCCGGGAAACCTTTTCATCGACGGGGAGGGCCGCATCGTCGCCGTCGATTTCGGCATCATGGGCCGGCTCGGCCTGAAGGAGCGGCGCTTCCTGGCCGAGATCCTCCACGGTTTCATCACGCGGAACTATGCACGCGTCGCCGAGGTGCATTTCGAGGCGGGCTACGTGCCGCGCCGTCACTCCGTCGCGCAGTTCGCGCAAGCGCTCCGCGCCATCGGCGAGCCGATCATGGACCGCCCGGCGAGCCAGATCTCGATGGCCCAATTGCTCGGTCAGCTTTTCCAATACACCGAAGTGTTCGACATGCAGACGCGGCCCGAGCTCCTGCTGCTCCAGAAGACGATGGTCGTGGTCGAGGGCGTCGGCCGCAGTCTCGATCCGGATCTCAATATCTGGGTCGTTGCCGAGCCGGTGGTCGGGGAATGGCTGGAGAGTCGGTTCGGCACCGGCGCGCGCATCGAGCAGGCGGCGGAGAGCGCCGTCTCCGTCGGCCGCTTCGTCGGCGACCTGCCGAAGCTGTTGATGCAGGCCGAGCGCACGGTGGATGCCTTCGGCGCCATGGCCGAGGAGGGCTTGCGTCTGGACGACTATTCGGTCGAGCGCCTCTCCGAGGCGCAGGCGCAGCGGGAGCGCACCGGCCGTTTCGGCATCTGGGTGGGCGCCATCGCCCTGGTCGCCATCGCGCTTGCACTGCTGTTTTGGGTTGACCGCTAACCTTATTCCTTGTCATTGCCCGGCTTGACCGGGCAATTCAGTAACCACGGCATTTGCATAATCGGCAAGTCGGGGTTACTGGATTCCCGCTTTCGCGGGAATGGCGCGAAAGGCAATCGACGTGCAAGGCAAACGCATCCTCTTGATCGTGGGCGGCGGCATCGCCGCCTATAAGAGCCTCGACCTCGTGCGCCGCTTGAAGGAGCGGGACGGCTCCGTGCGCGTGATCCTCACCAAAGGCGGCGGTGAGTTCGTGACTCCCCTTTCATTTTCCGTGCTTTCCGAAGAGCAGACCTTCACGCAGCTGTTCGACCTCAAGGACGAGGCTGAGATCGGCCATGTCCGCCTCTCGCGCGAAGCGGACCTGGTGGTGGTGGCGCCGGCGACCGCCGACCTCCTGGCCAAGATGGCGAACGGGTTGGCCGACGACCTCGCCTCCACTGTTCTGCTCGCCACCGACAAGCGCGTGCTGGTCGCGCCCGCCATGAATGTGCGCATGTGGCAGCACCCGGCGACGCGGCGAAACATCGCCATGCTCCGCGCCGACGGCATCGCCTTTATCGGCCCGGCGGAGGGCGAGATGGCTTGTGGCGAGTATGGCCCTGGCCGCATGGCCGAGCCTCTCGCAATAGTAGAGACCATCGACCGGCTGCTCGCGGTGAAAGCGATGGGTCCGCTGAGCGGCCGTCACGTGCTGATCACCGCGGGTCCCACCCATGAGCCGGTCGATCCGGTGCGCTACCTCGCAAACCGCTCGTCCGGAAAACAGGGCTATGCGCTGGCCCGCGCCGCCGCCGCGCTCGGCGCCCGCGTGACGCTGGTGAGCGGCCCCGTGACGCTTGCCGATCCAGATGGAGCGAGGAGGATCAAGGTCGAGACGGCCCGCGAGATGCTCGATGCCGTGCTCGATGCGCTTCCGGCGGACATCGCCATTTGCGCTGCCGCCGTTGCCGACTGGCGCGCCGCGCAGGAAGCGGCGCAGAAGCTCAAGAAGCAAGGGAGCGGCGATGCCTCGCTCCCACTCGCGCAGAACCCGGACATCCTCGCCACGATCGCCAAGCCGTCGCCGCAGCGGCCCGGCCTCGTCATCGGTTTCGCCGCGGAGACCGAGAACATCGTCGACAACGCCGTCGCCAAACGCCGCGCCAAAGGCGCCGATTGGATCGTCGCCAATGACGTCTCAGCCGGTACCGGCATCATGGGGGGCGACCGGACGCGCGTGCATTTGGTCACAGGCGCGGGCACCGAGGACTGGCCTTCGATGAGCAAGGACGAAATGGCCGCGCGGCTCCTCGCCCGCGCCGCCGAGGCGCTGCCCGCAATCCGTTCAGCCGTCGAATGACCCTCACGGTCCGCGTCCTGCGCCTCCCGCATGGCGAGGGCATGAAACTTCCGGCCTATCAGACGGAGCATGCCGCCGGCCTCGACCTCATGGCTGCCGTGGCTGACGACCAGCCGCTGAGCCTTGCGCCAGGCGCCCGCGCGCTCGTGCCGACGGGCCTCGTGCTCGAGCTGCCTCGAGGCTACGAGGCGCAAGTGCGGCCACGTTCTGGTCTCGCGCTCAAGCATGGCGTCACGGTGCTGAACAGCCCCGGCACCATTGATTCCGACTACCGTGGCGAGGTCATGGTGCTCCTGGTCAATCTGGGGGATGCGCCCTTCGAACTACGCCGGGGCGAGCGCATCGCGCAGGTCGTGGTGGTCCCTGTCGCCCACGTTGAGGTCGCGGCCGTGGAGGCGCTCGACGCCACGCGTCGCGGCGAGGGCGGCTTCGGCTCCACCGGGTGACTCAGGAGTCGTCATGCGCGAGCTTGATCCGGGCATCCATGCCGTTGTCGCTCGGCGAGGTGAAGAGCGAGTGGAATGAATTGTCGGGTCAAGCCCGGCAATGACGACACCGAGCTAAGGGCATACATTGAAGGCATCATGCTCACGCCTGACGAGATCGAGCGTTACCGGCGCCAGCTAGTGCTGAAGGAGATCGGCGGCGAGGGCCAGCAGCGCTTGAAGGCCGCGCGAGTTCTCGTCGTGGGCGCCGGCGGGCTCGGCTCGCCTCTCATCCTCTATCTTGCCGCTGCCGGCATCGGCACGATCGGCATCATCGACGACGATCGGGTGAGCCTGAACAATCTCCAGCGCCAGATCGTCCACGACACCGAGAGCGTCGGCAAACCGAAGACCAAAAGCGCCACCCTGGCGATCGAACGTCTCAACCCGAATGTGGACACGCGCCTGTACACCACGCGGCTCGTGCCTGAGAACGCCACGGAGAGCATCCGCGGCTTCAACATCGTCGCGGACGGCTCCGACAATTTCGCTACGCGCTATCTGGTCAACGACGCCTGCTACTTCGCCAAGGTGCCGCTCATGTTCGCGGCGGTGGGGCCCTTAGACGGGCATCTCACCACCTTCCGAGCTTTCGAAACGGACGAGGGCGGCAACCCGCGGCCATCCTATCGTTGCCTCTTCCCCGCGCCGCCTCCAGAAGGCACCGTGCCGCCCTGCTCGCAGGCCGGCATTCTCGGCGCTGTCACGGGCGTCATCGGCTCGCTCGCAGCCGTCGAGGTGGTGAAGCAGCTGCTGGGAATCGGCGAGGGGCTGGTCGGGAGGCTCTTGCTTTACGACGCCCTCCAGGCGCGGTTCTCGACAGTTTCCTATCGGTGGGACCCAGAAAACCCACTTAACGGGCGGAATCCCCGATTTGTGGATCTGTCGCACCATCGCGGGCAAATGGCAGGCGCGAACGGGTAAGCACCGGGGAACCAACCCCGGCAAGGCGCGCGTTAACCAAATTCCGTTACAGGGGCTGGCATGGCAACAGAGACGATCACTACGCGCTGCGCCATCGCCGGAGGCGGTCCGGCCGGCATGATGCTCGGGTTTCTGCTAGCGCGCGCCGGCATCGATGTCGTCGTTCTGGAAAAGCACGCCGACTTCCTGCGCGACTTTCGCGGTGACACGATTCATCCCTCGACGCTCGAAATCATGCACGAGCTCGGCCTGCTCGATGAGTTCCTCGAACGCCCGCATCAGAAGGTGCGCGAGCTCGCCGCCCAGATCGGCGATGAGCGGGTCACGCTCGCGGATTTCTCCCACCTGCCGACCCGTTGCAAGTTCGTCGCCTTCATGCCGCAATGGGACTTCCTCAACTTTCTCGCCGACAGCGGTAAGCGTTACCCGGGCTTTCATCTACGCTTGCAGGCCGAGGTCGATGAGCTTCTAAAGGACGGCGAGAGGGTCGTCGGGCTGAAGGCGGCGACGCCACAGGGCGAACTCGACGTCAGCGCCGAGCTCGTCGTTGGCGCCGACGGGAGGCACTCCGTCGTGCGACAACTCGCCGGTCTCGAGGTCGAAGATCTCGGCGCGCCGATGGACGTGCTCTGGCTCCGTCTCTCCAAGAAGCCCGAGGATGGAACGCAAACCGTGGGACGCATCGAGCAGGGCCGGTTCTTCGTCATGCTCGACCGGGGCGATTATTGGCAATGCGCCTATGTGATTCCGAAGGGCGGCTTCAACGAACTGCGACGCAAGGGCCTCGAAGTTTTCCGCAACGACATTGCCGCGTTAAATCCGGCTCTCTCCGACCGGACGCGCGAGATTGCCTCCTGGGACGACGTAAAGCTGCTGACCGTCCGCGTCGACCGGCTGAAGCGCTGGTACAAGCCAGGTCTGCTCTGCATCGGCGACGCCGCGCACGCCATGTCGCCCGTCGGCGGTGTTGGCATCAACCTCGCGATTCAGGATTCTGTCGCCGCCGCGAATATTCTGCTCGTACCTCTGCGCGACCGCCAGCAGTTAACTGATGAGGATTTGCGTGAGGTACAGAAGCGGCGGCAATGGCCAGCCGAGATGACGCAAGCCGTCCAGGTGTTCGTCCAGAACCGGGTAATCAGCAATGTGCTGACCTTGAAGCGGCGGCCCAAACCGCCTTTGGTGGTGGGTCTGTTGAACCGCCTCCCGTGGCTACGCCGCATCCCGGCACGCATGATCGGTATGGGGGTGCGCCCGGAGCATGTGCGCACGCCGGAAGCCGCTTCCTGATCCGTCATGCCCGGACTTGTTCCGGGCATCCATGCCGTTACGTCTCACAGCGTGAAGCGCATTGGATTGAATTGCCGGGTCAAGCCCGGCACGAGACCTGGTGAATACAGAACTAGAACATCGCGGGGTGTACGCGGTCGGGCGGCGCGTGGCCGTCCAGGAAGGTCTTGATGTTGATGATGACCTTCTCGCCCATGTCGATGCGGCCTTCGAGCGTGGCCGAGCCCATATGGGGCAGGACCACCACCTTCTCGCTCTTCAGCAGCTTCGGGTTCACCGCGGGCTCGTGCTCGAACACGTCGAGGCCCGCGCCGGCGATCTCGTTGTTCTCGATCAGCCGGGCAAGCGCATTCTCGTCGATCACCTCGCCGCGCGCGGTATTGACGATATAGGCGCTGGATTTCATCAGCCCGAGTCGGCGCGCGGACAGCAGATGATAGGTCGCCGGCGTGTGTGGGCAGTTGATCGAGATGATGTCCATGCGCGCGAGCATCTGGTCGAGGCTGTCCCAATAGGTCGCCTCGAGCGCCTTCTCGGTGTCGGGCTGCACGCGCCTGCGGTTGTGGTAGTGGATCTGCAGGCCGAACGCCTTGGCGCGACGGGCGACGGCCTGCCCGATGCGCCCCATGCCGACGATGCCGAGCCTCTTGCCGAAGATGCGGTGGCCGAGCATCCAGGTCGGCGACCAGCCCTGCCATTGGCTCGTATTGCGCAGCAGGTCCGCGCCCTCGGTCAGCCGGCGCGGGACGGCCAGGATCAGGGCCATGGTCATGTCGGCCGTATCCTCGGTCAGCACGCCGGGCGTGTTGGTGACGAGGATCGATCGGTTTCGCGCGGTGTCGAGGTCGATATTGTCGACGCCTGTGCCGAATTGGGCGATGAGCTTGAGATCGGGCCCGGCCTGGCTCAGCACGCTGCGGTCGATGCGGTCGGTGACGGTGGGCACGAGCACGTTCGCCGTCTTGACTGCCTCGATCAGATCCTCCCGGGAAAACGGCCGGTCGTCGAGATTGAGGCGCGCGTCGAACAGTTCGCGCAGCCGCGTCTCTACCACGTCGGGAAGCTTGCGCGTCACAATAATGAGCGGTCGTTCAGAAGCCATGACCCGTCCAGTCGAGAAGGCCGCGGGAAGGAACCTCCCGGGAAATAGTTACGAAGCGCCTATTTGCGCGCTTTCTGTAACAGAATGAGCTTCGCGAGATAAAGCGTCATATTGGCGTATGGACGGGATTCGCAGCGGAGCCACGATCCTTTCACTTTTCTCGGTCATTGAGATAATACCGATTCGGGGCTCGGAAACCCCACGCGAAAGGCATCATCGGGCGTCACGGCGGGGGTGAAGCGGTGCAGCTTATTTCGATCTTGGCCGGATTGGCCATGGGACTGCTCCTGGCATGCGGCGCGCAAACTGCCGCCGCCGACGACGGTGTGAAGCAGGCCGCGGTCGATGGCACCAAGGGCGGAACTCGGGTGCCGCGCTTCGTAAGTCTCAAGTCCGATAAGGTTAATGTGCGCCGGGGCCCGAGCACCGATCAGGCGATCGTTTGGATTTTTTCCCGGGCCGGTCTTCCCGTGGAGATCATCGCCGAATCCGAGAATTGGCGGCATGTGCGCGACAGCGAGGGGGCCGACGGCTGGGTCTATCACAGCCTGCTCAGCGGCCGGCGCACCGTGCTGGTCGCGCCTTGGAGCAAGAGCAAGGAAGCCGTGCCGCTCTACGGGCGCAAATCGACGGGCTCTACCGCCGTCGCCCAACTTCAGGCGGGCGTGCTCGGCAATATCCTATCCTGCGACGGGGAATGGTGCGAGATGTCGGTCGACAGCTATTCCGGCTATGTCGAGCAGGACAAGCTCTGGGGCGTCTATCGCGGAGAGGAGATCAACTAGCTCTGGGTAACCGACGCCCGTTCATTGTCATGCCGGCGTAGGTCCACGGATCGCGCGACAACGAACGCCGGTGGTTACTGGGA
This sequence comes from Methyloceanibacter sp., assembly GCA_050728375.1. Taxonomy (GTDB): domain Bacteria; phylum Pseudomonadota; class Alphaproteobacteria; order Rhizobiales; family Methyloligellaceae; genus Methyloceanibacter. Next base: position 27,186 of record JBOHJE010000199.1, read on the forward strand.
TTGCCGGTCATTCCGGGCAATGACAAGGATGGACCTAAGAGGAAAATGCGCTAGCGACCGGGCTTGTCGATCAGCCGCACGAGCACATCGACCCGTGAGATGGCCATGCCGGCGGGGGGATCGGGCAGGCCCTCGATGCGAATGGGGCCGGTTGAGATATCCAGCAACTTGCCGGAATGCTCGCAGAAGAAGTGGTAGTGGTTGGACGTGTTGGTGTCGAAATAGGTCTTGGCGCCCTCGACCGCGACCTCGCGCAACAGGCCGGCCTCGGTGAACTGGTGGAGTGCGTTGTAGACCGTCGCCAGGGACACCGGCACCTTGCGGGCCAAGGCCTCCTCATGCAGTGCCTCGGCCGTGACGTGACGGTCCCCTTCCGCAAACAGCAGATGGGCGAGCGAAACGCGCTGCCGCGTTGGCCTCAATCCCGCGCCGCGCAGAAGCTTGGCGACGTCGGCCGTGGTGCTTTGAGCAGGCATTTTGTGCGTCCCGTGGGGCGACTTGTGCATCTCGACTTATTATGCGCTTTAGAGTCATAGAAATATAGGATCAAGCCGGAAAAGCTGCAACGCCGGAGACTGGCTGACGTTTTGCCAACTTAACCCATGTGGCGGGCGACTCCGGCGATGCCTTGTGCGTGGGCTAAGCCCATGGAACTCGCGGGCTTTTGGTAAACCCTCGTCTGTGTTAGGTAACCACCTATAGACTATGGAAGGACGTATCAGAGTGCAAAAACCGATGGCCCAGCGGCGGTCCCAGTTCGATTACGAGGACCTGCTAGCTTGCGCGCGAGGCGAGTTGTTCGGCCCGGGCAACGCGCAGCTCCCCTTGCCTCCGATGCTGATGTTCGACCGCATCTCCGAAGTCCGGGAGGAGGGGGGCGAGCATGGACAAGGCCGCATCGTGGCCGAGCTCGATGTGAAGCCCGATCTCTGGTTCTTCCCCTGCCATTTCAAAGACGATCCGGTGATGCCGGGCTGCCTCGGTCTCGATGCGCTGTGGCAGCTTCTGGGCTTTTTCCTCGGCTGGCTCGGCGCGCCGGGGAAGGGCCGCGCCTTGAGCGTAGGCGAGGTGAAGTTCTCGGGGATGGTGCTTCCGACCATGCGCAAACTCGAATATATCGTCGAGCTCAAGCGGGTGATCCGGCGTAAGTTCACCCTCGGCACCGGCGACGGCTGGCTCAGGGCCGACGGTGAAACGATCTACACGGCCAAGGATCTGAGGGTCGGCCTCTTTCAGGCGGGCGACGAAGCCGTCACTGCCGGCACCTGAGCTCCAAGAATTCTTGCGGTATGGATTCCAGGACATTGAACCGATGAGACGCGTGGTCGTGACCGGCATGGGGATTGTTTCCTCCATCGGCAACAGCGCTCAAGAAGTGCTCGCGTCGTTGCGCGAAGCGAAGTCCGGCATCGTCAAGGCCGACACTTACACCAAGCTCGGCTTCCGCTGCCAGGTGCATGGCTCGCCCAAGATCGACTGGGAGACCATGATCGACCGCAAGGTTCGCCGCTTCATGGGCGCGGGCGCCGCCTGGAACTACATTTCCATGGAGCAGGCGATCCGCGATGCGGGGCTCGAGGAGAGCGACGTCTCGAACGAGCGCACCGGCCTCATCATGGGCTCGGGCGGACCCTCGACCCGCGCTATCGTCCAGGCCGCCGACACGACGCGCGAGAAGGGTCCGAAGAAGGTCGGGCCCTTCGAGGTGCCGAAGTCTATGTGCTCCACGAATTCGGCCACCCTGGCGACGCCCTATCACATCAAGGGCGTGAGCTATTCGATCTCCTCGGCCTGCTCGACCTCGGCCCATTGCATCGGCAACGGCGGCGAACTCATCCAGCTCGGCAAGCAGGACATCGTGTTTGCCGGCGGCGGCGAGGAGCTCGATTGGACTTTGTCTGTCCTGTTCGATGCCATGAACGCAATGTCGTCCAATTTCAACGACCGCCCCGAGCAGTCGAGCCGTGCCTATGACACCGCGCGCGACGGCTTTGTCATTGCCGGCGGCGCGGGCGTGATCGTATTGGAGGAGCTCGATCACGCCAAGGCGCGCGGCGCCCGGATCTACGGTGAGCTCGTCGGTTATGGCGCAACCTCAGACGGGTTCGACATGGTGCTGCCGTCGGGCGAGGGCGCGGTGCGCTGCATGCGCATGGCCATGCAGAGTGTCGACGGCGAGATTGACTATATCAATCCGCACGCCACCTCCACGCCGCTCGGCGATCTGCGCGAGATCGAGGCGATCCGAGAGGTGTTCGGCGACAAATGTCCCCCGATCAGCGCGACGAAGTCGCTGACCGGCCATTCGCTCGGCGCCGCCGGTGTGCACGAAGCAATCTATTCGCTTCTGATGATGAACAATGGCTTCATCTGCGAATCCGCCAATATAGAGACGCTCGATACTGGAGCGGCCGACATGCCCATCGTGCGGAGGCGCGAGGACAATGTCCCCATTAACGCAGTGATGTCGAACAGCTTCGGTTTTGGCGGAACCAACGCCACACTCGTGTTTCGTCGTTTGGATGGGTGAGACGAAGACGAACGGGCATCAACCCACAGCAGAGTATTCGCCATGACAACAACAAGAGATATCGCTGAGCCGGGCCCGCTGATGGCGGGGAAACGTGGATTGGTGATGGGCGTCGCCAACGACCGCTCGATCGCCTGGGGCATCGCCCGTGTGCTCCACGGCCAGGGCGCCGAGCTTGCCTTCAGCTATCAGGCCGGGGCCTTCGGCCGCCGCGCCGTGCCGCTCGCCCAATCCATCGGCGCCAAGATCATCGAGGAAGCCGATGTCGAGGATTTGGCCAGCGTGGAGCGCGTGTTCGAGGTGATCCGCAAGCGGTGGGGCTCGCTCGATTTCGTCGTGCACGCCCTCGCGTTCTCCGACCGCAATGAGCTGAAGGGCCGCTACAGCAACACGACCAGGAAGAACTTCAAGCACACTATGGTGATCTCGTGCTTCTCGTTCACGGAGGTATGCAAGCTGGCCGCGGACCTAATGCCTCACGGCGGATCGCTCCTGACCCTGACCTATGGCGGCTCGACCCGCGTCGTGCCTTGCTACAACGTCATGGGCGTGGCCAAGGCCGCCCTCGAGGCGAGCGTCA
>JBOHJE010000200.1:0-12084 GCA_050728375.1 Methyloceanibacter sp.
GGCCATGGTGGCGGAGTTGCCGAAGAAGCAGCCCGCGCCTGCGATGCCCGGCGGCGGCGGCATGGGCGGCATGGACTTCTAGTTGAGTCCTGTTGCGTAAGAGTCTGTAACGAATCGCGTTAATCGAGCCGCGCCTTCGGGCGCGGCTCTTTTGTTTCTTGGCTTCCCGTCTTCAACTTGTCATTGCCCGGCTTGACCGGGCAATCCCAGTACCTTCTTACCTAGTTTGAGGTTACTGGATGCCCGCCTTCGCCGGCATGACAAGGAGTAATATCATGGCGCGAAAGCAAGAGAGCGCATCAGGCCGCATCCGCGTCGGCATCGGCGGCTGGACCTACGCGCCGTGGCGCGGCGTGTTCTACCCGAAGGGCCTTAAGCAGGCCGATGAGCTTGCCTACGCCGCGAGCCACGTCACCTCGATCGAGATCAACGCCACGCACTACCGCCTGCAAAGCCCGAAGAGCTTTCGCAAATGGGGCGAGACGGCACCCGACGGCTTCGTCTTCTCGGTGAAGGGCCCGCGCCTCGTCACAAACCAGAAGGTCCTCGCCGAGACCGGCAGCTTCATCGCCCGGTTTTTTGGCTCGGGTCTCGCAGAGCTCGGCGACAAGCTTGGACCGGTGCTCTGGCAGTTCGCGCAGTTCAAGCGGTTCGACGAGGTCGACTTCGGCAAGTTCCTGAAATTGTTGCCCGAGACTCTCGACGGCCGAAGGCTCCACCATACCCTGGAAGTCCGCCACGACAGCTTCCGCAACGCCGACTTCGTTCGTCTGCTGCGCGATCACGGCGTGTCGCTGGTCTTCTCCGAAAGCGAATCCTATCCGCCGATCGCCGACCTCACCGGCGAGATCGTCTATGCGCGGCTCCAGAAAGGCAGCGATAGGATCGAAACCGCTTACCCGCCTAAGGCGCTCGACCAGTGGGCTGGCCGCGCGCGCCTTTGGGCAGAAGGTCGCACCCTTGACGATCTGCCGCTGGCCGACGCGGCGCACCGAGACGACGCCAAGCCGCGCGACGTGTTCCTGTACTTCATTCACGGGGGAAAGGTCCGCGCCCCTGCTGCAGCAATGGCGCTGATCGAACGGTTGGACTAGCCCAATCGAGCTCGGCCTGCGGCGATTTCCCATCCCCTGGGAACCTTACTCCGCGACATCGATTGGAAACCTGGAGCTAGCGGGTGGCGCGCCGGTCTGGAGGCACTGATGTCAGACCGCGAAGCGGATATCCTGGAAGCGCATCATGAACGCGTGATCCCAACAGGCGCCCCCGAAGTGAGCAGCGCCAAACGCATGAAGGTGAGTGAGACCGGCGTCCACTCGATCGTCCCCAAGATCGTGATCGGCGCCTCGGCTTGGTTTCTCTTCGTAACCTGGTTGAGCTTCGCCTGGGGCGGAGAGATCGATTTTCTCCTCGCTATCGTGATCCTGTTTTTCGGCTTCTTCTTCCTGCTCTTTTTATTCACGGCGTCTTACACGCTCAAGGATCCACGGTGGGCCGTCCGCGAGACGAGTTTCCGCGACTTTCTCGGAAGCGAGGTCGGTACCGGCAGCGGCACCATGCGCGGGCGCGACGTTCTGATCGAGGTCACGTTGATCCCCGTAGCGCTGGCCTTCGCCGCGACGTTGATCGGCATCGCTTGGCTTGTGTTCAGGTAAGCGTCGCCGCCCGCGCGAGCAGCGCCTCGCGAGTCAAGGCGAAGCCGCTTTCGATCCACGCGGCTTCGAGCGCCCTCAGGACCTCGCCAAGTGCCGGCCCCCGTAGCTTTCCCGTCTCGGCGAGGTCCGATCCCCGCACCGGAAACTTGGGTACCTCCCAGCGCTTGGGCAGATCGTAGGCGTCTCGCCAGTCCTCCCGATCCGGGCCCGCGCCGCTCTGCGCCCAGGTCAGGAGCACTTTGATACCGAAGCGTCCGGGAGCGATCGCATAAAGCAGGCGCTTGGCCGCGTTTTCCTCCGGCAAAAGAGCGTCCCCCGTGCCCCTCGCCCCGAGGGCGAGGACGGACTGCTCGCTGTTGGAGAGCTTGAACCGCGCGGCGAGACGAGGCACGTCCTCTTCCACGAACACGGCGAGCGCAGCGAGTCTGGTCATGGCGTATGCCGCAAACCCGAGGGCGGCTTCAATCGCGATGAGCTTCGCAAAGGGGTCGAGCCGCGGCACCCCGCCCAACAATTCCGTGATCAGGCCATAATCGTACAGCGATTGCACGGCCCGCATCGCCCGGGGCGCCACGAGCAGGCGGCGCATCTCGGCTCCCACCCTTTCGCCGGAGAGTTGCCCGAGGCCGCAGCGCAGCCTGACCGCCGCGCGCAGCCCCTCGCCGTCGACCGGACCGCTGCCATAATAGGCATTGAAGCGGAAGAACCGGAGGATCCGAAGATAGTCCTCCTTGATCCGGTCCTCGGCGCTCCCGATGAACCGCACGCGGCCCGCCTTGAGGTCGGCATAGCCGCCGATCGGGTCGAACAGGCTGCCGTCGCAATCCGCGTAGAGCGCGTTCAAAGTGAAGTCCCGGCGCTGCGCGTCCTCGATCCAGTCCTTCGTGAAGGCGACCTTGGCGTGGCGGCCGTAGGTCTCCACGTCGCGCCGAAGCGTCGTCACCTCGAAGGGCACCGTGTCGGCTATCACCGTGACGGTGCCGTGCTCAATCCCGGTCGGCACCGCCTTGAGGCCGGCCTTTCGCGCAAGCGTCATGACCTGTTCCGGCGTCGCCGTGGTAGCAAGATCAACCTCGGTCACCTCGATACCGAGAAGCGCGTCGCGCACCGCGCCACCCACGGCGCGAGTCTCGACGCCGCCGCCGCTCAACGCCGCGAAGGCCTGCTCCACCTCGGGCCGGCGCAGCCATGCGGCATCTTTGAGCGAGGGAGGCGCGCCGCTGCGTAAGGAGTCGTGCTCGGGCATCCGACCTGCCGTCAGTCGATCTCGCCGGGCTTGATCACGCCATCCTCGACGATCGGCGGATGGTAGATGCCGCTGCGATTGCCGCCAGAGAATTGGATCAGCGTCGCCATGGCGACCAGCAAGAGCCCGCACCCCGCCGCGAGCAGCCAGAAGATTGGCGCGGTTTGCCATATATTGCCCGGCGCCACGCCCTTCACCGAGATCATGTAGATACCGTAGACGAAGAAAGGCAGCGCGAAGAGCAGAATGTCGATGAAGGCAATTCGCAGCATCGGCTCAGGCGACCTCCCTAGGAAAAACTTGGCCGCACCTTAGCTGCCGCCGACTGACAAGGCGAGGAGTTCAATCCGCCGGCGCGGGGAATGGAAAGAACGTGCCGCCGCTCCACACGCCCGGTCTTCGCGCCGGCCCGAACTCGATCGCGAGGTCGGCCAGCTCATAGTAGACCGGCCGGCTCAGCCGGGCGCGTAAGCCGTGGCGCACGACAATATATGGCGCGGAATATGGCGCAGAGCCGTCGGCCGCCGGCCGAAAGCCGAGCGGATGTTCGTTGTCGGCCTCGACCATGTCGTCCACATTGGTGCGGAAGGTCAGACGTTGGGCCTCGCCGCTCCCCCGCCGCTCCATCGCGACCGCCACGAAAGGCTCGGCCTCTACTTCGATGGGTACTTTCTCGACCGGTGTGACCAGGTAAAAGCCACCATCGGCGTCACGGCGAAGGACCGAGGAGAACAGCTTGACCAGCGGCCTTCTGCGGATCGGGGCGCCCTGGTAAAACCAAGTGCCGTCACGAGCGATTTTCAGCCCGATATCCCCGCAAACATTAAGGTTTGGCAATGATGGCCTGCTCGGTTTGCCGCCAACCATGGCAGATGCTACGACTCGATCTCTTTTGTCTTGGTTTGGCATCTCTATATAGATTGCTTCCGAGCCTTCCTGCTCTCCAGCGCGATTGGCGCAGGCTGCCGAACCCAACGCTATTGTGACCGAATTGGCTCTCAAAGTGTTCCGTCGTTCTAAGCCTTTGGCCCTATAGTTCTCACCACCAGGATCGAGTGAAACGGAAGACATGACCACACTTGCCCAAAATGAGGCCGAGATCGTCGATCGTCTCGATGAGATTGGCGCCAAGATCCAGAACGTGCGCGAGGCCACCGGCTCAGTCATCTTCGGCCAGGACCGCGTCATCGACCTAGCCTTGATCACCCTCCTGTCCGGCGGCCACGCGCTGCTTATCGGCGTGCCCGGTCTCGCCAAGACGAGCTTGGTGGAGACCTTGGGAGCCGTTCTTGGGCTCGAGAACAAGCGCATCCAGTTCACGCCCGACCTGATGCCGTCCGACATCGTGGGCTCGGAGGTGCTTGAAGAGGATATGGGAGGCCGGCGCAGCTTCCGCTTCGTCAAGGGCCCCATCTTCACCCAGCTCCTGATGGCCGACGAGATCAACCGCGCGAGCCCAAAGACGCAGTCGGCTTTGCTTCAGGCAATGCAGGAGAACCACGTCACCGTCGCCGGTGTGCGCCATGACGTGCCCAGGCCCTTCCACGTTCTCGCGACTCAGAACCCTCTGGAGCAGGAGGGCACCTACCCACTGCCCGAAGCGCAGCTCGACCGGTTCTTATTGCAGATCGACGTGTCCTATCCCGACGCCGAGGCCGAACGGCGGATGCTGTTCGCCACCACGGGCACCGAAGAGCGGCATCTGAAGACCATTCTCTCCGCGGAGGAGCTCATGATGGCGCAATTGCTGGTGCGTCAGCTTCCCGTCGGCGACCAAGTGGTCGATGCAATTTTGCAGCTCGTCCGTTCCGCGCGGCCGGACACCGGCATCGACCGGGAGCTGGAGGACATGATCGCCTGGGGCCCAGGCCCTCGGGCGAGCCAAGCCGTGATGCTTGCCATTCGCGCCAAGGCGCTGATGGACGGAAGGCTGGCGCCCTCGGTGGACGACGTCATCGATCTTGCAGAGCCTGTGCTCAAGCACCGCATGGCACTCACCTTCGCGGCTCGCGCCGAAGGCGTCGAGATGAGCGACATGATGGCAAGGCTCATCGAGCCCTTGAGGTAATCCAGGCTTGGCGACCGCGCGGGAGAGACAGCTCCAGCCTTTTGTGGCCGAGGAAGCCGAGGCCCATGGCCTCGCCGCGCGCATACCTGCGCTGCTCATCGAGGCGCAACGCGTTGCCCACACCGTGACCCATGGTACCCACGGGCGAAGACGCGCCGGGCCTGGCGAAACGTTTTGGCAGTTTCGACATTACGACCAGAACGATTCCGTTTCCGGCATAGACTGGCGCCGCTCGGCGAGTTCCGACCATCTTTTCGTGCGCGAGCGTGAGTGGGAAGCTGCTCACACCGCCTGGCTGTGGGTCGATGTGTCGAAGTCGATGCGGTTCCGCTCCTCGCTGTCGAAGACGTCGAAGGAAAGCAGAGCCGTGGTGTTGGCTCTGGCGCTGACCGAGCTGCTCACGCGCGCCGGTGAGCGCGTGGGCGTACTGGGCGGCCTTCCCTATGTCGGTCGCGGCGCCGGCCGCCGGGTCGCTGAGGTTCTGCTCCAAGAGACTGCCGAGGCGAGCTTGCCGCCGGCAGCCCGACTGAGCCGCTTTTCCGAATGTCTGCTCTTCAGTGACTTTCTCGAGCCTGTTCCCGAGAGCGTCGCCCGCTTCCGGCAGATCGCCTCGCAAGGCGTGCGCGGACATCTGGTTCAGGTGCTCGACCCGGCCGAGGAGACTCTACCCTACACCGGCCGCACGGAGTTCGCCGCGAGCGAGGGCAGCGACAGGATGATCGCGGGCCGCGCCGAAACATTACGGGAGCGCTATCAGCAAAGAATGACGCAGCACCGTGTCGATCTGGCCGCGGCAGCGCGTCGCCTCGGCTGGTCGTTCGTCGTCCATCATACCGACCGACCCGCGGAGGAGGTCGTCCTCGCCGTCCATAGTCACCTCGCCGGTCTCGATCGCGATTACCGCTACCGTGCGCGCCCGGCCGTGACCGTCGGCACCTCTTCGGCTGAACCCGCATGATGACCATCGGCGCCATAGGCTTTTTGCAGCCATGGATTTTGGCGGCGCTCGCGGTGCTGCCTGCCATTTGGTGGTTGCTACGCTTCACGCCGCCGAGCCCTCAACTCGTGGTCTTTCCGCCTACTCGGCTTCTCAAGGACCTGAAATCGACGGAAGAGACCCCGGCGCATAGTCCCTGGTGGCTCACGGCGCTGCGCATGTTGCTGGCGGCGCTTATCATCCTGGCCCTGGCCCGGCCCGTCCTCAACCCCGACCTCCACACTTTCTCAGGCGAAGGCCCTCTTCTTCTCGTCATCGACAATGGCTGGGCTTCGGCCTCCCATTGGGCAGAGCGGCGCGAAGCGATCGAGGCTGCGATCGACCGCGCGAGCCGCGACGGCCGGACTGTGGTGCTCGCGCCCACGGCCCACGGTCATCCGGTGAGCGAGCCGCTCGGCGCCGACGAAGCGCGCGAGCGGATCGGCGGAATGGGGCCCGAGCCCTTCGCGCCTGATCGGGCAGCGCTTGCCAAGACGCTTTCGAGCGAGCTTGAGAAGACGGATTACAGCGTCTTCTGGCTGTCCGACGGTCTCGACTATGGCGAGGGCTCGGCCTTCGCCGAGTCGCTTGCCAAACTCGCGGGCGCCACGGGCAGCCTGACCGTGCTGCGCCCAGAGAAGGACGGCGCAGCACTCGCGCTTGGCCAAGCCTCGGGTGAAGGCGGCGTTCTCGCGGCTCGCATTCTGAGCGGCACGCCCGGCCCCCGCTCGGGCGTCGTCAAGGCGCTCACCGGCCGCGGCGAACCGCTCGGTGAAACCGCCTTCTCCATTTCCGATGGCGCGCGCGAGACGGAAGCCGCGTTCGCGCTTCCGCTCGAGATCCGCAATCAAGTGGCGCGCATCGAGATCGCCGGTGAGCGGTCTGCCGGTGCGGTGCACCTCCTCGATGCCGGCTCTCAATGGCACAGGGTCGGGATCATATCTGGCGAATCGCGCGAGGAAGCGCAGCCCCTGCTCTCGCCCCTCTATTATGTCGACCGCGCGCTTTCGCCCTATACCGACGTCATCACGCCGAAGGAGCGCAACGTCGCCACCGCCGTCCATGAGCTTATCGACCGGCAAAGGGTCTCGTCCATCGTTCTCGCCGACATCGGCAAGCTCGTTGCCGGGACACAGGAGGAACTCGAAGCCTGGCTCCAGTCGGGCGGCGTGCTCATCCGCTTTGCCGGGCCCCGGCTCGAGCAGGGTGGCGACGAATTGTTGCCCGTCGCCTTGCGCCGCGGCGGCCGCTCGCTCGGCGGTTCCTTGTCTTGGGGAACGCCGCAGTCGCTCGCCACCTTTGACGAGAAGAGTCCGTTCCGCGGGCTGGCCGTGCCGCAAGACGTGAATGTCAACCGGCAGGTCCTCGCCGATCCGACCGTCGCCGTGAATGCCGAGGTGTGGGCCACGCTGGCCGACGGCACGCCGCTCGTGACCGCGGCCAAGCGGGGCGACGGCTGGATCGTGTTGTTCCACGTCACCGCCAACTCGGACTGGTCCAATCTTCCGCTCTCCGGATTGTTCGTGCAGATGCTTCGCCGTGTCATCAACCTCGGACCGAGTCAGGTGGGGCTCGAGGCGAAAGGCCAGGCTGCGGCGGTCGAGGCCCCGAGCAGGCCGGCGACGTCGAGCGGCGCGCTTCCCCCGATCCAGACGCTTGACGGTTTCGGCCAGCTCACCACGCCGCCGCTCCGGGCCGCGCCAATTTCACGGGACAAGCTCGCTACCGCGGTCCCTAGCCCTGAGCACCCGCCGGGATATTATGGGCCTTCGAGCTCGGCGCGCGCCTTCAACCTAGTCATGGCCAAGACGAAGCTCGAGCCGCTTCAAGCCATTCAAGGTGCGAGCGAAATGAGCGGCTACACATTGAGGAAGCCAAGGGCGCTGGAGCCTTGGCTTTACCTTACCGCGCTCGTCGCGTTCGCCATAGACATCCTCGCCGTGCTCGCGCTGAGCACCGGCCTGCGGTTCCGCCGCCGCGCCGCGGCAACCGGCGCCGCTATCCTTCTTGCGCTGACCGTCGCAACCGCGGCGCCAAACCTTTTGCTCGCGCAAGAGCAGCAGCCGAAGAGCGCGGAACAGGCTCCAGAAGGGCAGACACAGTCGACGGACCCGGCCGACGATTTCGCGCTCAAGGCCTCTCTCTCGACGCGGCTTGCCTACGTGCTCACCGGCGATGCCGATATCGACCGCACCAGCGATGAAGGCCTTTGGGGCCTGAGCAAGGTTCTGCACGCGCGTACCGCGCTCGAGCCCAAGGAGCCGATGGGCGTCGACATCGACAAGGACGAGCTCGCTTTCTTTCCCATCCTCTACTGGCCGGTGAGCGAGGATGCCGAACCTCTCTCCGACGTCACGCTCGCCAAGGTCGACGCCTATATGAAGCAGGGCGGCATGATCATTTTCGACACGCGCGAGCAGGAGAAAGCGGCTTATGGCGGCGTTCAAAGCAAGGCGCTCAACCGGTTGATAGGTCAGCTCGACATACCGCCTCTCGAGCCGGTTCCCGAAAATCATGTCCTGACCAAGTCTTTTTACCTGATGCAGTCGTTCCCCGGCCGTTGGGACGACGGTTCGCTTTGGGTCGAGGCCGAGCCTGCCGACGAGGCGGAGCGCAGCGAGCGCTCGCGCCGCACGGACGGCGTGAGCTCAATCATCATCACCTCCAACGATCTCGCCTCGGCCTGGGCGCTGGATGAAGCGAACCGGCCGATCTATCCGGTCGTGCCCGGCGGCGAAGTGCAGCGTGAAATGGCGTTCCGCACCGGCGTCAATCTCGTGATGTATGCGCTCACGGGCAACTACAAGGCGGATCAGGTTCACGTCCCTGCCCTCCTCGAGCGATTGGGACAATAGCCATGAGTTGGTCCGTCGAGTTCTTCCCCTTCGTGCCCTGGCCCGTCCTCTGGGTCATCGCCGCTGTTGGCGCGGTGTTGCTATTGCTCCTGTTCTGGCGCGCCCGCCGCGGCGCCGTGCTGCGCCTTCTCGCCTTCGCCATGCTGCTTCTCGCGATCGCCAATCCGCATCTCAAACAGGAAGACCGCGAGCCGCTGAATGACGTCGTCGCCGTCGTGGTCGACGAGAGCCAGAGCCAGATCACCGCCGGCCGCACCGAGCGGACCGAGAAGGTCCGCAAAGAGCTCGAAGATCATCTCAAGGCAATTCCCAATCTCGATGCGCGCTACGTGCGGTCGACTTCGACCTCGAGCGACGGCGAGCGCGACGGCACCATGCTGTTCACCGATCTGGCGCAGGCGCTCGCCGACGTGCCGCCCGATCGTCTCGCCGGAGTGATCATGATCACCGAAGGTGAGGTGCATGACGTTCCCGGCTCTGCCGCGGCACTGGGCTTCGATGCGCCGGTCCACGCGCTTCTCACCGGCAAGCCGGGCGAGTACGACCGCAGACTCCAAGTTCTGAGCGCGCCGCGCTTCGGCATCGTCGGCAGCGCGCAACCCATCGAGGTCAAGGTCAGCGAGACGACGCCCAGCAACGCCACCTCGGTAAATCTGAAGATCACCCATCAGGGCCAGCCACCGACGCAACAAACCGTGCGTATCGGCGAGACGGTCACCATCCCGGTCGAGATCGACAATGCCGGGCCCAATATCGTCGAGATCGAGGCCGAACCCGCCACCGGTGAGCTCACCACCATCAACAACCGCGCGGTCCTAACGGTCGAGGGCGTGCGCGAGAATTTGCGCGTGCTTCTGGTATCGGGCGAGCCGCATGCGGGCGAGCGGACTTGGCGCAACATGCTGAAGTCCGACGCGGCCGTCGACCTCGTCCACTTCACCATCCTACGCCCGCCGGAAAAGCAGGACGGCACGCCCATCAATCAACTGTCGCTGATCGCCTTCCCGACCCGTGAGTTGTTTCAGGAGAAACTCGATCAGTTCGACCTGATCATCTTCGACCGCTATCAGCGGCGCGGTGTGCTGCCCCTGCTCTATCTGGAGAATGTCGCACGCTACGTTGAGCGTGGCGGCGCGGTGCTCGTCTCGGGCGGCGACGATTATGCCTCCTCGCTCAGCCTCTACCGGACGCCGCTCGGGCAGATCTTGCCGGCCGTACCCTCAGGCCGCGTGGTCGAGGAACCGTTCAAGCCGAAGCTGACCGAGCTCGGCACCAAGCATCCCGTGACCAGCGACCTGCCGGGCGCGAGCGGCGACAATCCGTCCTGGGGTCGTTGGTTCAGAGTGGTCGACGCCGATCCGCGTGACGCCGAAGTTCTGATGAAGGGCGCCGGCGAAAATCCCCTCCTGGTGATCGGCGAGCGGGGCAAGGGCCGCGTGGCGCTGCTCCTCTCCGACCATGCCTGGCTCTGGGCGCGCGGCTACGATGGCGGTGGTCCTTACACCGATCTTCTGCGTCGTCTCGCTCACTGGCTGATGAAGGAGCCGGAGCTCGAGGAGGAAACGCTGAAGGCGACGAGCCGCGGCCAAATCCTCTCGCTGGAGCGGCGGTCCATCAAGGACAAGATCGACCCCGTCACCGTGACGGCGCCGTCGGGCAAGAAGGAAATCGTCACCCTGGATAAGGGCGAGCGCGGCATCTGGAGCAAGACGGTGACGGTCAGCGAGCAGGGCGTGTACCGCGTGTCGTCCGGAGAGCTTGCCAGCGTCGTCACGGTCGGCAGCGCCAATGCCCGTGAGCTCGCGGCGGTGACGGCGACCGACAAGCCGCTGGCGCCGGTTCTGGAGGAGACCGGCGGCGGCAGTTTCTGGCTCGGACGCGAGGCGGATGAAGCTGCCGACCTGCCCCGACTGGTGATGATGCGGAGCGGCCATGTCATGCATGGCAGCGATTGGCTAGGCATGCACAAGCGCGATGCCTATCACGTCAAGGGCGTGCGCCTGTTCCCGCTGTTCACCGGCTTCCTCGCGCTCGCCCTTCTGCTCGGCCTGCTGGCAGCCACCTGGTTCCGCGAGGGTCACTAGCTAGCGCCCGTAGGCTTTGACCTGTCCCATGGCGTTTTGAAGGGCGCCGGGAACAAGCTCGAGCGCCAGCAGCCGCACGGGGTCCACGGGCCCCGGCAGCGTGATCTGTCTGGGCCCGACCGGCGCAAAACCGAAGCGGCCGTAATAGGGCATGTCGCCGATCAGCAACACGAGGCCGAAGCCCTCCGCCTTCGCGCGCGCCAGCCCTTCGCTCACCAGAGCCTTGCCATAGCCCTGGCCCTTCACCGCTGGGTCGATCACGAGCGGCCCGAGCAAGAGAGCGTTGCCCATTGCCCCGATAGTGATGGCGGTGAAGCGGATGCCGCCAATCAGCCTTCGGTCGAGCCAGGCGGCGAGACTTAAGGACGCGACGGACGCGACGCCCTCGCGCACCCGGTAGGCACTCCGGGCGAAACGGCCTGGTCCGAAGGCGTGGGCCGAGAGTTCCGACAGTGCCGGCTCATCGCCCGCGGTTTCTAGGCAGATCTGAAATTGTGACGATCCCATTGGTGCCATTCCGGAAAGGGCTTTGTCGAAATCCCTCAGCGCGAAGCACCGGATGCGATTGAATGAAGAGCGAGGCGCGGTCGACGAGGGTCAGGCGGATTCGCGCGAAAGGCGCGCGCGCTCGTCGTCGTAGGAAGGTCTTCTGCCGGATCCTCATGGCGGGCTGCCATATCACGCGGCCGATTGGCCGTAAAGCGCCGCTGAAAATCGGCCGATCTCAATCGAACGATGGACGCGTGCGGCCCTCCCCGGGATTTCCTTCTCTAGAGGCCAGCCGCTTGGTGAACCGGAAAGGCAGGCTGAGGCTGCCCGGGGCCCTGGCGTTCCATGAAGATTCGCCCCAGGCTTGCAACAAGTTTACGGGACGCCCCAAGTTCATTATGTGTTATCGCCTCTCGTCACATCGTTCAATCTGCTAGTCTTAAGCAACTGGCGAGGAGGGGCCGTGGAGGCACGCCCCGTTTTGAGGTAAGCGGGGGCACTCGTATGGCGGACACAGCGCGGCTGCTGGTTCTTTATCACTCGTCCTATGGACATACCGAGACCCTGGCCTATGCCGTGGCTCACGGCGCCCGTGCGGTCGACGGGGTGCAGGTCACCGTCAAGCGCGTGCCCGAATTGATGCCGGAGGACGTCATGCGCGCGGCGGGTATGAAAGTCGAGCAGCCCGCTTCCATCGCAGATCCTCAAGAG
>JBOHJE010000201.1:0-4178 GCA_050728375.1 Methyloceanibacter sp.
GCCGGACAGGATGTGGGGATATTCGTTGGCATAGCGGTCGAGGCCGACGCGCTTCAGCGCGGCCAGCGCCTCGGCGCGCGCCTCGTTCCGCGTCAGCGAGCGCAAGCCGAAGGCGACGTTCTCCAGCAGCGTGAGATGCGGGAACAGGGCGAAGTCCTGGAACATAAGCCCGACGCCGCGCTTCTCAGGCGGCACGAACTGGGAGGGTCCGGCGATTTCCTGGCCGTCGAGCAGCACCCGCCCCGAAGATGGCCGCTCGACGCCGGCGGCGATCCTGAGCAAGGTGGTCTTGCCGCAGCCGGAGGGACCGAGCAGGCAGAGGACCTCGCCCGGGGTCACGTCGAGGCTGACGCGGTTTAGCGCGAGCGTCTCGCCGTAGCGGCGGGAGACGTCTTCGAAAGTGAGACTCGCGGCGAAGGTGACGGCGGCCTTACCCCGGGCCGTCTTGCCGCGCGCGTTCTTGTTGCGCCGTCCGGCGGCGCCCGAGGCGCGGCCTTTGAGGAACTCGAGCATCGCGCTGGTCTACGCTCTCGGCGGGCGTATGTGCAACTCCGCGCCTACATGCACGCCGGCTCGGCCCAGTGTGCGGCCTGATTCCCTCTCCCCGTGGGGAGAGGATTGGGACGGGGGGTGCTTGAATGTCAGAGCTTTGAGGCCCTCACCCGCGCCGGAGCCAAGCGCTTCGGTGCGACCTCTCCCCGCTGGGGAGAGGTGGAGGTGTGCCGCGTTACTCGTGTTGCGATTCCGCCTCGTCGTCCTCGCCTTCGCCGAGAGGCTCGTCCTCGAGCGCATCCTCATCCTCCCGGAGTTCGGACGCGTCGTCCGGATTGGGCATCGAGAAGCCGGGCGGTAGATTGGAGTCGAGCAGGCCAGCCCCTTTCAGCTCGTTGAGCCCCGGCAGGTCCTGGATGGAGTCGAAGCCGAAATGCTCGAGGAAGTCGGCCGTGGTGCCATAGGTGACGGGACGGCCGGGTGCGCGGCGGCGGCCACGGAGCTTGATCCAACCCGTCTCAAGCAGCACGTCGATGGTGCCCTTGGAGGTCGACACGCCCCTGATCTCCTCGATCTCGGCACGGGTGACCGGCTGGTGATAGGCGATGATGGCGAGCGTCTCGAGCGCCGCGCGCGACAAACGCCGCTGCTCGACGGACTGACGCTCGAGCAGGAAGGAGAGATCGTCGGCGGTGCGGAACGCCCATTTGCCAGCGACGCGCATCAGATTGACGCCGCGCCCGGCATAGAGGCCCTGGAGCTCGTCGAGCAGGGCCTTCACGTCCTCGCCTTCGGCGAAGTGCTGGGCGAGCACGGCCTCGTCCAAGGGCGCGGGCGCTGCGAACAGCAACGCCTCGACAATGCGCAGCTTCTCGCGGCGGTCGGCCGAAGGCAGGGCCATAACGTTGGAGGGCAACGGCAGGGTGAGCGCCGTCGCGCCAGCGCCCCTTCCCCGGTCCCTCTCGTCTGCCGCCATCGGTTCGATCCTCTCGACTTGATTCACTGTCATTTGCATCCCCGCTTTGGACGTTCTTATCGTTGTAGCCGTCTCCGCCACACCCTTCATGGCCTGGTCAAGCTGCGCCAGCGCCTGGCCTGCCATGGCATAGATTTGTCCCTCGTTCGACGACATTTTCGACAGGTCCGCTAGCAGAGCGGTCAGGGCCGGCGGCTTCCGCGAGCCGGGCCGAACCTCTCCATCTTCCGGGCCGGAGGGGGAGTCCATGTTCGGGCTCGATGGCGAAAATTTGGTTTTGCGCATGATGTGTCCCTTAGCGCGTTCTAGTCGATTGCGAGGATGCCCGTCCCCGGTGGTGCTTCAAGTCGCGTCCCATCTCATACGGCTCTGGTACGCCGCCGGATCAACAGCGGCGCGAAGGATGTCGACTGGCGCATCTCGAGCGCGCCCTCGCGCGTCATCTCCAAAGTCGCAGTGAAGGTCGACGCGAGCGCGGTGCGCCGGAGCTCGGGCTCGACTAGGAACTCGGACAGGAGCCGATCGAGCGGCGCCCAGTCGCAGGCGATGCCTAGCAGGCGCTCGAGCTCGTCGCGCGCTTCCTTCAGCGACCAGACCGTGCGCTTCTCCATATGCAGCGTGCTCGTCGCGGTGCGCTGGCGCTGCTGCGAATAGGCCTTGAGCAGATCGTAGACGTTGGCGTCATAGACGCTTTGCCGCGTGAGGCGGATCGGCTCAGGGAGCCCGCGGGCGAACACGTCGCGCCCGAGCCGCTTGCGCGTCATGAGCTGCGCTGAGGCCTGGCGCATCGCATCGAGGCGCTTGAGCCGGAAGGCGAGAAGCGCGGCAAGCTCCGCGCCGGTCGGCTCGCCCTCGTCGCTCCGCTCCAACGGCAGCAGCAGCTTCGACTTCAGGAAGGCGAGCCACGCCGCCATCACCAGATAGTCGGCGGCGATCTCAAGACGCAACCGCCGTGCCTCAGCGATGAAGTCGAGATATTGCTGGGCGAGCGCGAGAACCGAGATCTTGGCGAGATCGACCTTCTGCGTGCGGGCAAGGCCGAGCAGGAGATCGAGCGGCCCTTCGAAGCCTTCAACATCGACGACGAGCCGATCGCCGGGTTGGAGCTCGAGGCGCTCTTCGGCCTCCCAGTCCGCGGCGCCGTCGGTCTCGGGCGGCTCCTCGGCCATCGGCGTCTCGTCGCCAACTTGCGTCTCGTCGCTCATGCGCGCTCCGTGGGATCGACGGCGTGGCTCGCCATGCGGGTCTGGGCGGCCTCCGTCACCAAAGCCATAGCTTCCGCCTTATCAAAAGGTTGAGGCTCGGCGAGCCAGGCACGGGCGCCGGCGAAGCGGTCGGCGGCCGCGGCATCGAGAGCGGGAACCGCCTCCCCCACCGCGACCATCTCGGCGAGCACACCGCTGCAATGAAGCGCGACATCGCAGCCCGCGTCGATCACGGCGCGGGCGCGCTCCGCAATCGAGCCGCCAAGGGCGTTCATGCCAATGTCGTCGCTCATCACCAGGCCGGTCAGTCCGATTCGATCACGAATCACTTGGTTCATTATAACGGGCGAGACCGTCGCTGGCCGCTGCTCATCGTAGGCCGGCATGAGCACATGGGCCGTCATGGCAAGGGGCGCGTCGCGCAGCGCATGGAACGGGCGAAAGTCGGTGGCGGTGAGATCGTCGGCCGCCGCGTCGATCCGAGGCAAGGCGTGATGGCTGTCGGCCTTGGCCCTGCCGTGACCCGGCACATGCTTGATGACGGGCAGAACACCGCCCGCGAGCGTGCCCTTGATCACAGCGCGCCCCAATGCGATCACGATGGCCGGGTCGGCGTTGAAAGCGCGGTCGCCAATGATGTCATGCGCGCCTGGCTCCGGCACGTCGATGAGCGGCGTGCAATTGACGTTGATGCCCACGTCATAGAGTTCCTGTGCGATTAGCCTCGCGCCGGCGAAGGCCGCGCGTTCGGCCAACGCCGGATCGCTATCGTACAGTTCGCCGTAGCAACGGGCCGGCGGCATGCTCCGCCAGTTCGGAGGACGCAAGCGTTGCACGCGGCCGCCTTCCTGATCGATGAGGATCAGCACCTCATCGCTCCCGACCGCGTCCCTGAACGACGCGATCAGCGAGCGGAGCTGCCCGGGCTCCTGGCAATTCCGCGAGAAGAGGATGAGCCCGCACGGGCGCTCGCGAGTAAAGAACTCGCGCTCTGCATCACTCAGCGAGCGTCCCGCGCAGCTTGAGATGTAAGCCTTTAGGTTCACGTCCCCGCGCTAGTCGGAGCGCGGCACGCAGTCAAGCGCGCCGCACTTGCCTACTGGGACATGACGAGACAATCGGGCAAGCCTTGCGACTTCAGATCGCCGCACAGCTTGTAGGCCTGGGTCTTGTCGTCGATCGGACCGATATGCAGCCGGTACCAGGTTCCCTTGGAACCGAGATCGGCCTTCTGCACGATGGGCCGGTAGCTCCCAAGCAGGCTCGGATATTTCTGCTGGATGTCGGCGAAGGCCGCCAGCGCGTCGGTCTGGCTCTTCTTCGAGCCCACCTGCACGACAAATTTCGAGCTCGAGGCCTGCGGCGCCGGAGCGGGTTTCGGATCGGCCGCGGCGACCTGCTGGGACTGCTCGGCGGCCGGCGCCGGCATCTGAGCCGAAGCCTCGGGGGCCGGAGCAGCTGGAGCAGCCGGAGCAGCCGGAGCAGCCGGAGCAGCCGGAGCAGCC
>JBOHJE010000202.1:0-32678 GCA_050728375.1 Methyloceanibacter sp.
GTCTTGAGTTGCGCTCCCCATTGCCACGGCTCATCTGTGCTGTCAAAAGCTATCGAGCGCCGAAAACTCCAAATCGAGAATCGATGCCGCAGCCTCTGACCGCCAGCCGTTCCGGGCGTCTTTCCGGCCATATCAAAGTGCCGGGCGACAAGTCCATTTCCCATCGTGCGCTGATCTTGGGCGCGCTCGCGACGGGGCGCACCCGCATAACCGGACTGCTCGAGGCCGAGGATGTGACGACCACGGCAAACGCGCTCGGCGCGCTCGGCGCCAGGATCAATCGCTCGAACGGCGTTTATGAAGTCGTGGGCCAAGGCGTCGGCGGCTTGCATGCGCCACGCAACCCCCTCGATTTCGGCAATTCCGGCACCGGGAGCCGTCTCATGTTGGGCGTGATCTCGGGTCACGACATGCGCGCCGAGTTCACCGGCGATGCGTCCTTGTCTCGCCGTCCCATGGGGCGCGTGCTCGAGCCGCTGACGACGATGGGGCTGCAAGTGGAGGGGGACCGCCAGACACTGCCTCTTGCCGTCCACGGCACGCAGGACCTTCTTCCCGTCGTCTATAGGCTGCCGGTTCCCTCGGCCCAGGTAAAATCGTCCATCCTTCTTGCCGGACTCCATGCGCCGGGTCGCACCACCGTCGTAGAGCCGCTGGCCACTCGCGATCACACCGAGCGCATGCTCGCCTATTTCGGGGCCGAGCTCGCCGGCGAGGATCGCGGGGAGGGCGTCCGCGCGGTGACGGTGCATGGCGACGCCGAGCTTCGCGGAGCGGCTCTGCACGTGCCCGGAGATCCGAGCTCGGCCGCGTTTATGATCGCCGCCGCCTTGATCTGCTCGGGCTCGGAGATCGTCGTTGAGGGCATGCTGATGAACCCCACCCGCACCGGCTTCCTCGAGACGGTGCGGGAGATGGGTGCCGAGATCGAGATTCTCACTCTGCACGACGAAGGCGGCGAGCCGGTCGGTGACGTTCGCATCAAGCACGGTCCGCTTAGGGGCGTTCGCGTTCCGCCCGGGCGCGCCCCGTCGATGATCGACGAATATCCCATGCTCGCTGCTCTTGCTGCCTTCGCCGAAGGTGAGACGCGCATGGAGGGCCTGTCGGAGCTCAAGATCAAGGAGAGTGACCGACTCGGCGCCACCGAAGCGGGCCTCGTTGCCTGCGGGGTGACCGCCCGCGTCGAAGGCGATGACTTGATCGTGGAGGGGCGGGGAGAGGTGAAGGGCGGCGGACGCGTCCAGGCGCACATGGATCACCGCATCGCGATGGCCTTTCTCACCCTGGGGCTCGGTGCGGCCTCGCCCGTCACCGTCGACGATGCTACCATGATCGTCACGAGCTTTCCCGGCTTCGCCCAACTGATGAAGAAGCTCGGCGCGAATCTCGCATGATCATCGCGATTGACGGACCCGCCGCCTCGGGCAAAGGAACGATCGCTAAGCGCATCGCAGCGCATTACGGACTCCCGCACCTGGATACGGGCGCCCTCTATCGCGCGGTGGCACGCGATACGCTCGCCAACGGCAACGATCCGAGGGATGAGCTCGCTGCGCTGTCGGCGGCATTGAGCCTCGATTCCCGGACTCTCGACGACCCTGAAATCCGTGCGCCCGCGCTTGGCGAAGCAGCCTCCATCGTGGCGAGCCATCCCGAGGTGCGCGCCGCGCTTCTCGACTATCAACGGGCCTTTGCCCGGCGGAAGCCCGGCGCTGTTCTCGACGGGCGCGACATTGGCACGGTGATCTGCCCGGACGCCGACGTGAAGCTGTTCGTCACGGCCACCTCCGCGGAGCGGGCTCGCCGCCGATATCTGGAGTTGATGCAGATTGGGATGCCTGTGACCGAGCGGGAGATGCTCGCCGATATCAGCCGGCGCGACGAGCGCGACAAAAGCCGCGACGCGGCCCCCTTGCGGCAGGCGGAAGACGCAGTCTTGCTCGATACCACGAATTTGGATATAGACGCGGCGTTCAGGGCAGTCATCGAATTGATCGATGCTGCGATGGGCCATGCAGGGCAGGCCGGTTGAGGCCGTGCCCATTTTGCATTGGCACACCACTTTTCGGGTTTTCCGCGGTAATTCGAGTGGCGGAGGCGAGGTGGCAGCCATGAACGGGCTTGCCTCACTCCGCTGTCGCGAAGCCATTACCACGGCGCAGGAGCGGGGCAAGAGGTTTTGAGCCGCAGCCCTTGGAGACAGACAATGTTGGGACGCCGAGTAGGACGCTAGATGACCGAGCCGCAAACGAGCATGAGCCATCCGAGCCGCGACGAATTCGCAGCCCTTCTAGAAGAGTCGTTGACGGGTGCAGCTCTCCAAGAAGGCAATGTCATCAAAGGCACTGTCGTCGGGATCGAGAAGGACGTTGCGGTGATCGACGTCGGGCTGAAGACCGAAGGTCGCGTCCCCCTGAAAGAGTTCGGCATGACGGGCCGGACTTCGGACCTCTCGATCGGCGATGAGGTCGATGTCTATCTCGAGCGCGTCGAAAACGCAGCCGGTGAGGCCGTGCTGTCGCGGGAGAAGGCGCGCCGCGAGGAGAGCTGGACCAAGCTCGAGGAGAAATACAAGGCCGGCGAGCGCGTCGAAGGCACCATCTTCAACCGCGTAAAGGGCGGGTTCACCGTCGACCTCGACGGCGCCGTAGCCTTCCTCCCCGGCAGCCAGGTGGACATCCGCCCGATCCGCGACGTCGGCCCGCTGATGAACACGCCCCAGCCGTTTCAGATACTGAAAATGGATCGGCGCCGCGGCAATATCGTCGTGTCGCGCCGCTCAGTGCTCGAGGAGACCCGGGCCGAAAAGCGGAGCGAGATCGTGGCCCGCCTCGAAGAGGGCCAGGTGATCGACGGTGTGGTCAAGAACATCACCGATTACGGTGCCTTCATCGATCTCGGCGGGATCGATGGCCTGCTCCATGTCACCGACATGGCGTGGAGGCGCGTCAACCACCCGAGCGAGATCGTGAATGTCGGCGATACCGTGAAGGTGCAGATCATCCGCATCAATCCGGAGTCCCAGCGCATCAGCCTTGGCATCAAGCAGCTCGAGGCCGATCCGTGGGAAGGTATCACCGCCAAATATCCCGTCGGCTCGCGCTTCAAGGGCACCGTGACCAACATCACCGACTACGGCGCCTTCGTCGAGCTCGAGGCCGGCGTGGAGGGGCTGATCCACGTTTCGGAGATGAGCTGGACCAAGAAGAACATCCATCCCGGCAAGATCATCTCGACGAGCCAGGAGGTGGAGGTGCAGGTGCTGGAGGTCGATCCCGACAAGCGCCGTATCTCGCTTGGCCTGAAGCAGACCCAGGAGAATCCCTGGGTTGCCTTTGCCGCCAGCCACGAGCCCGGCGCTACGCTCGAAGGTCAGATCCGCAACATCACCGAATTCGGCCTGTTCGTCGGTCTCGACGGCGGCATCGACGGCATGGTCCATCTTTCGGACCTCGATTGGACCAAGTCTGGGGAGGACGCTCTCAAGGAATACAAGAAGGGCGAAGCGGTAAAAGTCGTGGTGCTCGAGGCCGACGCCGAGAAGGAGCGCATCAGTCTCGGCATCAAGCAGCTCACGCCGGATCCCTTTGCCGCGGGCGCGCCGAGTTCCAAGCTCAAGAAGGGCATCCGGGTGACCTGCGAGGTGATCGCCGTCAAGGACAACGGCATCGAGGCGAGGCTGCTCGATCACGACCTCACCACCTTCATCCGCCGGTCGGATCTTTCCCGCGATCGCTCCGAGCAAAGGCCCGACCGCTTCGGCGTCGGCGAGAAGTTCGACGCGGTCGTCACCCAGGTCGATGCCAAGGCGCGCAAAGTCTCTGCTTCGATCAAGGCGCTTGAGATCGCCGAGGAGAAGGAGGCCGTGGCCCAATACGGTTCGACCGACTCCGGCGCTTCGCTCGGCGATATCCTCGGTGCGGCCCTGAACAAGGCCAAGGGCGAGGATGGCGACGACGAGGAGCCGGTGGCCGCCAAGCCGAAGCGCAAGCGCGCCGCCAAGAGCGAGACGGCCGACCCGAACGCTTCGTCCGACGAATGAGTGAGCCGCTGACCCGCGCCACAGAATCCGCGCAAGCCTCACGCTTGGCGCGAAAGGTCTGAGCGACCGCCCATGGTTCTCGACGCCGACAACGTGATCGAGCGCCGCCGCCTCAAGCGGCGCCTGACGGCGTGGCGCATCGCCGCCGTCCTGCTCGGCCTCCTGTTCCTCGGCGCGGTGCTGTTGAGCGAGGATCAAGTGGCCGGATCGGCCAGTCTCCTTCCGCATGTCGCCCGCGTCGATGTCAGCGGCATCATCACCGACGACCGCAAGATGACGGAGCTTTTCGAGCGAGTGGCCAACGCCGATCAGGTGAAGGCGGTCATCCTCGACGTCGACAGCCCGGGCGGCACGACGACCGGCGGCGAGGCGATGTACGACTCGATCAGACGGCTCTCGCAGAAAAAGCCGGTCGTGGCCGTCTGCGGCACGATTGCTACCTCCGCCGCCTATATCGTGGCGCTCGCCACGGACCATATATTCGTCTACGGCAACACCATCACCGGCTCGGTCGGCGTGATCTTCCAATGGGCCAACGTCAAAGAGCTCCTGGAGACGCTCGGCATCAAGGTCGAGGAAGTCAAAAGCGGCCCCCTGAAGGCGGTGCCGAGCCCCTTCGAGCCGACGGATGAG
This sequence comes from Methyloceanibacter sp., assembly GCA_050728375.1. Lineage (GTDB taxonomy): Bacteria > Pseudomonadota > Alphaproteobacteria > Rhizobiales > Methyloligellaceae > Methyloceanibacter. The sequence continues at coordinate 4,679 of JBOHJE010000202.1, forward strand.
CAGGGACGCAAGCTGACCGAGGAAATGGTCCAGGAAGCCAAGGTTTGGTTCGTGGATCTGGTCGGCAAGCGCCGCGACCTCGAGCCGGACTCAGTTCCCGGCCTCACCGACGGGCGGATCTATTCGGGCCGTCAGGCCGTCAAGCTGAAGCTGGTCGACCAGATCGGCGATGAGCGCGCCGCAATGCGCTGGCTCTCCAAGGAACGCAAGGTTCCGACCGGTCTCAAGGTCGTCGAGTGGAAGCCGCGCGAGGAATCCAGCGGGCTGTTCGGCTGGTTGTTTCAGTCGGTAGCCGAGATGTTCGGCATATCGGTCGGCAGGATTGCCGAATTTGTGGGTCGGGTGTCGGCAACCCTCAAGCTTGACGGTCTGGTTTCGGTTTGGCACCCTGCGGGCAACTAGTGGGGGGCGTACGGCTGCGTCATCGAGATGGCGGCTGCCGGCGGGGCGTATAATGATCAAGTCGGAGCTGATTCAGCGGGTGGCCACCGCCAATCCGCATCTTTTCCATCGTGATGTCGAGCGCATCATCAATATCGTGCTCGACGAGATTACGGGCGCTCTGGCGCGTGGCGATCGCGTCGAGCTGCGCGGCTTCGGCGCCTTCACCGTGAAGCACCGGGCGGCGCGTCAGGGACGCAATCCCCGGACCGGCGACACGGTGTTCGTAGAGGACAAATACGTCCCCTTCTTCAAGACCGGCAAGGAGCTGCGCGAGCGGCTGAATCCGGACGAATAGCCGAAGCCTCTAGTCGGAATTCAAGGTGCGGCCGTGTGGCGCAAGCTCATTCTCGGCTTTGTGGTCGTGCCGTTCGGCGTGCTGCTCATTGCGCTCGCCGTGGTCAACCGGAAGCCGGTAGCGCTGAGCCTCGACCTGTTCGGGGGCACTGAACCGAGCATCGAGGCCCCGTTTTTTCTGTTTCTGCTTGGGGCCTTCGCTTGCGGGCTTGTCGTTGGCGGCCTGGCGACTTGGTTTCGCCAGGGCAGATGGCGTCGCGTGGCGCGGGAAGAGACCCGCCAGGCGCGCGATTGGCGCCGGCAGGCCGATCGCCTGGAGAAGGAGCTCGAGGTGCGCGAAGGATCCGACCGCCTCAAGCTCCCGGCCGACTAGCCGAGACTTGCCGCCCAATACGCAACGCCTCATCGCCGGGCTTGACCCGGCGATCCAAGAGCCGGGCCGGGACGCCGATTGCTCCTGGATGCCCGTGTCTTCGCCGGGGCATGACGTGGAATCGTCAAAACCAAGACAATGTTGCAGTGCGATGGACTTAAGGCCCCGGATTTCATAGGGTGGCCCCGCGCGAGCCTTTAGAGCCGGCAACCCTCACCCGAGAGCCTTTTGCCCCATGTCAGTCAAGATCAAAATCTGTGGCGTGCGGACGCCTGACATTGTCGAAACTGCTTCCGAGGCGGGCGCGGATTTCATCGGCTTTGTTTTATTCGACAAAAGCCCCCGCCATGTGAGCCTGGAAACGGCTCGAGTTCTGGCGCTCGCCGCCCGCGGCCGGATCCGCACGGCCGCGGTCCTCGTCGATCCGGACGATGCGTTGATCGATCGGCTGGCGGAGATCGTCACCCCTGACCTGGTGCAGCTTCACGGCAACGAGACCCCGGCGCGCGTCGCCTCGATCAAGGCGCGCACGGCGCGGCCCGTGATGAAGGCAATTCCCGTGGCGGCCGCAAGCGACGTGGCGCGCGCCGAGGCCTATGCAGAGATCGCCGACTACATCCTGTTCGATGCGAAGGCGGTGCCGGGCACAGTTGTCCCAGGTGGCCACGGCGTCCCGTTCGACTGGCGGAAGCTCGCGGGCGCGCGCTCGCCATTCGCGCTTTCTGGCGGCCTCAATGCCGCCAACGTCGCCGCCGCAATCGGCATGACCCGCGCTTCGTTGGTGGATGTTTCCTCCGGCGTCGAGACCGCTCCCGGGGTCAAGGACCCGGACCTCGTCAGAAACTTCATTTGCGCCGCCCGCTTCGTCGGGCAGCAGCCGGCCAAGGCGTCATGAGCACAACCACCCACATATCGCCGCCCAACAGCTATCGCAGCGGCCCTGACGAGGAGGGCCATTTCGGCCTTTATGGCGGCCGTTTCGTTGCCGAGACGCTGATGCCGCTGATCCTCGACCTGGAACAGGCCTATACCGACGCGAAGGCCGATCCGTCGTTCCAGGGCGAGCTCGACGCCCTGCTCCAGCACTACGGCGGTCGACCGAGCCCGCTCTATTTCGCCGAGCGTCTCACCGAGCATCTCGGCGGCGCAAAGATTTACTTCAAGCGCGACGAGCTGAACCACACCGGCTCGCACAAGATCAACAATTGCTTAGGGCAGATCCAGCTTGCTCGCCGCATGGGCAAGACGCGCATCATCGCGGAGACGGGCGCGGGCCAGCATGGCGTCGCCGTGGCGACTGTCGCCGCGCGCTTCGGCTTGCCATGCGTGATCTATATGGGCGCGACCGACATCAAGCGGCAGCGGCCAAACGTCTTTCGCATGAAGCTTCTCGGAGCCGAGGTGAGGCCTGTGACCTCCGGCTCGGGCACGCTGAAAGACGCCATGAACGATGCCTTGCGCGACTGGGTCGCCAACGTGCACGACACGTTTTACATCATCGGTACCGTTGCGGGCCCGCATCCCTATCCGGCCATGGTGCGCGACTTCCAGTCGGTGATCGGCCGCGAGACGCGCGAGCAGATGCTCGAGCGCGAAGGACGGCTGCCGGACACGCTGGTTGCGTGTATCGGCGGCGGCTCGAACGCGATGGGCCTGTTCCATCCTTTTCTGGACGATCCGACGGTTGCGATCTATGGCGTCGAGGCCGGCGGTTATGGGCTCGACGTTGCGAATGGACATGCGGCTTCAATGACCGGGGGCAAGCCCGGCGTGCTCCATGGCAACCGCACCTATCTCCTTCAGAACGATGATGGGCAGATCCTCGAGGGCCATTCCATTTCGGCGGGCCTCGACTATCCCGGCGTGGGTCCGGAGCATTCCTGGCTTAGGGATTCGGGCCGGGTGAAATACGTGGCGGTGACCGACAAGGAGGCGCTCGGCGCCTTCCAGCTTTGCACACGGCTCGAGGGCATCATCCCGGCGCTCGAGCCCTCCCATGCGCTAGCGCATGTGAGGAAGCTTGCTCCGACGCTGCCGGGCGACAATCTGCTGGTCATGAACATGTGCGGCCGCGGCGATAAGGATATTTTCGCCGTCGCCGAGCACCTCTCCATGGAGATGTGAGAGATGACGTCTGTGACCGAACCGCCGACGCGTGCACCACACCTCTCCCCAGTGGGGAGAGGTCGGTTCCGGCCTTGCCGGAACCGGCTGAGGGGGACTACTCAAAATGAGTCAAGCTCGCGTCCGATCGTCTCGATCACGTCTTCGGGATCCTCGTACACGTCGATATTGCCCACGCGCATCACGTGGAATCCGAGAGACTCTTATATCCGCATCCGCCCGGCATCGATTGCAAGAGCGGTAACGGAGCCATGCGTTGCGCCATCGACCTCGACAATTAGCCTGCCATCGAGTGTTACGAAATCGACGATGAAGCGGTCGATCGGGTGCTGGCGCCGCAACTTCCATCGGGTGAGTTGGCGGTTTCGCAGTCCCCGCCAGAGTCGCGCCTCGGCGCTCGTTTGCGTCGCGCGAAGCTGCCGAGCCCTTCGCTTGAACCGTTCCATGCCCTTCACTCGGTCGCTTCGCGACCGACCTCTCCCCTCTGGGGAGAGGTGTATCACGCTCCGGTTCGCCCATGACTCAAACGCGGATCGACAAGAAATTTGCGGCTCTGAAGCGGGAAGGGCGCGCAGGCCTGGTGACCTTCATCACCGCCGGCGACCCGGATTACGATACTTCGCTCGCGCTGCTGAAAGACTTGCCGGGAGCCGGCGCCGACGCCATCGAGCTCGGCATGCCGTTCTCGGACCCCATGGCCGACGGTCCGGCGATCCAGGCGTCCTCGCAGCGCGCGCTGAAAGCCGGGCAAACCATGAGCAAGACGCTTGCCATGGTGCGAGACTTCCGCAGCCAGGATGACGTTACACCCATAGTGCTGATGGGCTATTTCAACCCCATATATGTATCTCCCGTGGATCGCTTCATCGCCGAGGCGGTGGACGCCGGCGTGGATGGTTTGATCGTGGTGGATGTGCCTCCGGAGGAAGATGCCGAGCTTCGCCCGGCCGCAAGCACTGCTGGCCTCGATATCATTCGCCTGGCCACGCCCACCACGGACGCTAAGCGGTTGCCTGCCGTGCTCGCGAACACGTCTGGCTTCGTCTACTACGTGTCGATCGCGGGCATCACCGGCACGGCGACGCCGGACATCGCCGCGGTCGGTGCTCATGTCGGCCGCATCAAGGCGTATACGAAGTTGCCGATTGCGGTCGGCTTCGGCGTCAAGTCGGAGGCGCAGGTGAGCGCCATAGCCAAGGTCGCCGATGGCGTGGTGGTTGGCTCGGCGCTGGTGTCGGCCATCGCCGAGAGCCTCGATGGGAACGGCAAGGCCACGGCGGCGACCAGGCAGAAAGTGCTCGGCCTAGTCGAGCGGCTCGCTGTGGCGCTCCGTCACCCGGCGGAAGCAGCGGCTGTATAGCTATGACCGAATAACGTGATCTGAAAGCTGAGAGAGTTTCGAGACCCGTGAACTGGATCAACAATGTCGTGAGGCCCAAGATCCGGAGCATCCTTCGCAAGAAGGAGCTGCCGGACAATCTCTGGGTCAAGTGCCCCGAGACGGGGCAGATGATCTATTACAAGGACCTCGAGGCCAACGAGTTCGTGGTCCCCGGCTCCGAATATCACTGGCGGATGACGGGGCCCGCTCGCCTGAAATCCCTGTTCGATGGCGGTGAGTACGAGACCCTGCCGCTGCCCGAGGCGCCGGCCGATCCGCTAAAATTTCGCGACGAGCGCCGTTACACCGACCGCCTGAAGGACGCCCGCAGCAAGACGGGCCTCACCGACGCCGTGGTGGCGGGCGCCGGCGGACTCGAAGGGCAGAAGATCGTCGCTGCCGTGCAGGACTTTCATTTCATGGGCGGTTCGCTCGGAACCGCCGCCGGGGACGCGGTGATTACCGCCATGCGTGCCGCCGTGGTGCGGGAGACGCCGTTCATCCTGTTCGCCGCGTCCGGCGGCGCTCGCATGCAGGAAGGCATTCTCTCCCTGATGCAGATGCCGCGCACCACGGTCGCGGTGCAGGAGCTGCGCGAGGCGAAGCTTCCCTATATCGTCGTGCTTACCCATCCCACCACGGGTGGGGTGACGGCGTCCTACGCCATGCTCGGCGACATCCATATCGCCGAGCCCGGAGCCTTGATCGGCTTCGCCGGTCCACGCGTCATCGAGCAGACGATACGCGAGCAGCTTCCGACCGGATTTCAGCGGGCCGAATATCTTCATGCGCACGGCATGGTGGATATGGTGGTTCACCGCCACAAGCTGCGGGCCGCACTCGCGCGCATTTGCCAGCTCTTGACCCACCGCAAGCCCGGGCGGGCGGTCGCTCTGCCTGGGGATTTCGACGGCAGAGAAGTGCAGTGGGCTCCCGTCTCCACGATCACCCTGACTGGTAACGGGCTCGACCACAATCCGCCGGAAACCGAGTTCGCCGAAGACGAGGAGGTCTTGACGGCAGATACCGGCAACGGCGCCAATCCGAATCCGCCGCAGGGCACGTAAGGTCCCCCTCGCTTGACCACTTTCCCCCACAGCACCGGGCGCGCAGAGTCCCGCCCGCGGGACGCGATGAGCGACACGCTGCTTGAGCGCCTGAAAATGTTGCACCCGCAGTCGATCGATCTTTCGCTCGGCCGCATCGAGCGATTGCTAGCCGCTCTCGGTCATCCCGAGGACAAGCTGCCTCCCGTGGTGCACGTGGCTGGCACCAACGGCAAGGGCTCCACGCTCGCTTTCCTGCGGGCGATCTCCGAGGCGCTCGGCAAGGGCGTTCACGTCTACACCTCGCCGCACCTCGTCAACTTTCATGAGCGCATCATTCTTGCCGGACCGCACGGCGCAGCGCCCGTGACCGAGGAGGTGCTGGTCGACTGCCTGGCTCGGACCGAGGCAGCGAATGGCGGCGAGCTGATCACCCTGTTCGAGATCACGACGGCGGCCGCCTTTCTCGCTTTCGCCGAGACGCCGGCCAATCTCCTGCTGCTCGAGACGGGGCTCGGCGGCAGGCTGGACGCCACGAATGTCGTGAGCAAGCCTCTTTTGACCGCGATAACGCCGGTCTCCATCGACCATGTCTCGTTCCTCGGCGATACGGTTCGCGAGATCGCAGGCGAGAAGGCAGGTATTCTCAAGCCGGGCGTTCCCTGCGTCGTCGGACGCCAAGATCAGGTCGCGTTCGAGGTGATCGAACGCAGGGCGGCGGAGGTGGGCGCGACGCTTCACGTCGCAGGCCGCGACTTCGACGCTTACGAACAGCAGGGGCGGCTGATCTTCCAGACCGAGTCGCGCCTCCTCGATCTGCCTCTGCCCCGCCTCACGGGGCGCCATCAGATCGACAATGCGGCCCTGGCCATCGCCGCGGCGAGCATCGTCTTCGGCGAGGCGCTCACCGCTGGAGCGCTCGAGCATGGCCTGACCCACGCCATGTGGCCGGCGCGCATGGAGCGGCTCATGGCCGGAGGCCTTCACGCCTATGTCGACGAAGGCACCGAGATTTGGCTCGACGGCGGTCACAATGCTGCCGGAGGCCAGGTCGTCGCCCATTCGATGGCCGAGCTCGACGAGCGCGTGCCCCGGCCGGTCCACATCGTCTGGGGCATGATGGAGACGAAGGACGCCCACGCCTTCATCGCCCCCTTCAAGGGGTTGGTGGAGCGCGTCTACGCCGTCCCTATCCCGGATGAGCCGAACGCCTTCAATGCTGAGTCCCTCACCGAGATCGCCCGGGCGGAAGGCTTCGAGGTCGTGGTCTGCGGCAGCGTTCCCGAAGCCTTGATGAACTCGGCGACTGCGGAGACCCCGGTGCGGGTGTTGATCTGCGGCTCCCTCTATCTCGCAGGTCACGTGCTCAAGCTGCACGGCTAGCCGAACCTGGTTCGCGTTGCCGCAAGACGCGAAGGCCCGGCACGAGGCCGGGCACTACGAAGCGTAAGGTCAGGGTTGCTCTAGACGGTGGAGACCGACCGCGCCGTTGATCCAGGCGGTGAGGTGGTTCTTGGGGTAGGCGCCGCGCAGCGTATCGGCTACCTGGCCGTCCTTGAACAGGATCAGTGTCGGGATGGCCCGCACGTTGTAGTCGATGGGCGTGCGCGGATTCTCATCGATATTGAGCTTGATGATCCGCACCTTGCCGTCGAGTTCCTTCGAGATTTCTTCCAGCGCGGACGCTATCTGGCGGCAGGGGCCGCACCATTCGGCCCAGAAATCGACCACCACGGGTGTCGAGGACTTGAGCACTTCAGCCTCGAACGTGTCGTCGGAAACCTTCTTAGTCGCCATTTGCATCTCCTAATCGGCTGGACTTTAGGGTGTGCCAAGCTTCCCGATTTCTTCCGGGAACCTAGGTGTGCCCCTCTGTGGCGTCAAGGCTGCGCCATTCGCTGCAGGATGCCGCGCTCGGCCTCATCGAGCGAAGTTGATGGGATTTCCATGAGTCTCGGACCGTCGGTCCACATCAGCGCCGCGCGCACCGCCCGCCCAGGAAACAGACGCCCCAGCGCGAGCCGATAGGCCGCGAGCTGGTCGACATAGTTCTGGGCGACATCCTCCGGGCTCTGCGGTGGCGGCCGGTTGGTCTTGTAGTCGAGGATCAACAAGTCCTCTTCGAGGATCGCAAGACGATCGATCTGGCCCTCGAGATCGAAGCCGGCCTTGCCCTCGTCGATGCGCGCGACGACGGGAACCTCGGAGAGGCTGCCGGGCTGGAACAGCGGCGCGAACCGGGCGTCCCGCACGATGGCGAGCGTCTCGGACACGATCTCCTCCTTGAGTTGATCAGGGAGGCCGGCGCCGCGCGTCGAGACGAAGGCGCGCGCCGCCGGCTCCTGGTTCTCGGGCCGGACTTCAGGCAGATGCTGGAGCAGCGCGTGCATGAGACGTCCTCTGGCGTAGCGGCTGTCCTTGCTGAGCGCACGTGGACCGAGAGGCGCCTGCTCGGCCAATTTTGCCGGCGGTCCCTCCACGTGGGGGGAGAGCCGCGACGGGGCGAATCTCAGCCGCATCCGCTCAGGCGGCGCGGGGCGGAGCGCCCAGTCGGGCAAAGGTGCCGGCGGAGGCGGTCGCTGCGGGTCCTTAGGCGCGGGCTCTGAAGCAGCCCCGACGCTTTCCAGGCGATGAACCGGCCTGCCGCCGTAGCCCTCCCCGGGCGTGAGACGGCCCTGGAGCCCGGTCCTGATCAGCTCGTACCAGGAGCCCTTCCCGGGCCCGTCCCTCTGTCCCTGCCAGCCGCACACATAGAGCCGGTCCTGCGCCCGCGTCATCGCGACATAGAGCAGGCGATGATATTCCTCTCGATCCGCTTGGTCGGCGGCCGTTTTCGCGGCGGCCAGACCGGCGATGCCCGAATGGCCTGTGGGGGGCCAGACGAGGTGTTCGGCGCTATTGGGAGGACTGCCGGGTCGCGGTAGGGAGAACAGTCTCGGCCATTGCGCGCGCGGCTCCATGCAGGTGTCGGGCAGAAACACGACAGGCGCCTGAAGGCCCTTGGCGCCGTGCACCGTCATGATGCGCACCTCGTCCCGCTCCTGCTCCATGTCGCGCTTGATCTCCACGTCGCCGACGCGGACCCGGTCGACGAAGCCCTGAAGCGACGGGGCTGCGTCTCGGTCGTAGACGAGAGCGAGATCGAGGAACTCGTCGATGGCCTCCGCCGCTTCCGGCCCGAGCCGCGACAGCAGCCGCTTCCGCATGAGCTGGCCATCGCTGCCGAGCAGCTCCGAGAAGAACTCGTAAGGCGGTAACCGGTCGGCGCGGCCGAGCCAAGCCGTGAGGCGTTCACGGGCCTCGCGAAAACGCGCGTTGTCCTTCGACTTGCTTTTGAGCTCCGACCACAGCGACCCCGCTCTCTCATGTGCGAGAGCGAACAACGCGTCATCGTCGAGGCCGAATAACGGACTCTTGAGCGTCACGGCGAGGGCGAGGTCGTCTTCCGGCATGAGCAGAACGTCGGCCAGCGCGACCAGATCCCCCACGGCAAGCTGCTCCATGAGGCGCATGCGGTCCGCGCCGGCGACCGCCACGCCCTCGTGCTTCAAGGCGCGGATCATGGGTCCGATGAACGGGTCGCGGCGGCGCACGAGAATGAGGACATCGCCCGCGCGTAGATGACGTTTCTGCGAGGGCAGATAGATTTCGGCCGAGGCGATCCAATGTTTGAGCTGCGCGGCGATGCGCCGGCAGAGCTCGTCCACCGAGCGGGCGCCCGCGGCTTCGTCTCGCCACGGCTCGAAGGCCTCGACCGGTGCAGGCTTCTCCTCCTTTTCCGCCTCCCAGATTTCGACAAGACCAGGCTCCCCGGCGCGGTTGGCCTCATGCTTGATGACGGCGCTTTCGACGAAGGCGAGCCCTTGGGCCGCCTGCGACTGCGCGAACACCAGATCGACCGCGTTGAGGATCGGCGGCACTGAGCGGAAGGACAGCGTGAGTGGCACGTTGTGAAACGGCTGACCTATGGCGGCTGCCTTCGCGTCGAACTTCCGCGCCATCTCGCCGAAGCGCGCCGGATTGGCGCCCTGGAAGCTGTAGATCGACTGCTTCTCGTCGCCGACCGCGAACAGCGTCCGCACTCTCTGGCTCGCACCGGCGCCGGCAAAGAACTCCTCGGCGAGGCGCTCGATGATGGTCCACTGGTCGGGATTGGTATCCTGTGCCTCGTCGACGAGAATGTGCTCGATGCCACCCTCGATCTTGAAAAGCACCCATTCGGCCGCGCCGGGGCGCGACAGGAGGTGAAGCGTCTTCACGATCAAATCGTCGTAATCGAGCATGGCCTCGGCGCGCTTCCGCCGCTCATACTCGACCTGAATCGCATCGGCGAGAGTCAGCAGGGCGCCGCTCGCCTCCGCCACACGCAAGTGCGCGAGACTTGCCTCCAAGGCCGCGAAGCGGACCTTCGCCTCGTCGAGGAGCTGGCAAGTCCGCGGAGCGCCCCGTTGCAGAGTGTTGCTACAGGATCTGGCCCTGACATTGCCGTCCGCCCTGAGGAACAACTCTCGCAGCGCCGCAACCCGGCCCTCGCCTTGGCTTACCCGCGCTGCTCGCAGGCTGAACTCGGCGCTCTTATCGAGCTCGGTCGAACCACCATGCGCGACGAAGCCGGAAATCGCGGCGTCGATATCGGCGTCCGACAGGATGCCGGCGACTTCGGCGAGCAACGCGTCCTCTTCCATCTCGGCGACATTGAGCACCTGCTTCAGCGCCCGGGCTTCGGCCTCGGCCCAGTCTGCCGGGTCGTCGTGATGGGCGATCAGGCGCGTGAGTTCCGCGCGCTTGGCGAGAACCGCGGCGATAACCTTGCGGAACCCCCCTTCCGTGGTGTGCGAAATGATGTTGGCGAGCGATTTGCTGAGGCCGTCCTCGCTGCCGGCAGCCGCGCCCCCGATCACGGCGTCGATCGCAGCGCTGCGCATGAGCGATTGCTCGCGCTCGTCGAGCACGGAAAAGTGGGGCGTGACCTGCGACTCGAGGGGAAAGCGCTGCAACAGGCGTTCGCAGAAGCCGTGGATGGTATGGATCTTGAGGCCGCCGGGCGCTTCGAGCACGCGGGCGAACAGGCGCCGCGCCGTTCTCACGTGCTCTTCTTCCGGCTCGCGCCTCATGATAACGGCGAGCTTCGCGCGCAGTGTGTACGTCGGCATCGTTGCCCAAGTCGACAGCTCCGCCAACAGCCGATGCTGCATCTCCGCTGCCGCCGTCTTCGTATAGGTCAGGCACAGGATCGCTGCCGGCCTCGCGCCCGTGAGCAGGAGCCGGAGCACGCGACGGACCAGTACTTCCGTTTTGCCGGTTCCGGCATTGGCAGACACCCAGGCCGAAGCTGTCGGGTCGGAGGCGCGGGCTTGATTCGCGTCGGCTTCAAGTGGAGGCGGCGGAGAAGAGCTCATCGCCACTCCTCGTCGTCCTGCGTTAGCCATTCCTTGACCCGCGCGAGATGCTCATACTCGTCGTAATCGTAGGCCCGCGCGAAAGCCGCCGCTTTGCGCCGTTTTACCTCGTACGGCATCGTGGGATCGGCATAGCGCTCGACCAGCGCCACCAGATTCTCGTAAGCCTCGCGGGCGAGATCGCCGGCGTCCCGATTTCCCGCATCCCGCTCCGCGCCCCCGTCGTTTCGGCCGGACACTTCGATGTAACCGAGCCGGGAGACGTGAAGCTTGCCGAGATCGGCAAAGCCGGCACGCTCCGCGATGACCGCTTCGAGCGGGAGCTGCGGCTCAAACAGCCTATCGACATGCATTGCCAGTGGAGGCTTGCCGGTCTTGTAGTCGTAGATCGCGACTGAGCCATCCTCGGCGACATCGATACGGTCGGCGCGGGCGGTGAGTCGAAAGCCCGCGCCAACCTTGAGATCGAGAGCCCCGTCGGCTTCCGTGTGAATGGCCCTGATCGAAGCCCGGCGCAAAGGCTCGGTCGCGGCGAACCAGCGCGCGAAACGTTCGAGCTGAGGGCGCCAGAATGCCGCCACGCGGGGTGAGCCGCCCAACGCCGCGAAATGCCTGTCGCCATACGCGATGAGCTTGGCCGCGACGTCGGGCGGCAGTTCATTGGGATATGCGGCCGAGAACTCTTGCAGGGCTCGATGAATGATGCTGCCGCGCATGGCCGGATCGGGTTCGGCGCCCAGAGGTTTCAACGGCTCGAGCTTCAAGATGTTCTTGGCAAAGATCTCGTAGGGATTGGCGATCCACCGCCCGATCCGCGTGACGCTCAAGCTTGGCGGCCGCGCCGAGGCGGGCGGACATGGCCGGGGCGCCTTGACGGGCTCGAAGCTCGTCACGCTGTCGCGCTCCCGCGCCCAGCCGATCCACGGCTCCTCGGGGGCGATCCGATGGGAGAGCTTCGCTGCCTCGATCAGCGCGAGCAGGCGCTGAAGCCAGCGTGAGGCCACGGTCGGCACGCCATCGACCTTCTGGGCGCGGGTGAGATACACGCGCTCGGCGCCGAGCGCTTGCACGAAATCGTGCGCGCTGAGGCCGATGCGCCGCTCCGGCGGCGAAAGGCCGAGCTTCTCGCGCATTGGACGGCTGAGCCAAGGGCCGGCCTCCTGCGGCCTGGGCCAGACGCCCTCGTTCAGGCTGCCGAGGATGATCACGTCCGGCTGCTGAAGGCGGGCTTCGAGCGGGCCCCAGATGAATAGCCGGGGATGGGCCGTAACGCACGGCCGCACCGTCGCGCCGGCCACCAGGCTGCGGTAGAAGGGCGGGTAGTCGCGCGCCATCATGGTCAGGCTTGAGCCTATGTTGATCAGTTCGGCCAGAAATACTGTCAAGGCCTCACCGCCATCGTCCTGCCACAGCGCGGCCGGCGAGCCGCTCTCATCCGCCGCGAGCGCCTCAGCCACGGCGGCATGAGCCTCGGCAAAGCGTGATGGGCTCTCCAATGACGGGCTCGCGAACAAAACCGACAGAGGAGCGAAGGCCGCCTTCAGGTTTCGCACCAACTTGGAGGCGGCCTCATGCTCTCCGTCGGTGATGCGGTGCCCCCGCTTGGAGCCGGTCCGCGCCGTTTTGAGCGCCCTGACGACGCCGTCGATGCCCTGTCCGACATAAATGTTCCGGAATACGCCCCGCTCGAGCGCCCGCGCGGCAAACCTGATTTCCCCTGGGCTTCGTCCGACCAGCGTGAGCGGGTGCTTCAGCAGCGCCATCAGCTCGCGCGGCGCGAAGCCTGTTTCGGCCGCAGCGAGAATGAGATCGAGGAAGGCGCCAGGCACGGTGCGGGCCGCGGGCACACCCGCCGAGTCGTCGATGGCGAGGCCGTAGCCCTTCAATCGCGCCGCGACGCGCCGCGCCAAAATGCGGTCTGGGGTGACGAGCGCTGTCGTCTTGCGGGGCGACTCGGCGCAAGATTTGAGGATCAGCGCGATCGCCTCCGCCTCGTCATGGGCGGTTGGCGCCACAACCAGGCACATGCCGGCGAGCGCGTTGGCCAGGCTGGCCCGTCCGTCCGCGGCGAGGTCGTCGCCTTCAAGATAGGTCTGCCAGCGTTCGGTGCTCTCCGCGGGCCTGAGCGCCTCGCTCACGAAGTGGAGTCGCGCGCGGGCTAGGCCACCGGGCGCGGCGCCGGGCAGATCTGCGACCTCCTCGCGCGTGACGCCGAGCTTGCGCAGAAGCTCGGCCATGCCGGCCTGCGGGTGCTCGGGATGCTCGTCCAGGCTCGTCCAGCTCTCTTCGTCGAGAAGCTTGTCGAGTCCGGGCAGAACCACGGCGCCGTTCGGCAGGGAGGCGATCGTCTGAAGGAGCCGCGCGGTGGCCGGGATAGTCCCCGTCGAGCCGGCGGCGATGACCGGATATGGAGCCCCCTTGGCCAGGCGCTCGGTCTCGATCCGCATCAACGCGTTGCGGCGCGCCAGGGGCGACACGAGCCCGTTGTCGTCGAGGAATCTCGGCCAGTGCTCGGTCACGATCTTGAGAAAATCGACAGTGAGCTGCCAATGTGCGGCGAGGTCCTCCGGCACGATGGCCTCGATCGCCTCCAAGGCAATCTCCTCGCTTTCGATGAAGTCCATCAGCCGGGCGAGGTCCGCGGCCAGATAGGACGCCTGTCCCGGCGTCACTTCGAGGAGCGGCGGAGCAGCGACGCCGCGGCTTGCTTCGGCCTCGTTGCGGAGTAGGTGCCGGAACGCCATCACTAGCCGCATCAGCGCCAGCCGCCGCGGCAATTGGCCGATCGCAGGCTTGCCCGCGACGGCGTCGAAATCTCCCGCCGCGTCGTCGGAGCCGAAAATGATTGTCGCTTCCTCATCGGGATCGCCGAGCGCCCTGATCCGCGGCAGGAGCATCGCTTTGGCCGGAGCTTCGGCAAGAAAGGCCTCGCGCAAGGCGCGCGCCGCCCGGCGCGTGGGCAGATAGATGGTGGTGAGCGGCAACGTCAGAGGCTCCGGCTTGGGACCGCCGGGGACCGGCAGATCGCCGGCAAGCAGCGCCTTGGCGAGGGTCGAGAGGAAGGGCGCCGAGGGCGGGATGGTAAAAAGACGGGGTCGTGCCGACGACAGCTCAGGCACCCTCGCGCTCGAACAAGGTCTCCGCCTCGGCCAGAGCATCTGGCGTGCCGACATGCATCCAGCGGCCATCGAGCTCGACGCCATAGAGCCGGCCCTCGGAGAGCGCGCGGTCCCAAAGCAGATTCAGCGAGAAGCGGCCGTCCGGTGCGTCCTTGAACAGCCGCTCGTCGCACAGCGAGACACCGGCGAAGGCGAACGGCACGGGATACTTGCCGCGCCGCTGCAACCGCCCGTCCGGCGTCTTCGAGAAATCGCCTCTCGCGTGGTAGCCGATGCTGGTTGAGATTGGCGCCAGCAGCAACAGGCAGTCCATCCCCGCCGGGTTCCACAGTTGCAGCATGCGGGGCAGCGCCGGCGAGGTCTCGCTCCATACCGAGTCCGCATTGTGGATGAAGAAAGGCCCGCGCCCGAGCAAGTTGAGCGCCTTCTTGGCGCCACCGCCGGTGTCCAGCAGCATAGCGCGTTCATCCGAGACGGCAATCTGCGGGGGCCTGCCGTTGCGGTTACCGACATAGGCTTCGAGCTGGTCGGCGAGATAATGCACGTTGACCACCGCGCTCTCGACGCCCGCGCCGACCAGGCGGTCGAGCACGTGGTCGATCAGCGGCCTGCCCGCGAGCGGTACCAGCGGCTTCGGCAGGTGCAATGTCAGCGGCCGCATCCTCTCGCCATGGCCCCCGGCAAGCACCATAGCCGTCCGCGCCTTGGTCATTGATGTGCCCTCTCACACACCCAATTGCGGGAATGCATCGGAGGCCGGCAACTCGCGCTGGTAGAAGCGGCGGAGACCCGCCAAGCGAGGATGGGTAAGGTCCCGCTCAAGGTAGCGTGCGACCCGCGGGATATGAGCGAGGTAGCCGCGCTTGCCGTCACGTTTCGCCAGTCGCGCAAAGATGCCGAGGATCTTAGAGTTCCGTTGGGCGCCGAGCGTCGCATAGAGAGCGCGGAAATCATCGCTCGAAAACCGCTCGTTTCCCCTGTTTCGGGCCGCACAGTAGCGAGCGAGTTGCTCCCGTTCAAGCGCTTCCGGAACGTCGAGCCGGGCATCCTGAAGCAACGATACGAGGTCGTAGGCTAGGGGGCCGTTAAGGGCGTCCTGGAAATCGAGAATCCCGACCCGCTGGATCCCCTCACGGTCCGGGAGCCACATCAGGTTGGGGGAGTGATAATCCCGTAGGACCCAGCCAGGGTCGGCTTGCGACGCTTCCTTTAGGATGGGGCGCCAGAGGGCCTCGAACTCCTCGCGGAGAGCGGCTGGCGTTTCCCGGCCATGCAGCGCGGGCCAGAACCAGCCGATCAGCAAGGAGGCTTCCGTCAGCATCGCCTCGGCGTCGTAGCGGGGAAGGCGATAGGGCGCGTGTCCTTCGATGGGAAGGAGATTGGGCGGCGATTTGCCCGCGAGCTCGATCAGGAGCTCCACGGCCTGACCCCAAAGCTCCGCCAGGGGCGTGCCGCGGGCAACCTCGCCGCCGAACAGGCGGTCGCCGAGATCCTCCAGAACCAGAAAGCCCTGGTCGAGGTCGAAGGCATAAATGGCTGGTGCCGACAATCCGTGTCCGCGCAGAGCGGCGGAAATCGCCACGAAAGGCGTCACGTTTTCGGCGAGATGCACGAGGGCGCTGTATGGTTTGCCGCCGCGGATCGGCGGTCCATCTGGCTGGCGCGGTGCATTCATCAAAATGGCGGTACGGTCGGGCAGGACCAACCGCGCATAGCTCCGCGTCGAGGCGTCGCCCTGGAGGTGACGCGAGACCGCCTCGCCATAGGGCGCGCGGTCGAGAAAACCGGCAAGGGCCGCCAAGCGTTCGATGCGGGCGCGCCAGTCCCCGTGTCCCGTGAGCACGATGCTGCGGAGGTCCGGCTCCGCGGTTTCCTCGATGGCAACGTCCAGACGGTCTTCCGGCAGCCAGCCTGCCGCGCGCTCCGCCCACTCGATGAGCACGGCGCCCTCGGCAAGCGCGTCGTCGAGGCCCAGCTCCTCCAGTTCTTCAGGTTCGAGCCGGTAGAAATCGCAGTGGGTGACGGTGAGGCGCGGCGTCTCGTAGCGCTGCATCAGCGCGAAGCTGGGGCTCGGCACCTCGCTGAGGTCCCCGAGCCTGGTAACGACGGCGCGCGAGAATGTGGTCTTGCCGGCACCGAGCGGGCCGCTCAGCGCGATCACGTCGCCGGTCTTGAGGCCGAGAGCGATGCGGCTCGCGAGGATGTCGAGCTGAACGAGGTCGACCTCGTCTAGCCTTAGGCTTGCGCTCATCACGCGCGGCTTGACGAATAGCGCGGCGCGTCGAGCTCGATGGCGCCGGGCCCAACCGCCTTCAGCGGCAAGAGCACGGTGACCCGGGTTCCATTGCCGGGAGTGGAGGCAAGCGTGACCGTGCCACCGTGACGCTCGGCAAGGCTCTTGACGATGGAAAGGCCAAGACCCGCGCCGCGATGACGCGAGCCATGCGATCGGCTCTCGAAGCGGTCGAACACGGTGTGCTGATAATCCTCCGGTATGCCTACGCCTTGATCCTCGACGGTAAAGGCGAGCATGGAATTGGCGCGGGCGCAAGTAAGCGCGATCCTCTTGCCGAAGGCGGAGAAGCCGATCGCATTCGACAGCAGGTTGTAGAGAATCTGGGTCACTCGTTTGCCGTCGGCCACGAACTCATCGATTCCGGGCTCGATGCCGATAACGAGCGTCACGTCGTTCTGCTTGAGCCTCTCCTCCACGCCCTGCCGGGCTGCCTCGATGACATCGCGCACCTTGACCGGCGAGAGCTTCAGCTCGAGCGTGCCCGCGTCGATGGTGGCGAGGTCGAGTATATCGTCAATAATGGAGAGCAGTGTGCGTCCGGAAAGGCGGATGTCGCCGAGATAGTCGAGCTGCTTGTCGGTGAGCGGACCGTAGGTCGGGCTGGCGAGCAGCTCGCTGAAGCCGATGATATTAGTGAGCGGGGTGCGGAGCTCGTATGATACGTGCGAGATGAAGGCCGTCTTGAGCCGGTCGGCCGCTTCCAGCGCCTCGTTCTTTTCGATCAACGCGCGCTCGAAGCGCTTCGTGTCGGAAACGTCCTCATAGGTGAGGAGCGTGCCGCCGTCGGGGAGGGGGAGAGCGGCGCAGGCGAGCACGCTGCCGTCCGGCCGGTCGAACTGGCTCTCATAGGGCACCCGCTCGGCGACGATGGCGGTTACCGCGGCCTTGGTGCGTTCCCACTCGTCTGGCGCATTGTAGAGGGGGCTGCACCAAGCGGTGATGTCCTCGATATGCGGCTCACTGTCGAGCTGCCGCGCGTTCAACTCCCAAATCGTGGCGAAGGCGCTGTTGTAGAGCCTGAGCCGCCCGTCGGCGGCGAACACGGCGACGCCCTCGCGCAAGGTGTCGAGCGTCTCGCGTTGGACCTGGATCAGGGCGTTGTAGCGGCTTTCCAGCGCGATGCGCTCCGTGACGTTCTCGTAGAGATAGGTGATACCGCCCTCGCCGTCGCTGTCGGCGATGACATGCAGCATGCGCCCGTCGGGCAGATGCCAGCGGTCCTCCACTTGCATATTGGCGCCATAGGCCGAGAGCCACGCCCGCTTCCACTCCTGATAGTCGGCGCGTTCCTCGAGCCGTCTCGCCTGACGCAGGCGGTCGAGGATCTCGCCGTCCCGGGGGCGGGTGCCGAGCCATTCGGGATCGAGCTGCCACAATTTGACATAGGCCTGATTGAAATGAGTGAGCCGCTGGCGCTTGTCGAACACGGCGAAGGCCGTGGGGAGCCGGTCGAAGCTGAGGAAGCGTGCCTCGACGCTCGGCTTCGCCTCTTGCCGGCTCTTCTCGCTGGCGCTCGCCTCGGTCTTGAGGAGGGCGCGCAGTGAGGCGACCTGACTCTCAAGCTCTTTGTGCCGACCGGTGATGTCCGCAAGCTCCAGGCGCTGACCCGCAAGATCGCGTACCTTGAGCACGAGGGTGCGCCCGGCCGCGCGCCCGTCAGCCTCGACATAACGCTCCCGTTGCGTGCGCAGCATCAAGTTGAAGGCGGCGCCATGCCCAGCCAGAGCCTGCATGGCGGTGTAAAGATCCTGGGCGGATGGCGCGTCGAGCCAGGCCTCGAAATCCAACAGCCGCCGCACGTCTCGCGGCACGCCGTAGCCGGCGGGATGATTCGACACGAGCAGCTCCGGTTCGCCCGACTCGGCGAGCGTCAGCAGCGCCTGCGGCTCGGCGGCGAGCACCGTTTCGAGCGTGCTCTCGCTCAGTCGGTAGCGCTCGGCCTCGCTTGCGGCGCGCACCTGAGCGGCGCGAGCCCGTTCCGTCGCCCTGAGGCAGGCGATCGCCGTGCCCACGGCAAAGGCGATGATGCCGAGATTGATGCCGAGTGTCAGCAGCGCGCGCGCGTCGAGCCTGGCGGCCTCATCGGCGGCCAAAGCCTGGAGGGGAAGCAGAAGCAGAGGAGCGAAGAGGGCTATGACGCGGAGCAGCACAATGCGCCACCTTGATGAAGGTGTAGCCTCGCCTCCGTTGGTTCGCATGTGGCCCCTCGCTCCCACGCCGCCGCCCATGGCCTCGCCTCGCGCCGCAAACGCTGCCACAGACATTAACGCCGGGACCGGCCGGGCCCCGCGAACCCCAAGGCGAATCAGGCTTAGACTAACTGTTTCGCGGAGCCTTGCCCACAGCGCCGCGCGCTTTGGTTAATCGCGACGCGGCATGCTGGTTCCCTCTCCCCACAAGATCGAAGATCAAAGCGCCGAGGGTGACAAGGTTGTGACCCGCCTCACTGCATATGGCACCCATGAGCGGGACCTTCCCGGTATTCCAACAACAGGCGCTCGAAGCCCTGATCTCGGAAACCGTGCCGAAGGCGATCCGCCAGGAGACGCCGCTCGATTTCGGCCGTCCTCCGTCCGAACGCGGCGTCCTCGATCGGATGCGGGAGACCGCCAACCAAAACCGCGTGCTGACGTCTCTTATCGGCCAGGGCTACCACGGCACAATCATGCCGCCGGCCATTCAACGCAATATCCTTGAGAATCCGGCCTGGCCCTATCAAGCGGAGATCAGCCAGGGACGTCTCGAAGCGCTTCTGAACTTCCAGACACTCGTCTCGGATCTGACCGCGCTCGATGTCGCCAACGCCTCGCTCCTGGATGAGGTAACGGCCGCCGCCGAAGCAATGGCGCTGGCGCACCGCGTCACGAAGTCTAAGGCCACGGCCTTCTTCGTCGACGAGGAATGCCTGCCGCAAACCATAGCGGTACTCAAGACACGCGCGGCGCCGCTCGGCTGGCAGATCGTTATCGGCGATCCATTCAAGGATTTGGACGCAGAGACGGTTTTCGGCGCGCTCTTCCAATATCCGGGTGTTTGCGGCGCCTTC
Organism: Methyloceanibacter sp.; assembly: GCA_050728375.1. Classification (GTDB taxonomy): domain Bacteria; phylum Pseudomonadota; class Alphaproteobacteria; order Rhizobiales; family Methyloligellaceae; genus Methyloceanibacter. The sequence goes on from JBOHJE010000202.1 coordinate 24,201, forward strand.
CACGACTTCTCCGAGCCGATTGCAAAGCTGCATGCCGCCAAGGCACTTGCTGTCATTGCCGCCGACCCTCTGCTGCTTACCCTTCTGAAACCGCCGGGCGAAATGGGGGCCGACATCGCGGTCGGCTCCATGCAGCGGTTCGGAATGCCGATGGGCTACGGCGGACCTCACGCCGCCTATATCGCCGCGAAAGACGCATACAAGCGCGCTCTACCCGGCCGTATCGTCGGCGTCTCAATCGATTCACGTGGAAACCGTGCCTACCGCCTCGCATTGCAGACGCGCGAGCAGCACATCAGGCGCGAAGGCGCGACGTCCAACATTTGCACCACGCAAGTGCTGCCGGCAGTCATAGCGTCGATGTACGCGGTTTTCCATGGCCCTAAGGGGTTGAAGGCCATCGCCGAGCGCGTGCATCGCAAGACGGCACGTCTTGTCGACGGACTGTCCTCACTCGGTTTCAAGATAAGCCCCGATTCTTTCTTCGACACGGTCACGGTGGACGTCGGGCCTACCAAGGCTTGATCATGAAGAACGCCGTCGACAATGGCATCAACCTGCGAAAGGTTGGGCACGACCGCATCGGCATCACGGTCGACGAGCGAACTCGCCCGGCCACGCTCGAAGCTATCTGGCGCGCGTTCGGCGGCTACGACCTCGTCTACCGTGATGAACACCCCGAGTATCGCCTGCCCAAGCCTCTCATCCGCCAGTCGACTTATTTGACCCATCCGATCTTCCACATGAACCGAGCGGAGAGCGAGATGACGCGCTACATGCGCCGCCTCGCCGACCGTGATTTGGCGCTCGACCGCGCCATGATGCCGCTAGGGTCGTGCACGATGAAGCTCAACGCGACCGTCGAGATGCTGCCGATCACGTGGCCTGAGTTCGCCGAGATACACCCGTTCGTCCCAGCCAATCAGGCGCTTGGCTACGCGGAGATGATCAACGATCTATCGGAGAAGCTGTGCCGGATCACCGGCTACGACGCGATTTCAATGCAGCCGAACTCTGGCGCGCAGGGCGAGTATGCGGGTCTTTTGACGATCCGCGCCTACCACAAAAGCCGCGGCGAGGGGAATCGCGACGTCTGCCTCATCCCGGCCTCTGCGCACGGAACCAATCCGGCCTCAGCGACGATGTGCGGGCTGAAGGTCGTCGTCGTGGCGACGGACGCGAAGGGCAACATCGATCTCGAGGATTTCCGCGCCAAGGCCGAAGCTAACGCCAAGACTCTCGCGGCCGCTATGGTCACCTATCCCTCGACCCACGGCGTCTTTGAGGAGACGGTTCGCGAAATCTGCGCGATCACGCACGCCAACGGCGGCCAAGTCTACCTCGACGGCGCGAACATGAATGCGCTGGTTGGTCTCGCGCGACCTGGCGACATGGGCGCTGACGTGAGCCACCTCAATCTACACAAGACGTTCTGCATCCCGCACGGCGGTGGCGGACCGGGCATGGGGCCAATCGGCGTCAAGGCGCATCTCGCCCCGTTTCTGCCTGGTCATCCCGAGACGGGCGGCAACGAGCTGACGGTCTCGGCGGCTCCCTACGGCTCGGCGTCGATTTTACCGATTTCCTGGAGCTACTGCCTGATGATGGGCGGCGCTGGTCTCACCCAGGCGACGCGCGTTGCTATATTGAGTGCTAATTACATTGCAAAGCGGCTGGCCCCTGCCTATGACGTACTCTACATAGGGAAGCACGGGCGTGTCGCGCACGAGTGCATCATCGATACACGACCTCTCAACGAGCGTGCAGGAGTGACCGTCGACGACGTCGCCAAGCGGCTCATCGATTGCGGCTTTCATCCCCCGACCATGAGCTGGCCAGTGCCCGGATCCTTGATGATTGAGCCGACAGAATCGGAGACGAAGGCGGAGCTCGACCGTTTCTGCGATGCCATGCTCGCGATTCGGGAGGAGGCTCGGGCGATCGAAGAGGGGCGCATGGATCGAAAGAACAATCCGCTCAAAAACGCGCCACACACTGTGGAGGACTTGGTCGGCGAATGGAATCGTCCCTATTCGCGAGAAGCTGCGTGTTTCCCTGTCGGCGCTTTCCGGGTCGATAAGTATTGGCCCCGGTGAACCGCGTCGACAACGTCTATGGAGATCGGAATCTTACATGTGTCTGCCCGTCCATGGACGTGTACGTGAAAGCTGCAGAATAGCCGGGCCACTGGAATGGTTCGATGCGGATCACCCCTCCCTCACTGATTGCGAGCCCCTCAATGGAGCAAATTTGATGCCCCCTAGGAAATCCCTTTGCTCGCCACGGACGGTATGGATACCAACATTGAGCGGTTTCCAGTCCGAGTTCGGGGATTGCTCAAGGATTCGCCGATCATCGCGGCTTCCCAGAAACACGAGCCTTACGTCACGGTCCTTTACCCGTTTGGGAGCGAGAAAAATGCCGCTGATTGTGAGTTCGAGATGCTCCCAATTAGGTCGCTCTCTGTGCCTGGAGTCATTTAGTGCGAACGAGTAGCTCGGCTCTCCCAATGGGTGGCGGTGGAAATGCTAGCTACTAGTCCGGCGTCTCTCCAGAGGCGCCTTGAAGGGGGTCTACAGGAGTTTCATTGACATTGAACCAAAGGATTTCGACGATGCCGAGCGGGAAGCTACATTTGAACAAATTCGCTCTCGGATAACGAGATTTCAACATCGACAGATCGACTCAATATTGCTGCGGCCTGCAAACAAATGTCCGATCAGGAGGCCGCAGAAGTGACCGATTTTGTCTTCGGCCTCTTTTAAGGATCGCGGAGAAACATCACGCCTCCTCCTGACCACAGTCAGCTCGCCCATGCCCATCCGGCAGGCCGAGATGCGGGAGGAAATGATGACCACGGTGGTTGTCTTCGGCGGCTCGGGATTTCTCGGTCGGCGACTCGTGCGCCGTCTAGCGGCGGCGGGCGCGATTGTACACGTTGCGGTCCGGCATCCCGAGGGGGCGCGAAGCGCCTTATCCGCGGCAGATCTAGCTCAGGTCGCGTTCTTTCGGGCGGATGTGCGCGAGCAAACTTCAGTCGCCGCCGCCATGGCGGGTGCCGATGCCGTCGTCAATGCTGTCTCGGCCTATGTCGAGAAGGGTGGTGTAACGTTCGAGTCCGTGCATGTGCTGGGCGCCGAAAACCTAGCGCGTGAGGCCCTCAGGCTTGGTGTCGCTCGCCTAGTGCTCATATCCGGTATCGGCGCCGATCCCCAGTCGCGCTCAACTTACATTCGTTCCCGGGGGTGCGGCGAACTGGCAGTTCAGCGGACGTTTCCAGACGCCACCATCGTCCGCCCCAGTGCCATGTTCGGGCCTGGCGATGCCCTGTTCAGTACAGTCGCCGATCTTGCCCGGCTGCTCCCGGTACTGCCGCTGATCGGAGGCGGTCGTATGCGTCTGCAGCCAGTCTACGTGGAAGACGTAGCTGGAAGCGGTGGCCTGCATACTTGCCGACCCCTGAGCGGTCGGCCGGACCTATGAGCTTGCCGGCCCCAGAGTGTACACGTTGCGCGATCTGGTCACATTCACATTGCGTGTCGTTGGCAAGCGGCGGCTGCTCATGCCGCTCCCCTTCACGGTCGCCGAGATTCAGGCGCGGTTATTCGAGCTCCTGCCAAGCCCGCCGCTCACCACCAGCCAAGTTGACATTCTCAAGGTGGACAGCGTGGCGAGCGGGGCCCTGCCGGGTTTCCGGGAGCTCGATATCCCACCGAAAGCGGTCGAGGAAATGGTACCGACCTATATCGGCCGGTAGCTCTCCGCAGTATGATGTCGCTCAGACCCAACGGTCTGCCGACCATCGCACATATTTGTGCATTTAGGCGTGCGCGCGGAGTGCGCCTCGACGACAACACCCAGGCGCAACGTATACTGGGCTCGCACGCAAGGTTTCGGCGATGCTGGTGAGCGCGCGTTCGTAGCCTAACCTACCTTGAGGAAGGTCAAAAATTCTCGTGGCAATTCACTGTTGGACTTAGAGTCGAAAGGAAGGTGGACGGAATTGTCGTTAACGCGGAAGACGCGCTCATTGCCGCGTTAATGGTCAAAGCTGAGCGGCCCGAGGCCACGATCATGTATGTGCGCCGATTGAACCGACGCGGCGACACACGTCATCCGCCTCACATCCTCGCCGGAGGCCGTTGACCGCGGATGATGCGCGTAAGAATTCCACGGCGGAGCCTTTTGGCAAGGGAAGCTGGTGGAAGGAGGCTTAATTGACCTACATCGTCAATGAAAGCTGTATCAAATGTAAGTACATGGACTGTGTCGAGGTGTGTCCGGTCGACTGCTTCTATGAGGGTGAGAACCTGCTCGTCATCCACCCGGACGAATGCATCGATTGCGGTGTTTGCGAGCCGGAATGCCCGGTTGATGCGATTAAGCCGGACACTGAGCCGGGACTGGAAAAGTGGCTCGAGATCAATACCCAATCTGCGCAGGTCTGGCCGAACATCACCGTAAAGCGTGAGCCGCCTCCAGATGCCAAGGACTGGGAGGGGAAAGCCTAACAAAGCCGAACTTTTTTCGCCGAACCCTGGCATCGGTGATTAAGACCAGGAGAGCGCCGTATCGAAAGCCGGGATGAATCCCGGAGAACTAGGAAGGGCAGAAATGACGAAGGGGAAGTTCGGTTTCCATCAAGGTGGCGGCAAACACGAACTTGGTCCAGCCGCTGCTTACGTGCAGATCTACGTGAAGTCGAGCGCCCTCAGTTGGACTCCCGATCTTGCAATCTCAGGGCACCTAATGACCGAAGCTGAAATCGATGAGTTTATGGACGATGCACTCGCCGAGCTGGGAGAAATCCGTAAAGGTGCCAAGAGGGCGCTAGCCGCGGCGGCTTCACACTAAGCTACTTTCCAAAAGTCTGCTAAGCCGGCTGAGGGCGGGTCTTTCGTATGCGAAGCCGGAATGTCAGCTATGGGTCATCGGCTGCCGTGACAACATGTTAATGTGATCGGGAAAGCAGCCGAAAGCGGACTTATACGACAGATTGGCCTATTGGGAGGAAATCCAATGCAATCACTACCGCCCCAGCTTGAACTACCCGAAGGGGATCGCTTCACGCTGCCAACCGTCTCAGCAGTTCGAGAATTGGTGCCTCCTGGAGGACAATTGCCGGCTCACATGGTCCTCATGATGATATGCGGAAAAGAACTCTGGGTCCCTCTGGATAGAGAGATAGCGAGGCAGATGGCGAACATTCTTGCTCCCCTCCGTGAATGATTCGGGGAACGTTTCAAACTTCCGTTTCGGGGGTGAACTAGGGCGTGTACTCATAAACCGACAGCCAAATGCTGACTTGGATACGCCGCCCAATGTCCGTGATTAGGGGTAAAGCGGATAAGGCGCGGACTTGTCAGTATGTCCGCTAATGTCCTAAACGGACATCGACCTATTCGTCTCGATCATTCGAGATTAGGCAATCTCAGTCGGAAGGTTGATCTTCGGCCTTTGATTCTTTGCAGAGCCGCTTGGCGTCAGCTTCGGCCTGCTCCCGTGTTTGGTAGACGTCCTTGCCTACCTTGGTGACGGTCTTGTCATTGCCCAAGGGCTCTATGTCTACGACGAGGCACTTCTCATCGGATGAGCGAACAATCCACCAATTCGCGAGCGCCGGTTCGGCGAAGGCAAGCAAAACAACGATCATCAATAAAGATCTGCATGTCATGAGTGGGTCTAGACAACGGAGGACGAACGCCGTGAACCCTATTTAAGAACACGGCTACCTACAATGGCCGTGGAAGTTTGTCGCTCACATTAAAGCTTCATCGAGAAGCACGAGCACGGCTGCATGACCTCTCATGTCGTTGATACCGACGAGCGGTGGCACTGCCGTGCGCTGGCCGCAGCGCCTTAATGGCAAGCTCGTACGCCTGCCAGTGGTCATGAGTAAGTTGGTAGGCCGCCGACACGAGTGCACCGAGAGCGCATCGCCTTTTGGCTCTCGAATACGTTGGGTCTATTGAAAGGCCGTCCTCGTCTCTAGCGAGCTCGCCACGCACCAATGCCGTTCATCTTGTATGAGAACTCTCGCGTTTCCCCGGACCACGGCGGCGGTCACCACTGGGACCTCCCGGTCCGCCGGAGGGCCCGGCTTCGCCGAAGCGTCCCTTCTTCCCGCCACGCCCGCCACGCTCGGAAAGACCGGCAGGTCCGCCTGAGGGACCGCCTTCACTGAAGCGGCCACGTCCGGCCGGTGCGCTGCGCCGGCTCGGACCAGCCGAAGGAGGAGTATGCTCGCCAAGAGGACCGGACTTCGCGGCGGACTTGCCCTTGCTCTTCTTACGGGGGCCAGGACCTGACGGAGCCGAGGGTTGCTCGGCGCTACCGATCTTGCCTCTTTGCCCTTCTTTGGGGGCGCCAGACCAATCGTGCGCGAAAGCTCGCTAAATGCCTATGGCACGGTAGGCATCTGCGCATCGACTGATTGCGAGCGAGTACGCGGCGGTCCTCAGGTCAGGGATCCCTGACGTACCGTTCCAGACGGCACTGATCTGTCCGTAGGCTGACCGCATGATGTCGTCGAGCCCGGAGCGGACCAGATCGATCTCTTTTGCGCCCTCGAGGAACGAACTGGCCGTCTCTAAGGGGAAGCTAGCGCCGGTCATGGTTTCCAGCGAGCGCGCCAGTCTCCGGTGGCTTGTCTCGTGATGACGCCGTTCCATCAGGCCAAAGGGAATGTGGGTCAGGTTTTTGACCCACTCGAAGTAGCTGACCACCACGCCGCCGGCGTTGGCGTAGAGATCAGGGAGAACAACGATTCCGCGATCGCGCAGAATCTTGTTCGCGTCAAAGGTTGTCGGACCATTGGCAGCCTCGACGACCAGCTTGGCGCGGATCTGCGGAGCGTTGTCTTCATGGATCACGCGCTCCATCGCAGCGGGAATGAGGAGGTCGCACTCGCGGACGAGAACCGACGCACCATCGGCAACGAACTCTGTACCCACAAACCCTCTGACTCCACCAGTTCTCAAGAGGTGCTGCTTCAGTGGCTCAATAGGCAGGCCGCTACTTGACCACACGGCGCCATCCCGCTCGATCACGCCGACTACGCGGCAGCCGTCCTGCTCGCTCAGGAATTTCGCTGCATGATAGCCTACGTTGCCCAGGCCTTGGATTATCAACCGTTTGCCCGCTAGGGGAGGAGCAAGCCCTGACCGTGCCAGATCGTTCTCGTGTCGAAAAAACTCGCGCAGCGCATATTGAATGCCTCGACCAGTTGCCTCAATGCGTCCTTCGATGCCACCTGCGGCGAGCGGCTTGCCGGTCACACAACCAAGCGCATTAAGATCGTTGGGGGACCAACGCCGATACTCGTCCGCCATCCACACCATGGTTGTCTCGTCGGTGCCCATATCGGGCGCGCCAACATTCTGGCTGGGGCCGAAGAAATTGTGCCGGGCCAACTCCTGCGTAAACCGTCGTGTGATCCGCTCCAGTTCCTGGCACTCCCACTTCAAGGGGTCAATGCGCAGTCCACCCTTGGAGCCTCCGAAAGGGACGTCCATCAAGGCGCACTTGTACGTCATCAGAGCGGCGAGGGCCTCGACCTCCTCCTGATCAGCGTTCGGCGAATAACGAACGCCCCCCTTTGTCGGGGAGAGATGCGTGCTGTGCACAGCGCGCCAGCCAACGAATGTCTCCATTCGGCCCCGGAGACGGACACCGAAGCGAGTAACGTAGGTCGCATTGCAGACTCTGATCTTCTCGGCCAGACCGTCCTGCATGGGCACGAAACGTGCAGCCGCATCAAACTGACAGTTGACATCGTTGAGGAATGACTGTCCGGCCATCATGTTCCCCGTGCGGGACCATATCAGGAAAGAGGCTGATGTTTCGAGAGAAGTACGATCGCGGCTGAAGGCTCAGGCGTCCACTTGTGGCACTTCTGCGACATACAGGGGCTCTAGATGGCCTGCCTAGGCCGTGTACTCATAAATCGAGAAGTATAGCGGTCATTTGTCAGCGCATTGAGCATGTCTGCTTTGTGCCAGAAGCCGACATGATGGCGATGGTCGGAAAACGCAGGATAGCGTTGAGATGCCGAAAGGCAGTTTCGCTCGATGCGGCATCCGCAACTGCACATCGAGGTGCAAGCCTGCACCGACGAAATCTGCCTGCCGCCGGCCACCATCCCGGTGCCGGCCGGTGGCGGCTTTGCCCCGAACGCTCGGAACGCCATAGGGCCCGAGAGATTGGCGGCAAGAGACCACCCACCCACCCACCGATTAATGTCCGCTTGTGGCACCACTCGGCGAACGCGTCATGGGTGATCAGACCCAAAACTTCGATGGTGGCGAAGGCTGGTGGCGAAAATGAGCTGTCGGCAGACAAGGCAGGCCGCTATCGCGGTGGTGGGTTGCAGGTCATAGGAGTGGCTAAGACGACTTGCGGATGCTATAGGGGCCCATTCCAACCGGACGCGGGCGCCCGAAAGGGCCACCTCCGCAGAAAGAGGCACCAATCTCGGAC
>JBOHJE010000203.1:0-2733 GCA_050728375.1 Methyloceanibacter sp.
GAACCAATGGGCGAGACTTTTGGTTGCGGCCAAGAGCGGCAGCGAGAGCGGTCCCGTCGCCAACACATCCAGCGCGCCATCCTCATAGTCGTTATGGAAGATTCGGTCAGCGGAAAGCAGCGCCGCGAGCAGCAGCGCCACCCAAAGCATGCCGGGAGCGATGCGCGCGAGCAGGTTGACGTCCGGGCCGAGGCCGAACGGCGTGATGGCCACGACCACGAGATAGAAGCCGAGTGCCGTGCCGATCGCGCCGCCCTCGCGCCAGGACAGCGTCACGTCGCGCTTGAGAAGAGCGAGCGCCGGACTCACGCCACAGCCTCTTTGCCAAGCGGTAGGCGATGGGTGAACTTGGCCTTGAGCGCGACATGGCTCGCCACGACGGCGATGCCGCCGGCCTTCAGGTGATCGGCGATGGCGGCGTCGAGGAGCTTGAGCGAGGCAGTGTCGAGCGAGACGGACGGCTCGTCGAGAAGCCAGATCGGACGCGGCGCCGCGAACAGGCGCGACAGCGCGAGCTTGCGCTTCTGCCCCGCGGACAGAAAACCGGCGGGCAGATCGGCGAGCGCCGTGAGGCCGAAGGCAGCCAGGGCAGCGGCGGTTTCGCCACGGGAACCGCTTAGGAACTCGGCCCAGAAGGCGAGGTTCTCGCGTACGCTGAGCGTGGCCTTGGCCGCATTGAGATGGCCGATATAGTGGCACAGCTCGTGGATCACGGCATCGGGCTCGGCGCCGGTGAGGTTGAGCCTGCCGGCGGCGAGCGGCAAAAGGCCCGCGAGCTGGCGCAAAAGGCTGGTCTTGCCGATGCCGTTCGGTCCGCTCACGAGAAGCGCCTCGCCGGGCCCGAGCGCGAAGCTGAGCCCCGCGAACAGGGTTCGACCGCCGCGCTGGCAGCTGATGTGGTGGGCGGCGAGGCCTATCCGGTCAGTCATTTGCTCGGATGTGCGCAAGTTGAGGCTGCAACGGACACAGGGCGGACACGCCCCGTGTCTCTTCGCGTCATTGTTTCGTCGCCGCAAGGGCTTTTATAGTAGGCAAGAGCACGCATCCAAAAAGCCGAGCACGCCTGTAGCGCAAGGCGGCAGCTTCCTCGCCCGCGGTTGGCCGTACCTTTGCATTGCGCTTTACTTTGGGGAGACTTCCTTGAACGCAGCGATCGAGACTTCGCTCGACAGCTTCAACTGCTTGCGCACGCTCAAAGTGGGCAAGCGCGCCTACGAGTATTTCGACCTCAAGGAAGCCGAGGCCAACGGGCTTGAGGGCATCGGCCGGTTGCCGTTCTCGCTCAAGGTGCTGCTGGAAAATCTTCTCCGCCACGAGGATGGGCGCAGCGTCACCGCCGACGACATTCGCGGCGTCGCCGAATGGCTGAAGGAGCGCAAGAGCGACCGTGAGATCGCCTTTCGCCCCGCGCGCGTCCTAATGCAGGACTTCACCGGCGTGCCGGCCGTGGTCGATCTCGCCGCCATGCGCGACGCGATGGCAGAGCTCGGCGGCGATCCCCGCAAGATCAATCCGCTCGCGCCCGTCGATCTCATTATCGACCACTCGGTGATGGTCGACGCCTTCGGCTCGGGCATGGCGTTCCAGACCAATGTCGAAAAGGAATATGAGCGGAACGGCGAGCGCTATGCCTTCCTGCGCTGGGGGGCGGGAGCCTTCGACAATTTCCGTGTGGTGCCGCCCGGCACCGGCATCTGTCACCAAGTCAATCTCGAATATCTCGCCCAGACGGTGTGGACCAAGAAGGTCAACGGCGATGGCAAGCTCGCCTTCCCCGATACGCTGGTCGGCACCGACAGCCACACGACCATGGTCAACGGGCTTTCGGTGCTCGGTTGGGGCGTCGGCGGCATCGAGGCCGAGGCCGCGATGCTCGGCCAGCCGATCTCGATGCTGATCCCCGAGGTCGTAGGCTTTCGGCTGACGGGGAGCTTGCGCGAGGGCGTCACGGCGACCGACCTCGTGCTGACCGTGACGGAAATGCTGCGGCGCGCCGGGGTCGTCGGCAAGTTCGTCGAGTTCGACGGCGTCGGCCTCGACAATTTGCCGCTCGAGGACCGCGCGACGATCGCGAACATGGCGCCGGAATACGGCGCCACTTGCGGTTTCTTCCCGGTCGACAAGGAGACGCTCGCTTATCTGGAGGCGACCGGGCGCAAGGAGCAGCGCATCGCACTGGTCGATGCCTATGCGCGCGTGCAAGGGCTCTACCGCACCGACGAGACGCCCGACCCCGTGTTCACCGACACGCTGCATCTCGATCTGGGCGACGTGGTGCCGTCGATCGCCGGACCGAAACGGCCTCAGGACCGGGTGCCGCTGGTGCAGGCTGCCTCGTCCTTCGCGGAGGTTCTCGACAAGGAGTACGGCAAAGGCGCGGAGGTGCATAAGCGCGTCCCGGTGACGAGCAAGAATTTCGACCTCGGCCACGGCGACGTGGTGATCGCCGCCATCACCTCCTGCACCAACACGTCGAACCCATTTGTCATGGTGGGAGCCGGGCTGCTCGCCCGCAACGCCGTGGAGCGGGGGCTTGCGGCCAAGCCGTGGGTCAAGACCTCGCTCGCACCGGGCTCGCAGGTCGTGACCGACTATCTCGAGAAGGCAGGGCTGCAAAAGGACCTCGACAGGCTCGGCTTCAACCTCGTGGGCTACGGCTGCACGACCTGCATCAGCAACAGCGGGCCGCTGCCCGACGAGGTGAGCGCCGAGATCGATTCTCGCAATCTGGTC
>JBOHJE010000204.1:0-4176 GCA_050728375.1 Methyloceanibacter sp.
CCGGTTTTCGTCGGAGATCAGCTGAAGGGGATCACGACGTACAAGATTATCATCCGATTCTTTGAGGGGCTCACGAGCAAGCAGCACCGGATCATGTTCGAGGGGCGGATCTTCGACATCCTATCGCTCGTAGTCCCCGGGGAGCGAAAGGCGTTGCACGAGCTGTTGGCGCAGGAGCAAATCTAGTGGCGAGGAGAATCGACATCTCCGTGCTCGGCGATGAGGCCCTCTCGAAGCGCTTGACGGCTTTGCCGTTCAAAGTCCAGCGCAAGCTCGTGAGCAAGAGCCTGCGCGCCGCCGCGAAGCGCGCCAAGCAGCGCATCATCCACAACCTGAGTGGGGGGATCGTGCAAGTGCGCACCGGCACATTGCTACGTGCCTTCGAGCGAGCCCCGATCCGCGTCCAATCCTCCTCGCCCCGGCGGCGGTTGCGGATCGGGCCCGAGTTCCCGCGACGCGAGGCGCTCGGGATCCGACCGGATGACAAGTACTATTACCCCGCCGCCGTCGAGTATGGCCATGGGCGGGTCCGCGCGCGGCCGTTCCTGCGCGAGGCGGTAGACAAGCATGAGACCGCAGAGATTGCGAGGATCGCGAGCGACATTGGCAGGCTCATCGAGAGCGAGTTTTAAAGTGCAGGCACTAGATTTAAAAAATATAGCGGCTTATTTTCCATTCTATGGCCACGATCGAGAACGCCTGGTACACGCGGCTGACAGCCCATGCGGCGGTGTCGGCGGTGGTTGGGACGAAGGTGTACCCCAGCGTCGCACCCCCGGAAACCACACCCCCCTACATCACCTTCCGCGTCGTCTCAGCACCTAGGATCCACCATATGCAAGGCGCCTCCGGATTCGTCGATGCGCGCCTGCAGACGGATTGCTGGGATTCTCGGGCCGAGACGGCGAATACAGTGGCCGAGGCCGTACGTAACGCAATGGATACGTTTCGCGGCATTGTCGCCGGCGTCACGATCCGCAAGTGTTTGCTTGGTGACGCGAGCGGGGAGTTCGTGATCCCGAAGGCCAAGACGGAGCGGGCGCTGCATCGCCGGCGCCTCGAATTCGACGTCGGCTATCTGGAAGCTGCGCCGACGTTATGAACCGGGATCACAGGGATGTAATGCCTTTAGGAGGTACAGGATGAAGCTCCGTGTGATTAGTGAGGTGGAAGGCACGGATCATTGTGTCATGCTGGACAATGGAGAAGCGCTCGAAGGGGTCTCAAGGGTAGACGTGGTCGCCGTCCCCGGCGATATCCCTCGGCTCGTTATCGAGATCATCGACTTCGAGGCGCAGATCGCGCGACGGCCAAAGAAACGTATCTTCATGGATCAATCTGCAAGCTCGTGAGGTAACCCACCATGCCCGCCGTAACCCCAGATACAGGCATAGGCACAGCAATCGCATTCTCCACCGGCTTTCTTTCCCGCGTCCTCTCCATTGAGATCAGCGGCATCGAGCGCGAGGAGCTGGACGGGACCACGATGGCGAGCACCGGGGGCGCCAAGACATTCCTGCCAGGGGACCTCTATGATCCGGGAGAAATGACGGTCGAAATGCAGTTCGACACCGACGCGGCCCCACCGATCACCGGGACCGCGGAGACGATCACGATCACGTGGCCGGATGCCGAGACCTGGGCGTGCTCGGGGTTTTTGAAATCGATGTCTGTCAACGCCATGCCAGAAGAAATCATGACGGCCACGGCGGTGATCAAGTTCACTGGACCGTGGACGTTCTGATGCGTGAGCATCACCGTTGCACCCCCGAAGGCCGTAAGCTCGGCGAGCTACTGGTTCGCTTGTGCGAGCATGAGATTGTACGACTCGCGGCAGAGGGTGAACCGGATGAACGATGCGCTTCTTGTGCGTTTAGGGTCGGCACAGTACCGAACGGCTGCCCGCAGACCATGCTCGACGCCGTGAAAGCACTCGCTGAGTCTGTGCCTTTCATGTGCCACGCAAAGAAGACTGGGACGATTTGTCACGGGTGGTATGCAGCTCGGCGCGAGGTTGAACGACGCGGAGACATTTCACCGCTGGCAGGCCTGACGCGCGCATATGAATTCTCTCCGAGTGAGACGGTTCCTGCGACGGTTCAATGACCCTCACTCGCGACCAAATCATATCTTGTGACGATCTCCAACGCGAGATCGTCAAGGTCCCCGAGTGGGGCGGCGAGATCTACGTGCGGACGATGAGCGGATCCGAGCGCGACATGTACGAGCTCACGATGCTCGATGCGCGGAAGAATGGCGGCATCACCGGGATCCAGAACATCCGCGCGACCCTCGCGGCGCTCACGCTCTGCGACGAGACCGGAGCGCCCGTCTTCTCGCTCGCCGATATCGAGGCCCTGGGGCGCAAGTCGTGCGCAGCGCTGGACCGGATCTGCGAGGTCGCGCAGCGCCTCAATCGGCTGACCGCGGCGGACATCGACGAGCTAAAAAAAAGCTCGTAGAGCGGCCGGAGCGACGCCTGTGGTTCCGGATCGCACTGGCTCTCGGCATGTCTGTGCGGCAGGCGCAGGCGGAAATCAGCGGCAACGAGTTCGCCGAGTGGATCGCCTTTATGGAGCTCGAGCCGTTCGGCGGGGAGCGGGGGGACCTCAGGGCGGCGATCGTCGCCTCCACCGTGGCCAACGCCAACCGCAAGAAGGGGGCGCGGCCCTTTCGACCGGAGGATTTCATGCCGGATTTCGATGGCTCGCGACGCAAAGCAAAGCGCCTGACCGACCACAACTGGCGCGCGCAGCGCGCGGGCATCAAGGCGATGCTGAGGGCGATGGGGAATACGGGGAGGTCATGACTCGCTCGCAGCAGCTCCTGCTCCCCCTTTCTGCACGGAGAAGCCCGTAGTGCCCACCGCCGCAACCCTAGCCGTGTCCGTCGTGGCCCGCATCCAGGGGCTCACCAAGGGCCTCAACCGAGCCTCTGGCGAGGTCCGCAGGTTCGGGCGCGGGGTTGCCTCCTCGGGCTCCTCCTTCGGCGCCCTGTTGGGCGGCATCGGCTTGGTGGTGGCAGGGGCCACGGGACTCGGCGCGCTAGCCAAGTCGAGCATCGATGCCCTGGACTCCCTCTCCGAGCTCACCACGATCACAGGGCTGACGGCGGATCAGCTCCTCGCCTACCGGCACGCGGCGAACCTCGCCGGCGTCGGGCAGGAGCAACTTGAGACGGGTCTGCTGAAATTTGCCAAGGTCGTTGGCGAAGCGAAGATCGGTACCGGGGCGCTCGTCAAGACGGTGGGCAAGCTCATCCCGGGGTTCGGCGAGGCTATCGCGGCGACCGAGACCCAGGATCAAGCGCTGCGCCTCGTGGCGCAAGCCTACGCCGCCACGGACGACGCTGCAATTCGCGCGTTGATCGCGACGGCCGCGTTTGGGCGCACCGGCGCCCTGCTGGGCGAGTTCTTGGCTGGGGGCGCGAAGGGACTCGATGCCGCGGTAGCCAGCTTGCGGAAGTTTGGGATCGTAATCAGCAAAGAGGACACGGCGAACGCCTCGGCCGCGGCGGATGCGATCGATAGCTTGGCCTTCGTGCTCCAAAACAAACTCCTGGTAACCGTGGGCAAGCTCACGCCTTTTATCGCCGAGGCAACTAAGAAGCTATTGGACTTTGCCACATCTTCCAATCTTACCGCGCCTGCGCTCGCGGCGACCTTCCGGGCAGGGGTGCTCGGGGCTGCCAAGCTCGTGGATATCTTCAGTCTGCTCAAGGGGATCGCCTTTGGATTCAAGGGCATTGTGGAAAGTATCGCAGAGGTCGTACTACGTTTCGTGAAGACTTTGCGTGACTCGATTGCCCCTGTGCTGAATTTGCTCCCGGGCTTTAACTTCCCACCGACCGATACCCTGCTGGATCAACTCATCGGTGACTTCGCCGGTGCCGCCGACAAGTCGTTCGGCGCCGCGGGCGAGGCGTTGGCCGCCTTCGCTAGCGGGGACGCTGCGAGATCCGCGACGGCCTTCTTCGACGACATCGAGCGCAAGGCCAAGCTGGCCGCCGTCGCGGCGAAGGGCACCGCCGGAGCGTTGGGGGGCTTGGGAGACATTCAGGACCGCGGTGCGGCCACGCGCGCCGCAAAATTGCAGGCCGCCGACGTCGGGCGGGCCTTGACCATCGATCTCGCCCGGACCGTGATTGGCGGGGGGGCCCAGGGGCCGCGGGTACAGG
>JBOHJE010000205.1:0-26512 GCA_050728375.1 Methyloceanibacter sp.
ACCATCAACCGTCCGCCAAGGGACGGTTACATGGCCTTCATCCGATCGCCCGATAATATTTCGATCGAGTTCCTGCAAAAGGGCGGACCTTTGCCGAAGCAGGAGCCCTGGGCCTCGATGCCGAATACCGGGAAGTGGTAGCCGGCCCGAAGCACCAGCGGATGGATGAAACGAATGGCGCCCCCTAGGGGGATCGAACCCCTGTTTTCAGGTTGAAAACCTGACGTCCTGACCATTAGACGAAGGGGGCGGCGCGGCTGAGCCACGTGATATAGAAAGCTTTTACAGGCACCGCAAGAACGCTGCTCAGAGGGGCGCCGCGTTCGGATCGGCAGCGTCCTCGATCATTAACTCGACGCTGTCCCGACCTTGCCAGCTCGATTTCCGCAAATGCCCCGACACATGGACGGCCAAGCCCTTGCTTCTCTCGAGCAGCGCGGCGAGCGGCGTATCGGCCGCGCGAAACGCGCAGGCCTCAAGCCGCGCTCCGTCGGGAGCTTGCAAGGTGCAGCGAAGATGCCTCTCCTTGACGAGGCGCAGTCGGATCACGCGATGCGCCGCGAAGGCGAAGCGCGGTCGCGGGTAGCCCGGGCCGTATGGTCCGGCGCGGTCGAGCAGATCCAGAAGCTCGAGCGTGGCGCCGCTGGCTGAGAGCGCTCCATCGATCGCGAGATCGCGAAAAATGACGGCGCTGGCGACAGATCCGGTCAACTGCGCGCGCAGGAAGGCGAACAACTCATCCTGCTTTGTCCGCGCGAGGTTGAAGCCGGCAGCCATGGCGTGTCCGCCGCCCTTGAGCAGAAACCCCGCCTGTACGGCGCCCCGCACCGCGGCGCCGAGATCGACGGAGGCAATCGAGCGGGCCGAGCCCGTGGCGGTTCCGTCCGCATCGTCGAAGGCCATGATGAAGCTTGGACGGTGGAAGCGCTCCGTGACGCGGCTGGCGACGAGCCCTAGCAGGCCCCTGTGCCAATCCTCGCCGCCGAGAAAGATGAAAGGTAGTTCCGGTTCGGCGGCGAGCGCTGCATCGGCGCGCGCAAGCGCCTCTTCGAGCATCGCCTCCTCGATCGCCTTCCGCTCTGCGTTCAGCGCTTCGAGCCGTTCGGCGACGCCGCGCGCTTCAACCTCGTCGTCCAAGGCAAGCAGTTTCGCGCCGAGGCTGGAAGCGCCGACCCTGCCTCCGGCGTTGATGCGCGGGCCCAGGATGAAACCGAGCGTGTAGCAATTCGGCGCCGCGTTGACCCGCGCCGCGTCGGCAAGGGCGCGCAACCCTGCATTCTGCCTGAGCTTCAAGACCTTCAGCCCCTGCGCCACGAAGGCTCGGTTGGCCTCCTTCAATGGCACCACGTCGCAAACCGTGGCCAGCGCAACGAGGTCGAGCAGTCCGAGCAGATCCGGCTCGGGGCGGTCGCGATAGAAGCCCTCCCCCCGCAACGCCCTGGTGACCGCCACGAGAAAGAGAAAAACCACACCAGCCGCTGCCAGATGGCCCTGGGCCGAGAGATCATCCTGGCGGTTCGGATTGACAACCGCGAAAGCCGGCGGCAGCGCTTCGTCTGCCTGGTGGTGATCGATCACGATGATCTCGGCGCCTGCTTCGTTAGCGGCCGCGATCGCTCTGGCGGACGTCGTGCCGCAATCAACGGTGAGGATGAGGCCCGCGCCCTCCTCCGCCAGAAACTGAAGGGCTTTAGGCGTCGGTCCGTATCCCTCGGTGAGGCGGTCTGGAATATAGGTCGCGGCGGTCTGTCCGTGTGCACGCAAGAAGCGCTCGATCAGGGCGACCGAGGCGGCCCCGTCGACATCGTAATCGCCGAACACGGCCACGGACTCGGCGGTCTTGACGGCGGCCGCGAAGCGTGCGGCGCCTCGCTCCATGTCTTGCAGCCGCGAAGGGTCCGGCAGCAAGGCGCGCAGCGAAGGGTCGAGATAGCCCGCCACCGTATGGAGTTCGGCGCCGCGCGCCGCAAGCATGCGGCCGAGTAGCTCGGGGATAGCGTGTGCCTGTGAAATGGCGGTGGCGGTGAGGGCTCGAGCAGAATCGAGGCGCTCAACCCAACGATAGCCTCGCGCGGAGTTCTCCACGCCGAGCAGAGCGATGGAACCCTCGCCGTCAGCGCTGTATTTCAGGGCCGCTGTCACGCCACAACTCGCTCAACTCGTTGCCGGAAGTGCGACTGTAGCTGATTCGTCGCTTTGGACCGGTCACTCGAACTTGGTGACGTCGGGGTGCTCGGTCCTGATCCAGCGCACGGTGCGCGTCGAGGCGCGCAGCACCACGCTATGGGTGAAAACGGCCTGGCGGGTGAAGCGCACACCCTCCAGCAGTGAACCGTCCGTGATGCCGGTTGCGGAGAAGCTGAGATCGCCCGTGACCATTTCGGCGATGTTGTATTTGCGACTGAGATCGGCAATGCCGAAAGCCCGGGCGCGCGCCCGCTGCTCCTCGTTTGGGGTCACCAGACGGCCTTGCATCTGGCCTCCTATGCAGGCGAGCGCTGCTGCGGCCAGCACGCCCTCCTGCGCGCCACCAATGCCCAAGTAGATGTCTATCCCGGTTTCGAGCGGCTCGGTCACGTGGATGACGCCCGCGATATCGCCGTCACCGATCAGACGCAGGGCGGCGCCAGCCGCCCGCACGTCCTCGATGAGCTTGCCGTGTCTGGGCCGGTCGAGAATGCAAACGGTGAGTTCGCTTACCGGAACCCCCTTCGACTGAGCGAGCGCCTTGAGATTGTGGGCGGGTGAGGCATCAAGATCGACAAGGGCCTCGGGAAAGCCGGGCCCGATCGCGATCTTGTCCATGTAGATGGACGGGACCTTCATCAGGCTGCCGCGCTCGGCAACGGCCAGCACCGACAGCGCATTAGGCAACGCCTTGGCGCAGAGCGTCGCGCCTTCGACGGGGTCGACGGCGAGATCCACCTTGACGCCTGAAGCCGATCCGGCGCCGACGGTCTCGGCGATATAGCGCAGAGGGGTCTCGTTCTCCTCGCCCTCGCCGACCACGACGAGGCCTTCGACCGGCAGGCGCGCGATCTCCCGGTACATGGACGCGGCGGCTGCCTCGTCGGCGGCTGCCTCGTCGCCACGGCCCCGCCAGCGCGCAGCAGCGACGGCGGTGGCTTCGGTCACGCGGACGATGTCGAGCGCTAGTGCGCGGTCGAGTTCGGTTTTGGCCGCCTCAGACACGT
Organism: Methyloceanibacter sp.; assembly: GCA_050728375.1. GTDB lineage: Bacteria > Pseudomonadota > Alphaproteobacteria > Rhizobiales > Methyloligellaceae > Methyloceanibacter. The sequence continues at coordinate 3,195 of JBOHJE010000205.1, forward strand.
CCGATCCTCCCTGCACTCGTGCGAACGTTCCGCGTCCTTACACTCTCCCTATCACAGTTTTTCGATGCGGATCATCTGCGGCTTTGAATCGACATGGCCGTCCCGCTCGATAGCTGCCAAAGCCTTGCGGACAGCGGCCTCCGTGGTCTGATGGGTTACCATGACCACCGCGGCGGCCGAGCCTTCATGGCGCCGGATGTAGCCTGGCAACTCGGCACGCGGACGGCGCTGGACGATGCTCTCGATGGAGATGCCCTGTTCGGCCATCCGGCTTGCGATCGCCGCGAAGGCGCCGGTGCGGTCGTAGACCGAGGCACGGATATAGTAGCCGCCTTCATGCGCGCGCATCTGGGCCTTCCTGTAGGGACGCAAATCCTTCGCCTTGGCGCCGAAGGGCGGCAGGACGTGGTTACGGGCGATGTCGATCAGGTCGCTCATTACCGCGGACGCCGTCGGTGCGCCGCCGGCGCCCGGCCCGATCAACATCACGTCGCCAACGAAATCTCCGTCGATGGCGACGCAGTTCGATGCACCGTCGACCTCGGCGATGGCTGTGTTCTTCGGCACCATGGTCGGATGCACGCGCTGCTCGATGCCGCTCTCCGTGCGGAGCGCCACGCCAAGCAGCTTAATGCGGTAGCCGAGATCGCCGGCAGCCTCGATATCCGCCGGTGTGACGGTCTCAATCCCCTCCACATAGATGGAGTCGAAATTGACGCGCGTCCCGAAGGCGAGGCTCGTCAGCAACGCGAGCTTATGTGCCGTGTCGAAGCCGCCGATATCGAAAGTTGGATCGGCCTCGGCGTAGCCTTGCGCCTGGGCTTCCTTCAGCACATCGGCGAAGCTTCGGTCCTCCTTCTCCATGGTCGTGAGGATGTAATTGCAGGTCCCGTTCAGGATGCCGTAGACGCGGGAGATGTCGTTGCCTTGAAGGCTCTCGCGGATGACTTTCACCACCGGGATGCCGCCGGCGACCGCGCCCTCGAAATTGAGCGCGACGCCATTCTTCTCGGCAAGCGCCGCGAGAGACGAGCCGTGATGCGCGAGCAGGGCCTTGTTGGCCGTGACAACATGCTTACCGGCGCGCAAGGCGGCCTCGACCGCGCCTTTGGCGGCGCCCTCCTCGCCGCCGATCAGTTCGACGAAGACATCGATCTCAGGATCGGTGGCGAGCGCAACCGGGTCACTCACGAAGCGCAAACTGGAAATATCGGCGTCGCGCTTCTTGCGGCGATTGCGCGCAGAGACCGCCACGAGCTCTATCGGCTTGCCGGCCCGCGGGGCGAGCGCGCGGCTGCGCGCCTCCAAAAGCCGCAACAGTCCGCTGCCGACGGTGCCGATCCCGGCCAGTCCTAGCTTCAATCCGTCCGCCATGGGAGGGGATCAGAAGTTCCGATTCGCCTGAGAGGCAATGGGGATGACGTTGTGCAGTGTCTTGGCAGATTCGGTGAGGAATTTACGAATATTGCGCGCGGCTTGGCGAATGCGCTGCTCGTTCTCGACGAGCGCGATGCGGACATAGCCCTCGCCGTACTCACCGAACCCCGCGCCGGGCGACACGGCCACTGACGCCTTCTCCAGAAGGAGGTTGGAGAATTCCAGTGAACCGAGATGAGCGAACATGTCGGGGATGGGCACCCAGGCGAACATGGTCGCGGGCGGCGATGGGATCGGCCAGCCGGCACGGCTCAGCGCGTCGACTAGGCAATCGCGGCGGCGGCGATAAATGGCGCGGATCTCGTCGATGCACTCTTGCGGGCCGTTCAGTGCGGCAGTGGCCGCAACCTGGATTGGCGTAAAGGCGCCGTAATCGAGATAGGACTTCACACGGGTCAGCGCCTGAATCAGCCGCTCGTTGCCGACGGCGAAGCCCATGCGCCAGCCCGGCATGGCGTAGGTCTTGGACAGTGTCGTGAACTCGACTGCAATGTCCATGGCGCCTGGGATCTCGAGGATCGACGGCGGCGGCTCGCCGTCGAAATAGATTTCGGCGTAAGCGAGGTCGGACAGCACGATGAGGTCATTCTTCTTGGCGAAGCTCACGATCTCCCGATAGAAGTCGCGGTTGGCGACGACGGCAGTCGGGTTTGCCGGATAATTGAGGACGAGCGCCGACGGCTTCGGCACCGAGTGGCGCACCGCCTTGTCCAGCGAGACCATGAATTGGGAATCGGTTCGCGCCGGTAGGTGCCGGATCACGCCGCCCGACATGATGAAACCAAATTCGTGAATCGGATAAGTCGGGTTCGGCACAAGGATGACGTCACCGGGTGCGGTGATGGCCTGCGCCATGTTGGCGAAGCCTTCCTTCGAGCCGAGAGAGGCGACGACTTGCGAGTCGGGATTGAGCTTCACGCCGAAGCGTCGCGCGTAGTACGCGGCTTGGGCGCGCCGCAGCCCCTGAATGCCCTTTGACGCCGAATAACGGTTGGTCCGAGGATCGCGCACGGTCTCGATGAGCTTGGCGGTGATGTGCGCCGGCGTCGGCATGTCGGGATTACCCATGCCAAAGTCGATGATGTCGTCGCCGCGCGCACGCGCCGTCGCTTTGAGCTTGTTCACCTGCTCAAAAACATACGGTGGCAGGCGCTTAATTCTGTGAAAGTCGCTATGCACGGCCGGCAGGTTCCCACCCGGTCAGACCCCGTTTTGGGGAATCGTCAGTTGAACCATAGAAACGGGCCTACGGGCAAGCGCCCGCGCGGTGCTCAGGCGAGTTGGTACTTGATTTTCAGTCCGTTTTAGTCTCGGCCGGGGGCTGGTCGGACTGCTCGAGCTGGCGCTCCTTATCCTTTTGCAGCTCGGTGATAACCCTCTTTTTCTCATCCTTAGTCAAAGTGTGACTATAACCGCGGACGAGCTCGGCGATGGGCCGGCCGGCCGGCAAATTATCGGCGCAGCCGCCGAGCCACAAAAGCGGCAGCAGCGCGAGGAGGCGGGACGCTGATCGCGAGAACATCGGTAAGATGCTGGCTCTGGTGGACTTTCCCCTGGCGATTGTCATCGCCCGACGCTTATATTGCATAGCACAATCAACCATCGTGGGGAAGCTGCCGAGGTGTGCTGATCAGCTTTCAAGGTGGCCTCAGGATGGTGAAGCGGGGTTAAATAAGGACAAATCATGCAGGAGCGGAATCAATCAGCCGACAGGAATTCGGAGGAATCCAAAGGCTCTCAGGGTGCGCAAATCGATGCCCTGGCGCGCAATATGGTGCGTCTATTCGACCAGGGGGCAAAGGTGTTCTCGGCTCTTGCCGAGCGCAGCAATGGCAACGGCCCCTACAGCATGGCTTCCGAAGTCGGCGAGGCTGCGAAGTCCCTTGGTGAGGTAGCACGCGTCTGGGCGGCAGAGCCGGGCAAGCTCGTGGCCGCACAGGGCGAGCTGTTCAAGAACTACGCAGATCTGTGGGGGCGCTCCTTCCGCCGCTTTCTCGGTGAAGAGGTCGAGCCTGTCGCCACGCCCGAGCCCGGAGACAATCGCTTCAAGGACCCGGACTGGTCGAACAGCCAATTCTTCGACTTCTGGAAGCAGGCCTATCTGATCACTTCGCGCTGGGTCGAGGATGTCACACGCAACACCGAAGGCGTCGAGGAAAAAACGCGTCAGAAGGCGCTCTTCTATCTGAGCCAGATGCTCGCGGCGATGTCGCCGTCGAATTTTCCGCTTACCAACCCCGAGGTGCTGCGGACGACGCTAGCCACCAACGCCGAGAACCTCGTCCAGGGCATGGCGCAGTTCGCCCAGGATCTTGGCCAATCGAAAGATCTGTTGCGCATCAGCCAAACGGACCTATCAGCGTTCGAAGTCGGACGGAACCTCGCCGTCACGCCGGGCAAGGTCGTCTTTCAGAACGAACTCATCCAGCTCATCCAATACGCGCCGACCACGGCCGAGGTTTACGAGCGGCCCCTCATCATCGTGCCGCCGTGGATCAACAAGTACTACATCCTCGATCTCGTGCCGGAGAAGTCGTTCGTGAAGTGGGCGGTGGATCAGGGCTTCACCGTGTTCATGGTATCCTGGGTCAACCCCGACGCCCGACTCGCGCAGAAGACCTTCGAGGACTACATGCGCGAAGGGATTCTCGCCGCCGTGGGAGCCGTCAGCCGCCAGCTCGGACTCCATCATGTAAGTACACTCGGCTATTGCGTGGGCGGCACGCTGCTCGCCTCGACTCTCGCCTACATGGCGGCAAAGGGCGACGACCGGATTGCCTCGGCGAGCTTCCTGGCGGCTCAAGTCGATTTCAGCGAGGCCGGCGACTTGCTCGTCTTTATCGACGATACCCAGCTTAAGGCCCTTGAGGAGATGATGGCCGAACAGGGCTATCTCGACGGCTCGCGTATGGCGGCGGTGTTCAACATGCTGCGGCCGCGCGATCTGATCTGGCCGTATGTTGTCAACAACTATCTCCTCGGCAAGAAGCCGTTTCCGTTCGACCTTCTGTTCTGGAATGCCGACTCAACGCGGCTACCGGCAGCTAATCACGCCTTCTATCTGCGCGAGTTCTACCATCTCAACCGGCTCGGCAAAGGGGAGATGGAGCTCGGCGGCGTGAGGCTCGATCTGTTTAAGGTGACCATCCCCGTCTACGAGCTTTTCACGCGCGAGGATCACATCGCTCCGGCGCTGTCTGTGTTTCACGGCAGCAAGCTGTTCGGCGGACCGGTGCGTCATGTGATGGCCGGGTCGGGACACATCGCGGGCGTGGTCAATCCACCGGCCAAGAAGAAGTACCAGCACTGGACTGGCCCTCTCGCACCCACGCTCGATGAATGGATTGCGCAGGCCACTGAGACTCCAGGGTCATGGTGGCCCGACTGGACGGCTTGGCTTGCGAGCTATTCGGGCGAGAAGGTCCCCGCGCGCGACCCCTCGGCTGGCCCGTTCACCCCGATCGAGAACGCGCCAGGCTCTTACGTGAAGTAACCCAGAGTAGGCTTGCGGCGAGCCCGGCTCGACTTCAGGGAAAGAGCGGGAGCTGCTCGAGCGCCAGCGTTTCGTCGAAGCCGAACATCAGATTGAAGTTCTGAAGCGCTTGGCCCGCGGAGCCCTTCACCAAATTGTCGATGACCGAGATCACGATGGCGCGGCCAGGTAAGCGGTCGGCGAACACGCCGATATGGCAGAAATTCGAACCCCTCACATGCTGAGTTGCGGGAATGACCCCCTCCTCCACCACATGCACGAATGGGCTTTGCCGATAGGCATCCTCAAGCGCCTTGCGGAGATCCGCAGCGGTCGACTTGCTCTCGAGGCGGACATAGGAGGTGCAGAGTTCACCGCGCGACATCGGCACGAGATGCGGCGTGAAGTTGACCGAGACATCCGCCCCTGCGGCAAGGCCGAGTTCCTGCTCGATCTCCGGCACATGCCGATGGTTGCCGATGCCGTAGGGCGATAGCCCCTCGCCCGCCTCTGAGAACAAGATGTTCTGTTTCAGCGTGCGACCTGCCCCGGACAGGCCGGATTTGGCATCGATGATGATGTCCGCGGTCGCGATCAGCTTAGCCTTGGCAAGCGGTGCGAGCGCCAGCAGCACGGCGGTCGGATAGCAGCCGGGGCAGGCAACGAGCCGCGCGCCTCTGATCTCGTCACGGTAGTGCTCGGTCAGCCCGTAGACGGCTTCACCGAGAAGCTCGGTCGCGCCATGCTCGCCGCCGTACCATGCGGCATAGACGGCGGGGTCGCGTAGGCGAAAATCGGCCGACATGTCGATGATCCTGGCCCGCGGGGGCAGCTTCTTGATCTCGCCATGGGCCGTGCCGTGCGGCAGTCCGCAAAACGCGACGTCCACCGCGCTCCAATCGACCTCGTCAGGGGTGACAAGCTTCAGTACGTCGAGGCCCGCGAGATGCGGGAAGACTTGCGCCAGGGCCTGACCCGCATGCCCCTTGGCGACGAGGGCCAAGATCTTGATGGCAGGATGCCGCGCGGCAAGCCGGATGAGGTCGGCGCCGGTGTAGCCCGAGGCGCCGAGCACCGCCGCTTTGATGGATTTGCTGTCTGCCATGGAGATGTTCAAATACCAAATTGCGTCATGAGCGTCATACCGGCGGAAGACGGTATCCGGCAATTAAACATTGCGACGGAGTGGATTCCGGCTTTCGCCGGAATGACGAACAAGGGGGCCGGTAGAGCGCCTAGCGCTTGGAGAACTGGAAACTGCGTCGGGCCTTGGCGCGGCCGTACTTCTTCCGTTCGACGGTGCGGGCATCCCGCGTGAGAAAGCCGCCCTTCTTGAGCACACCGCGGAGCTCTGGCTCGAAGCGCGTGAGCGCGATGGAGATGCCGTGACGCACGGCGCCGGCTTGGCCTGAGAGCCCGCCGCCGCTGACGGTGCAGACGACGTCGAACTGGTCCTCGCGCTTGGCCGCGACGAGCGGCTGCTTAAGGATCATCTGGAGCACGGGACGCGCGAAATAAGCCACATGATCCTTGCCGTTGACGGTGATCTTACCGGGTCCAGGCTTCACCCAGACGCGTGCCACCGCGTCCTTGCGCTTGCCGGTGGCATAGGCGCGGCCCTGCGCGTCGACCTTCTTTTCATAGACGCTCGGCTGCGGCGCCTCGTCCTTGAGCGGACCAAGATCCTCAAGCGTCATCGTCTCGCTCATGCTCAGGCGCTCCTTACATTCTTCGTGCTGAGGGCGACCACGTCGAGCTTGACGGGATTTTGCGCCTCGTGCGGATGCTCAGGGCCCGCATAGACGCGCAAGTTCCTGAGCTGTTGGCGGCCGAGCGGCCCGCGCGGCAACATGCGCTCGACGGCTTTGTGCAGGACACGCTCCGGGTGCTTGCCTTCGAGGATCTTGTAGGCGCTGCGGCCCTTGATGCCGCCGGGATGGCCCGTGTGCCAGTAATAGACCTTGTCGTCCCGCTTATTGCCGGTGAACACGACATCGCCGGCGTTGATCACGACGATGTTGTCGCCGCAATCCATGTGGGGAGTGAAGCTCGGCTTATGCTTGCCCCTCAGCCGCGTTGCGATCAGGGCAGCTAGCCGGCCGACCACGAGGCCGTTGGCGTCGATGAGGATCCAGGACTTCTCGATGTCCTTCGGCGTGGCTGAAAAGGTCTTCATGGCTCGCGTTGCTCGGCATCACTCGAAAGATCGGCGCTTCTAACGATTTGCCTTGAGGAGGTCAAGGCGTAACGGAATATCCATAAAAATCAGTCGATTAGATGTGTGGTAATAGGTTACCTCATCCGCGGCGCTGTAGACTGCCACGGCAAGGTGAAGTTCTCCTATGGCAGATTTCGGTCTAACGGCATCGCTGACATAGGTCGCAGGGTGTAAGCCTCAGCTTTCCAGAGTTCCAGCAGGAAAGTGGCTCCCATAATGATGCGTCTCACCCTCCTCCTTTCCACGTTTGTCGTTTTCGTGCTCGCGGCCGCGCCTCAACCGGCCGCTGCGCAAGGTATCGCCGGCGGCGGTTTCAATCCCGCCGCGCTCGACGAAATGGTTGCGAATATGCGCTAGGTGCCTCTTACCAAGGACATGATCGATCGCTTCATTGCGTCCTACCCGGAAATGAAGGCAATCGGGGCCAAATTTCCGGGAACCGAGAGCCCCGAGGGGGCCAATTCCGACAGTATCGAGTCGCTTCCTCCCGAGAAGCGCAAAGCCATGGAAGAGGTGGCGGCGAAGCACGGCTCCAAGAACCTCGATGAATGGGTCACCGTCACCTCGTCCGTCGCCATGAGCTACGCCTATGTGCGCGAGGGCAAGAGTGCGAAGGATTTGAGTAAGATGGTCGAGGCGGCTATCGCCCAGGCCGAGCGTGACGACAAGCTCACCCAGGAGCAGCGCGAGAAGACCGTCGCCATCTACCGCGAACTTGGCAGCAAGCTCGCCAAGCTCCAGCCGCTTCCCGAGAATGTCGAACTGGTCGAGCGCATGATCGGCAAGGTGGCACCGGTTATGAAACTCCAGTGAGCCGATTGAAGCGAGGCTGACGGTGGCATAGGCTCCGGCGCATACCGCGTTGGAGCTGTGCCGTGGACGATCAGATCCTATTGCGTCAGGACCAAGGGCCCGTCGCGGTCCTCACGCTCAACCGGCCGGCGGCGCGCAATAGCCTCTCCGAGGAGCTGATCGCTTCGCTCCACCGCTCCGTCGCAGAGGCCGGACGCGCAGATGCCGTCCGTGCCATCGTCATCACCGGCGCGGGGCCGGCGTTCTCCTCGGGCCACGATCTGAAGGAGCTGACGGCGCATCGGAACGATGCCGACCGCGGCCGCGCCTTCTTCGCCAAGACCATGGCTGCCTGCTCCGACATGATGCTCGGTATCGTCCGCTGTCCCAAACCGGTCATCGCGGCAGTCAACGGCATCGCCACTGCCGCCGGCTGCCAGCTCGTGGCGAGCTGCGATCTCGCCGTGTCGAGCACCGATGCCACCTTTGCCACGCCCGGCGTCAATATCGGGCTGTTCTGCTCGACGCCCATGGTGGCGCTCAGCCGAAACGTAGCCCGCAAGGGCGCCATGGAGATGCTGCTGCTCGGCGAGATCGTCGACGCCTCGAAGGCGAAGGCTCTTGGCCTCGTCAACCGAGTGGTTGCCGCAGACCGGGTCGTGAACGAAGCGGTCGAGCTCGGACGCAGGTTCGCCCTGAAGCCGGCGGGCACGCTCAAGGTAGGCAAAGAGGCATTCTATCGCCAGCTCGAAATGCCGTTGGAGGATGCCTACCGCTACACCGCGGGGGTGATGGTAGAGAACATGCTCGACGCAGAGGCCGAGGAAGGCATTGGCGCGTTCATCGACAAACGTCAGCCGAACTGGCCCCGCTGATCGCTCCCGCCGAATCGATCACCGATGAACCACGACGCCTACAGCGACGCCTATATCAGGGACATTCTCGTCGCGCATCGCATCATCGCCATGGTGGGCGCGAGCCCCAATTCGTCGAGGCCGAGCTACTTCGCCATGAAATATCTCCAGGCGAAGGGCTTCAAGGTCATTCCAATCAATCCCGGCCAGGCGGGCAAGACCATTCTCGGCGAGCCCGTCTACGCCTCGCTCGGCGACCTGCCGCAAGCGGTCGACATCGTCGACATTTTCCGCAACTCCGCGGCAGCGCTTCAGATCACGCGTGAGGCGATCCGGATGGGCGCCAAGGTCGTGTGGATGCAACTCGGCGTGCGCAATAACGAAGCGGCGCGGCTGGCCGAGGACGCCGGCCTCAAGGTGGTTATGAACCGCTGCCCGAAGATTGAATACGGACGCCTCTCCGGCGAGCTCGGCTGGGCCGGGGTGAACTCGCGAACCTTGTCCAGCCGCCGGCCGCTGCTGGGGGCCGAGGGCGTTCAGCACCGCATCGTCGGCCCGGGCTCGAAGTGAACACCTGGCGGCGTGAGCCAGCCCACGCAATCTCTCTTTGCTATATTGCCGGCGGTCTAGCCGCGTCTTGGGGAGCCGTCGATGTCTGAAGCGAGAAAGCCAGGGTTCAACACGCTTGCCATTCATGCAGGCGCTCAGCCCGATCCGGCCACCGGCGCGCGAATCACGCCGATCTACCAGACCACCTCTTACGTCTTCGACGACGTCGATCACGCGGCGGCGCTGTTCAATCTCGAGACATTCGGTAACATCTATACCCGCATCATGAACCCGACGCAGGCGGTGCTCGAGGAGCGCCTGGCAGCGCTCGAGGGCGGGACCGCCGCGCTTGCGGTCGCTTCGGGTCATGCGGCGCAGGCCATCGTGTTCCACACATTGCTGGAGCCTGGCGACGAGTTCATCTCGGCGCGCCAGCTTTACGGCGGCTCGATCAACCAGTTCACCCATGCCTTCAGCAAATGCGGTTGGGCCGTCCGCTGGGCCGATACGACCGACGCAGAGTCGTTCCGCGCCGCACTGACACCGAAGACCAAGGCGATCTTCGTCGAGTCGATCGCCAATCCCGGCGGCATCATCACGGATATCGCGGCCATCTCGGCGGTGGCCAAGGAGGCCGGGGTGCCGCTGATCGTCGATAACACGCTCGCCACACCCTATCTCATGCGACCGATCGAGCATGGCGCCGACATCATCGTGCACTCCCTGACGAAGTTCCTCGGCGGGCACGGCAACTCGATCGGCGGGGCCATCGTCGATTGCGGCACCTTCGACTGGATGAAAAGCGGTCGCTATCCAACTCTGTCGGCACCCTCCTCCAGTTATCATGGCATCACGCTCGCCGAGACGTTCGGCAATTTCGCTTTCGCCATCGCCTGCCGTGTATTGGGGTTGCGCGACCTCGGCCCCGCGATCGCCCCGTTCAACGCCTTCCTGATCCTCACGGGCATCGAGACCTTGTCGCTCCGCATGCAGCGGCATTGCGACAACGCGCTGCAAGTCGCGAGCTGGCTCAAGGGTCATGAGAAGGTTGCCTGGGTGAACTATGCCGGGCTTCCCGACAACCCGTATAGGCCGCTTGCACGTCGCTATTGCCCAAATGGAGCGGGAGCCGTGTTCACTTTAGGCCTCGAGAGCGGCTACGACGCTGGCATCGCGCTGGTAAGCAACGTCAGACTGTTCAGCCACCTTGCCAATATCGGCGACACCCGCAGCCTCATCATCCACCCCGCCTCGACCACGCACCGCCAACTTACCGACGAACAGCGCGTGCGGGCCGGCGCAGGTCCGGAGGTGGTGCGACTGTCGATCGGCTTGGAAAATGTGGACGACATCATCGCCGATCTAGATCAGGCGCTCGACGCTGCATGAAAGGGCTAAAGCGCCGACTTCGGGGCGGTGGCCGCAAGCCAAAGATGGTAGAGCGCCGCGGAGAACACGGCGACGGCGCCGGCTTGATGAGCAAGTCCGAGCACGATCGGCACGGCGAGAAGCAACGTCCACACTCCGATGGTCGCTTGCATGAGCGCGAGCCCCGCCACGAGCAAGGCGCTTCCTGTAACGGGTTGCTTAGCATCTCTCAGCGCGAGCCAAAGAAGCTGGACGAGCGCGGTGGCGACAATCGCGTATCCCAGCATGCGGTGGTCGAATTGCACGGTGAGCGGGTTTTCGAACAGGTTCATGTACCATGGTGAGGCCTCTCCGAGCCCGTCGGGAATGAATGCCCCATTGATGAGAGGCCAAGTGTTGAAGCCCATGCCCGCGTCGAGCCCGGCGACTAGCGCCCCAGAAAGCATCTGCAAGAAAATGAGCGCAAGCAGGAGCGAGGCGACCCAAACCACTGCCCGCCCGCTAGGCCGCCCCTCTACCTTGCGCGCGCCAATGCCGAACAAGAGCCAGAGCGTGTAAGCGAGGATGAGGAGCGCGACGGCGAAATGCGCCGCGAGCCGGTAGTGGCTGACGTCGGTGCGGTCGACGAGCCCGCTCTTGACCATGTACCAGCCCAGCACGCCCTGGACCCCACCGAGCACGAAGAGGCCAGCGAGCCGCGGCAACAGCGCGCGCGGAATGTAGCCAGCTGCCCAGAACGCGACGAAAGGCACGAGGAAGGCCAGCCCGGTCAGGCGGCCGAGAAACCGGTGGGCCCACTCCCACCAATAGATGGTCTTGAATTCCTCGAGGCTCATGCCGCGCTTGATCTCGGTATATTCTGGGGTCTTCCGGTAAGCCTTGAAGGCCTGGTGCCAATCGGCTTCGGACAGCGGAGGGATGGTGCCTTGGATGGGCTGCCACTCAGTGATGGACAGCCCAGAATCGGTGAGCCTCGTCGTGCCGCCGACGAGGATCATGGCGACGACGAGAAGCGCAATGGAGGAGAGCCAGACGCGAAGAGCTTTTGCGTGCCTCGCCGAGAGCGCTGGCATGCTTCGCAGCTCAGCCTTTGAGGCCTGGACAACGGCTGAAGTCATCGGAAGCTTGATAGCGGCCCCCGCCTCTGAACTCAATCACGGAGCACCGGCCCATTGCCGCAGTCCCCAAAGCACGCGAGGATGGTCATGATGCGCGCGCGTACCAGAAAGCTCGTCGGCACAATTCTGCTGCTCACCTTCCTGACGCTGTACGCTTTGGGGGTCATCGCCATCGGCGCGGGGCGGATCACCGACGGGCCGGCGTGGACGCAGTTTGCGTATTTTCTCGTGGCCGGGCTGCTCTGGGTCCTTCCCGCCGGGCTCGTCATCGCCTGGATGCAGCGTTCCGAATGACCGCGATCAAGCGGCGTTCACCTGCTGAAAGCGGTTCCACAGCGCAAACGGCGCACCCGACAAATAGAGCGCCGTATAGGTCAGGGATTGATACTCGCCGTTCAGCGAGACTCGCGGCAACGCCGTGAGATGGGCTTTGTGGTCCGAAAACAGCATTCCCTTGTGTGTGGTCACGGCCGTCTTGAAGCCTGCTTTTCGCGCGAGCTCGAAATCGCGACGTCCGGCGCTGCCTGGGTCGCCATAAGGGAAACTGAAATGGACTGGGCGGCGCCCAAGCTCCTGCTCGATGCGGTCGGCACTTCCCACCATCTCGTCAAGCGCGCGCGCCTCGGAAAGTTTCGCGATAGCGAAGTGGCCCTTGGTGTGCGCGCCGATGGTGACCAGCGGGTCTGCGGCAAGCGTCCCGATCTCGTTCCAGGTCATCACCAGCTTGCGGCACTCCTCCTCGAGATCGACGCCGTACTCGTCCGCGAGTCTACGGACCACGTGACGCTGGCTCGCCTCGTCGAGTATGCGGAGCCACCAATAGACCTGCTCGAAGGCGCGGACTTTTTCCGCAGCCGTACGCGCGGGAAGCCGCCACAGCTCGCCATGGCGGCAAATCTCGAGCTGCGTCGCGCCTCTGACCACCTCCTCCAGCGCAATCCACCACAACTCGCCTTCGCCCTCAGGATAGGCCGTGGGGATGTAGATGGCGAACGGTAAGCCCTGCTTCTTGAAGATTGGATAAGCGTATTCCAGATTGTCGCGGTAGCCGTCGTCGAAGGTGAAGCAGGCAAACCGCCTCTCGTCGCCCCGCTCGAGCCGCTGCATGGCCTCATCGAGAGAGACGACGTCTAGGCCGGACTCGCTCACCTGGTCAAGCACGTCTTCGAGAAACTCCGGCGTGACTTCGAGGATGCGGTTCGGCGCGAAATTCTTCAGCCGGCCCGGCTCGGGCCGGACGTGGTGAAGCGTGAAGATTACGCCCTGGCCTTGAGTGTAAGGCGCGAGCAGACGATGCGCGCCGGTGTGGTAGAGGCCCAACATCGCTGCCTTCATCATGGCGGTCTTTACCGTGGTCACGCTGCCTTCCTCCACCATCAACCATTAACCTGGCTCTGCCAGGGTTCGAGCCTGGCCGGCATTCTGGTGGCGGTTTCTTGCGAAAGGATTGCCGGGCTCGGAAGGCGGCTTTCTGGCGCCCGGCCAAGGATGGTGTTGCGTATGGCACGCGACCGACGGACGGGCGCTTTTTCTGTGGTCCTTTCGAGATGGGCTGGCAGTCAAGCCTGCGGGTTCTGCCATGGCTCGGCCAGGACCACGCCAATTACTGCATGGGCCTGTTGCAGCCGGACGCGGCTGTGCAGCTCACGGTTGGCGACCTGTCGCGGCTTCTGAGGGAGGGCTGCGCGGCGGATCGGCGCAGCCACCGCGATCTCAAGGCCCAGCCCTACAGCTGGGATGGGGTGCCCAATCCCTTTGCCAACCTGGCCGCATCAGGCCACTCCGAGCAGCGGCTACTCCGTCAGCCTCGCCGATCTCGAAGGACTCTACGCAAGCCGTTTCAGCAAGCGCTCACGCAGCACGCTCGATCGAAAAGAGCGCAAGCTCCGCGAGATGGGGCCCCTCGCCTATTGGGTGGGCCCAAGATCGCGACGAGAGACTTGCTTTGCTCGACACATTCTTCGCTCAGAAATCCTGCAGTTCGCGGTTATGGGCATCGCGGACGTATTCGAGGCGCGTTCTATCGCGAGGTGGCACTGCTCGATGACGACAATCCAAGCCGGTTGCGGGCTCGGCCATGTGAAGCAAGGGCTGGCCTTCTACGATCTCGGCGTCGGCGAAGCGCGTCACAAGGACGAATGGTGCGATTTCGTCCAGATCTGTTCGACAACTTCATCGCCTTCAAGCCGCAAGGTCGGCCGCGCCGTTGTCGTTCGTGACGCGGGTCAAGCGTGCGATCAAGTCGCACGGGCATCTGTGGCCACTCACGCAGCGAATGCGCCGGGCCTTGCTCGCCCGCGAGAGTTAGAAGAGATCGGTTCAGATCGCCGCCGCGCGAGCGAAAAGGCCGGCACGGCGCCGCTTGCCGTCCTGTTCATAGACCACCACGGGGCATCCGAGCGAGGCGAAGGTTGATAAGGCGTCGCGCGCACTCTCCGAGCCCGATCCAGGCGGAAGAACCGCGACCATGGACGGCAATTCTAACTTGAGCGACGAGATCAGCAGGCGCACCGTGTCGAGGTCGGCGTGGAGGACCACGCGGTCATATGTCTGGGTGAGAGCCTCGAACACGCGCATGAAGCTGTCGGGCTCGTGCCCATATTCCTTGATCGAGGGATGGCCCGCAGTGATCACCTGCAAGGGCGTCTCCCCGTCTATCCGGATGACTTCGCCGAAACTTGCTCGTCCGGCCGCGAGGTCGGTGAAACCGGGTGCGCGCGGCAATTCGAGCGGTCCCGACACTGCTGAAGTCCCCCGAGTCAAATCCAAGAGCACGACCTGCTCGAGTTTCTCGACCAGCACGCGCGCGATCCCAATCGCCGCCTGGGTGGCATCTGCCTTTGGCGAAACCCCTGCTACAAACAGCGCCCCGGGCGGACCGCCTTTCGTCGAAGCGAGCACGTGGTTGAGCACGGCGTCGAGCGATTTCAGCGTCGGCCCGACATTGCTGATGGGGCGCTTTGCGACGGAGGTTTCGTGGTCATCGGGCGTCCCTGCCGTGGCGATCCTTTGAGCCAGATAGTGCCGAAGGTCGTTTGGCCGGAGTGCTGACATGTCTTCATCCAATGCGGTTGGCTTTGCTGGTTCGGCCTCGCTCTCGTCGGGCGAATGTCTCCGGCGAAAGCGGTCGAAAAGTCCCGCGGCCATCTTCATCCCGCGATTCGGGGTGGAGTCCTGCGTCTCGCCGACCTCCGGTGAGAGCTCTTGGCAAAGGCGCTCGACAAGCCTTGTGGCTGGCGACGGCGCGGGAGTTTCAGTGTGCGGCGCCTTTTCAGGTTCGGGCGGTGGCGGAGGCGCTTTGGGTGGCCGCCTGGGCTCATCAACCTGAAGCCAGCTCGGTCTGATTGGGGTGTCTTTCACCGGCCATTTGGCGGCCGTAGCCGCCGCCTTGGGTGCCGCCTGTTTTGGAGCTTCCTTCGGCGGCTCGGCCCGTGAAGGCGGAGGTATTGGAATAACGGCTGGCAGATTCGAAGCGCTTGTCTTTGCGGGGGACGCGGCGGCACATGCGGATGAGGCGGCGGGCGACTTGACCACAGGAGGTGGTGCGGCAACAGGCGCTGCTGCGGCCGGCGGCGCGGGTGGAACCGGCTTGGCGTGCTCTGCCGTCGCGGAGGATCGGAGGGGCGGACTCGCTGGGCTTGGCGCATGACGCGGCCGGCGGTGGCGCATACGGGGCTCGCGGAACTCGCGAACCTGGTGCGCCTGCGGGGTTCCGCTCATCAACTCCCGCGCGATCACATAAGCGAGCGCGAGCAACATCGTCGCGACCATGACGAGACGCGTGCTGGCTCCGCGTTTCGGGAAAGACGGAAGGACGGAGGCATGCGCCCTGCTGACGATAGTGGCTCGCGCCAGAACGGCGCCCATGTCGTGCCGGGCGCTGGCGTCGCGATAACGGGCCAAGTAGGACTCGAGAAGGTCGCGATTGGATTTGGCTTCGCGCTCAAGTGCACGAAGCTTGAGCTCGGAATCGCCCAAGCCTGACGTCTTCGACTTCGCATCGTTGAGGCTTACACGCAGAGACGCCTCTCGCGCGTTCGCCACGGCCGCCTCATTCTCCAGGCTCTTCACGATCTTCTGAGCCTCGACGCGAATTTGCTGCCGCACGTCGGCAAGCTCGGACCCCAATTGCTGGATGCGGGGGTGCGAGGGCAACAGTGTCGCGGAAAGCTCGGCGAGCTGACGTTGGACCAGCACGCGCTGCTCGATCAGCTTGATGATCGGCGCCGACTTCATCACTTCGGGCGTCGCGTCGATGTCGCCGTTGTCGGCCAGCATCTTCTTGAGCAGTCGAGCGCAGGCGTCAGCCTCGGATTTCTGCGCGACGACAAGAATGAGCTGGCTGTTGAGTGCGGCAAGAATGAGCTGGCTGTTGAGTTCGGACAGCTGCTGGGCGTTCAAGCTGACATTGTTCGTGCCTGAGTAAAGGCCTTTGCTCGCGCGGAACCGCTCGGCCGCCTCTTCCGATTCGGCGACCCGCTTGCGGAGGACGTCGATCTGATCCCTCGGCCAAGCGGTCGCGTCCTTGGTCTGCTCGATCTTCGCCGTGCGCTGCCAGCCGATATAGACGTCGGCGAGCTTATTGGCGATCTGCGCGGCGAGCTTCGGGTCGCCGGAGCTATATTCGATTGATATGACGCTCGATTTCGAAAGCTGAAAGACGGAGAGGTTCCGGGCTAGCGCATTGGTCGCCTTCTCATCTTCGGATTCCGGCGTGCCGCGGCCGAGCTCAATCTGATTGAGCAAGCGTCGGAAATAGGTCACGCCCGCATCCTTGGCGAATTCAGTGTTGTTCGTGAGATCGAGATCCCTGACCACCTGCAAAATCAGATCGCGGGACGTGAGAACCTGCACCTGACTTTGCACGGCTTGCTCGTCGAGCGTACTTTGACGTTCGAGGATCTGCTCGCCGGTCGGACGTGTGAAAGACGACTCGTCGTTTTGAATAAGGATGCGCGCCTCGGAGGTGTAGAGGGGCCGCATCATGCAGAGCACGACAAAGGTGATGATGCCGGCGGCTATGGTGAGCCACAGAATCCAGCCCTTCGCCCGCCACAACGCGTGGCCCAGCGTGGGAAGGTCGACATCCTCGGTGAGTGGGGGATTCTCACGAGACCTGGACAACCGACTGAACTCCTAACCGACTTGGCTATTAGAGGCCAATCCTCGTAACCAAAGGCTTAAGGGGCGCATCGCTTCGTGACGGACGCTCAGCATTCCTTAACCATGACGGTCCTACATCTTGAGAATGCGAGGGACGGTCGGAAATTAGCGCGGCTGGCGCTTCTGCTGCTTGCTGTTGTCGCCGTTAACCCTGGACGGCTACAAGGCGGCAGGCATCCCTGGGTTAACGGCGCCCGACTTCGTCCTGTCCACCCCTGCCTCGCTGCCCCCGCCGGGTAACCCCATGGCACTGATGGCTGCCGCCCCGCCCGGCGTGCCGGTGATCTCCAACGAAACCTACACGCTCGATTCGGGCGACCGCGTTCGCGTCATCGTGTTCGGCTAGGAGAACCTGTCCAGCGTCTATAGCGTCGACGGCTCGGGCCGCGTCTCCATCCCGTTGATCGGGCCGGTCAGGGCCAGAGGCCCCACCACCTTCGAGCTCGCCGACCAGATCGCCGGGGCGCTGAAGCAGAAACATATCAAGGACCCCAAGGTTTCGGTCGAGGTCGAGACCTACCGGCCCTTCTTCATCCTCGGCGAGGTCAACAAGCCCGGCCAATACCCCTACGTCAACGCCATGACCGTCGAGGCCGCGGTCGCTATCGCCGAAGGCTATACCAAGCGCGCCAAGAAGCGCTATGTCCGCCTCACCAGGCGCTTCGGCGGCGTCATGTCCACCGTCATGGTCGCCACCGACTATCCCGTCCAGCCAGGCGACACTATTTACGTCTTCGAGTGCCTATTCTAAAGCTCAGGGGTACCGGCACCGCCCTCCCCCTTTTCGAGTCTGGCTTCGTGAGCTCGAACTTCCGCATTCTGCATTGCTTGCGCGCACCGGTCGGGGAGCTCTTCCGCCATGTGCACGATCTCGCAATCGGCCAGGCAGAGATGGGTGCGGAAGTCGGCGTCGTTTGCGATTCGCGCACCGGCGGGAGCGAGATCGCGGTGGCGCTCAGCCGCCTTCAGGACAATTGTACGCTCGGGGTGACGCGCATTCCCATGGACCGCCAAATCGCCTTCGGCGACTGGCGCACCTATCGGAAGGTTGCGAAGCTCGCCGCCAAGCTCGATGTCGACGTTCTGCACGGTCATGGCGCCAAGGGAGGGGCGTATGTCCGCCTCGCCGGACGCAAGCTCAAGCGCAAACACAAAGACATGAAGATCGTCTACACGCCTCATGGTGGCAGCTTGCATTACTCACCGGTAACGCCGATGGGGCGGCTGTATCTCAGGGCCGAGCGCAACCTGGCTGCGTTGACTGACGGCATGATCTTCGAATGCCAATTCGCGGCAAGCCGATATGGCGAGCTGATTGGCCAGCCGCCTTGCCCGCTGCGGATCGTGCCAAACGGGCTTTACCGCCACGAGTTCTACGAGTCGCTGCTCGCCGACGACCCAGCCGACTTCGTGTTCATCGGGGAACTGCGTAAGTTGAAGGGCGTCGATATCTTCCTGGAGGCCCTTGCCGCCCACCAGTCGATCTTTCCCGGGCGCGCCATCATCGTGGGCAGAGGCCCGGACGAGAAGCATTTCAAGCGGCTTGCCCGTAGGCTTGGGCTCAGCCAAAGGGTTTATTTCTCCGGACCGCAGCCCGCGCGCATGGCATTCGTCCGCGCCCGTTGCGTCGTGGTGCCATCACGCGCGGAGTCTTTCCCCTATATCGTGCTCGAAGCGGCGGCGGCGCAAATGCCCTTGATCGCGACCAGCGTGGGAGGCATTCCAGAGATTGTCGGCGATGTGGGCATGCCGCTGATTCCGCCTGGTGACGTGGATGCGCTTGCAAGTCAGTTGCGTGCCTTCCTCGCCAATCCGAAGCCGTTCCTGAACCGCGCCGCGGTGCTCCAACGTTATGTCGCCGAACGCTTTACCGTCGACAACATGACCCGGGAGGTCGTCGACTTCTACATTTCCGATCTCGGCGCCGGCGTTCACAAGCTGCCCGCGCAGGACAGCGCAACGGCCTCTTAACCATAGCTATCATAGCTCCAGCCCGCCCTTCCTCTGGGACGTCGCTTCACGCATCCAAAAGCCTTGCCGTGGCCATCGAAGGAATGGTCATCGACACCAATCATTGGCGCTATTTTTTCTTGCTCACGGGGATGATTTGGCGTCTCGCCCTAGCGCCGCTCCCGACCGTCCGAGCCGGTGACGCCTCTGGCGCTGAGGCCAATTTCAATTGGCAATCGAAATAAGAGAATGGTCGGAGCGGGGAGATTTGAATTCCCGACCCCCGGTCCCCCACAGTGGGCACTGTTGTGTTTCCAGTATCTTGCCGTACCCATGGGCCCACGCAGTCTTTATATTTTCGGGGCTCTCGCGGACAAGGCCGCAGAAGGCCTGGCTCGCTTCCGGTTGCAATTCCGGTTGCATGGAAGATGGATTGAGAAAATTGAAGCCGCCCCAAAAAACTGTGGAGATTGAGATGGCGACGGATGGTTTGGCGGGTTTGGCGGGTTTCCCATGGCCGAAAACGTGGTCCTAAAGCGCCTCAAAAAGTTAGTGGCGAAGGGCTACGTGGCGCGCTGGGGCCAGTCCGACGAGGACACCCTCCTCCTTGAACACCCCCGCGCCCCGAATCTCACGCTTTTCTCAGACGGAAGGATATGGGTTCTAACCCTGTCTCCAAACGATTGGGTTGGAGCAGACGACGAGGGCGGTCAGGGTCGCTTCGAGGCTTTCGTGTCACCGAACGACTGGATTGCCACCGATAACGAGGCAGATCAACGCCGCTTTAAATCTTTCTTGGCCCGGATTCCTAAACGAACAACATTACAAGTGTTTAGGGCGATGACAGTCGAAGACGTATGGATCAGAGTTGCGGTAAATGCCCTCGTTATCGTTTTCACGCTGGTGGTAACGTTCCTTCTTATCTGGCTCTGGCGGTTCGTAAGCAGCCAAACAGTAGCGCCGCGCGGCGTGGCGACCTCGGTCTGGCGCCCCTCGAAATCAGGAAGTCTAACTGTCGTCGCCGATCGATTTCTGAATAACCCGCGCTTCGTCCCTGAGCAGGATAGGTTCGCCCGGCCGGCGCTTCACGGCTGCCTCGAATGCTGCCTCGGCTGAAAGCAGATCGGCGGCCATCGCAATTGTTTCCTCGGGCTCGCCGTAGGCCCTTGCTCCACCGTTCCACTTTGAACGGCAGACCCTCCTGTCACCTTTTGCGCAGCCTGCTTGCTCGAACGTTGCCAGCTTCGTCGACTACACCTCTCAGCTCGATTTGGTCTCCAACCCGGGGATCTTTATCGATGCGAGCGTCGTCTCCGAGAATGAATTCCGCACCGTCGACCGCAGAAGGTCCCGTCATTAGACCTCTAAACCTCACCTTCCGCCCCTCAGGAATTGGCATCTGTTCTCCTTCTGCGTTGCGGGCCCCCTGCTGAACCCATTGTCGCAACAGCTGCAGATCTTCCTCGTCAAGCCACGGCGGGCCATCAAAGGGCATGCGCGGGAGCGCCTTACCCTCGATACGCCGGATGAGCTCGCTCAGGCCTGGCTTGCCGGGCACAATGACCAGACGCTCGCCACCCGCAATAACGTTAGCGTAGCTATCGAGCCGCAGACCTTCGGGTGGGGGCCCCATCTTGCCGTTCTCCTTGTGACATTTGACGCAGCGCGTCAGGAGGATTGGTTCGATATGCGCAAATGTGGCAGTCTCTTCTGGTCCAGGCCGAGGGGGTGTGGGAGGCGGTTCGGTGGCCGCAGCAGCATCGTGGCCGGCAGGCATGCCGGCCTGCACCCAAGCTTCCAGTAGTGCGATCTCTTTCTCGGTAAGAAAGGGTGGACCAGTTAGAGGCATGCGGGGCTGGCTTTGACCTTTGACGCGGCGAATTAGCTCACTGCCCGATGGGTCTCCGGCCTTCATCACAGGGCCACGCACGCTGCCCTTTAGGGCTCCTTGCAGACTGTCAAGAGCCAAACGGAGGGGAGCATTTTTGCCGGAGTGGCAGAGCGTACACCTTTGCGCGAACAGCTTCTGAATGTCTGGCCAAGTTGGCGCATCAGCCGCCAAGCTGGATGGGGCCAGCAACAAAGACGCAACTGCAGCTACGCCGAGACAAAGCCCCTTTAGACCAGCTGAAGGCATTCTTGGTTTCTAACTGAGGGGCCTGCGCGGTTCGAGCTAATTTTGGAACCGCTGGCTATTCACGTATCAAACAGGGCGCCGGCCGAAGACGACGCCCCTTAGTCGAGGGCGGCAGTCGAGCCGATCCACCGCCCTCTAGCGCGGTCCTGGGGCGAGCCAAGGCGCGCGCGTTCTAGTTCATACTCGACATCGGCCTCCCCGCTTGCATCGACTTCACGAGGACGCCTCGGTGAGGTCAACGGCTCGCGTCGACCCTCAGGCGTGGGGGATCGGCTTTCGTGGGGGATCGGCTTTGATGGCATAGCCCGCGTCATCGAAGCGGGGCGTAAAGGCCGACAGCATGACCCCGGCCTTCCTCAAGCGAGGTCGTCCTGATCCCACTATGTTACCCGGCTCCGCTGGCTGAGGTTCATGGCTTCGCCTTTGTAGGCGAAGCTATGCCTCCTCACCCTCTCCACCAAGGTTCATGAGGGAATGAAGATGACGATGAATGAGCGCAGCTAAAGCATAGAGAGAGAACCGTAACCCGCGCGACACAAGTGCAAAGCCGCAATTTTGTCGGTGCATGGACGATCGAGGCTGATGAATGAGGCGACGTAAGCAGATCGAGGTGACGCGAGCGGCCACGATGCATCTGCACCGTCACAACAGCGTGGCTTGAAGCCGCCTTGGAGGCCGGGCCAAGGCGGCAATCCCGCAGGTCGCCGCCGAGGTTCGCGAAACAGACTAAGCGAAGCCATGATTGGCGACCTCTTTGCCGATTGGGTGCAACGCTGCCATTGAGAGAGTGCGGCAGGAGCGGCCTTGTGATTACGTAAAGTCGTCGCGTCAATTGTGCCGAAACAGTTCGACATGGCCGAGGATGTTGCCTCGCTTAACGACTTGAGCGATCAAGATTTGCTCGATCTCTTTGCGCCCTCAAAGGGATGAAGGCGCGGGACCTGGCAGCAAGCCTGCCGGTGCTCACCGTCAACTTTCGCTAATTGCATCTATTGCGGTGATTGCGGTTCGGCTGCGATCACTTTTGACGGTCTGGAGAGCACTGATGCTTGGTCCCTACTCTTTGGGTGCCCCTGCGAGAAAAAGTGGTCGGAGCGGGGAGATTTGAACTCCCGACCCCCGGTCCCCCAGACCGGTGCGCTAACCGAGCTGCGCTACGCTCCGACGCTTGGTGTCAGGCAGATTGCATATACTGGATCAGGCTGACGAAACAAGCCATAGCGCCGGGACTGGGTCAGTCCTTGGTCGAGGCCGCGGCAAGAATCCGCTGACAGGCCTCGATTTCATCGAGCACTCCGCCGATCATGTCAGAATCGAGTTGGTGTCCGTGCTCTTCACGGCCTCGGCGGCCGGTGACGAACGAGCCGCCGCTCAGCGCCGCCTCAGCCGCGACATTGGGAATCCCGCGTGGCGCAATGTCTTCGTCGTCCTCCGCTTCCTGCGCCAGCCGTCGATAGTCCATGACGTAGCGTGGACCATGCTCGCGCAGGATCTTCTGCACACCGCGGATGGTGTAGCCGTCGCCGTAGAGCAGGAACCGGATGCCGCGCAGCAACGCGACATCCTCAGGCCGGTAATAACGTCGCCCGCCGCCCCGCTTCATGGGCTTGAGCTGGGCGAACTTGGCCTCCCAGAAACGAAGCACGTGTTTTGGAACTTCTAGCTCGTCAGCGACCTCGCTGATCGTACGGAACGCCTCGGGCGCTTTATCCAACGCTCCTCCTCCTTGGCGTCAAACCCACCCTAAAACTATTCGGCCGCCTTTCTGCGCGAGAGCGCTTCATCGATGCGCTGCTTCATGATGTTGCTTGCCCGAAAGACAAGCACGCGTCTTGGCGTAATCGGAACTTCTTCCCCCGTCTTTGGGTTGCGTCCGATGCGTTGACCCTTGTCGCGAATACCGAACGAGCCGAACGAGGACAGCTTAACCGTGTCCCCGCGCTCCAAACTCGCCACGATTTCGCGGAGCACTAGCTCAACGATCTCGGCCGATTCATTCCGAGGCAGACCGACCTTCTGAAACACAGCCTCGGCCAGGTCGGCTCGTGTCAGCGTCTTCCCGCTCATCGCACCTACGCTTCCCCCAGTCGCGGGATTAATCAAGATGCTAATCGAGCGCGCGCAGGGCGGTCAATCTTTCCCGCGATCAAATTCCTGATATTGCGTCACTTTCTAGCCAGGTGTGTCTTTCGCGCGGCACCCATTGCGCATCTACCACCTGATCAGTACGGCGCCCCAGGTGAAACCCCCACCCATGGCT
>JBOHJE010000206.1:0-14460 GCA_050728375.1 Methyloceanibacter sp.
GTGCCACACTGGTCGCATCGACGACAATATCGCAGCCGGAATTGCCGGCGCCGACGACGACGATGCGCTTGTCGGCGAGCTGCTTCACCTCGCGATAATTGCGCGAGTGGAGCACCTCGCCGGTGAAGGCGCCGGGAATGTTGGGTGTGCGCGGCACGTGGTGATGGCCGTTGGCGATGACGAGAGCTCGGTAGAATCGTGGTCGCTCCTCGCCCTTGACCTGCACGCGCCAGCCGCCGTCGGCGCGCTCCGCCCGCTCGACGGTGGTGTTGAACTCGATCTGATCGAGAATGCCGAAATTGATGGCATAGGCGCGCAGATAGGCAAGCGTTTCGCGGTGCGAGGGATAGGTGGGATACTCCTCGGGGAAGGGGTAATCCTCGAAGCCAGTATATTTCCGTGATGAGACGAGGAAGGTGGTGTCGTAGACCACGCCCGTACCGGTGGCTTCGTTCCACAGGCCGCCCAGATCGAGCTCCCGCTCGAGGCAATGGAAGGGGATGCCGCGCTCCTTGAAGGTTTTGGCGGCGGCCAAGCCTGAGGAGCCCGCGCCGATGATGCAGACCTTATCGGTGTTGCTTTTTACATCCATCGAGGCTGCATCCTCTTGCCTTCAGCTAGCGTAACTGCGTCCATATAGGGTGCCGCTCAAAGTCTTGTGAATTAATCCCCTCGGGCCGCCTGTGGCATAATATGGCGACAGTGAACAGGACCTACAAAGGGCTTCGGACCGGCCACCGGATGAGGCTGCCCTCGTTTCGACAGGCAACCCGGGCGACGGCGCGTCTTGCGCTCGTGGGCGCGGCTGCTAACGTAGGTCTCTGGCTCTTTTGCGGCAGCTCACAAGCCGGCCGGTGGCTGCCTACTACTGACAACCCATATTGCGCCGTCACGACCTACACCTTGCGCGATATCCCGGAGCAGGCCACGTCCTTGACGGACTCGAGCGGCAGGCCGATGATCGTGGTTAATCTCAATACGCTCAGGGACAACCCGTCCTACGGGCGATTCCTGATGGCGCATGAATGCTGCCACCACACACTCGGGCACGTAAGGCGCTACCGCGAGGGGCTCGGCCATGTCGGGCCACAGCCATTCTTCTATATCGCCCCACAGCTGAAGCAGATGGAGCTCGATGCCGATTGCTGCGCCGTGAAGATGCTGAAGCTCAAGGGAGAGCTCGACAGCATCGAGGCAGGGCGGAGCACGATGGTCCAATTCGGGGTCCAGCCGACGGGCGCGCATTACCCGACCGGGATCGAGCGCGCCGATAATATCGCCACCTGCGCCGCGGACTAAGCCGGTCTAGCCGCGGTGGAGAGCAAATCCATATTATCGGAACCCATATTATTGAGCGCGGTGCGAAGCCCCGCGTCAGCGCCGGCGAGGGGCCATGCTATGGTAGTCGTTCCGGAACGTTTAGAGAGGCAGTCTTGAAGGGCAGGGCGCTGATGACGCGCTGGGGTCCAGCTTGGCTTATTGGCGTGGCGGTCGCCGCCTGCATGGCCGCGCTTTGTCTGGCGACCGGCGCGAGCGCAGTAGGCGTGCTTCGCGTATGTGCCGACCCTGACAACATGCCCTTTTCGAATGAGAACGGCGAAGGCTTCGAGAACAAGCTAGCGGAGCTGATCGCCGTGAAGCTCGATGCGAAATTGGAATATTCCTGGTTCAAAGAGGAGATGGGCTACGTGCCCAACACGGTTGGACGCGGCGCCTGCGATCTGGTGATGGGCTATGCCCAAGGCACCGGCCTGATCGAGGACACGAACCCCTACTACCATACGTCCTATGTGCTGATCTATCGGGCGGACGATGCCGCGCTCAAAGGCGTCGATCTCCTGTCGGACCCGCGTCTCAAAAACAAGAGAATCGGGTTGTTCGCCCGCACGCCGCCTGCGAGCATTCTGGCCATGTACGGGCTGCGCTCAAATGCCAAGCCGTTCGAGAACGCGCCTAGCGCGGGGGCGTCGAGCGCCGCCCAGGAGATGATTGACGAGATTGCCTCGGGCAAGCTCGATGCGGGTCTGTTGTGGGGGCCGGTCGGGGGTTACTACGCGCAAGCATCGGCGGTTCCCCTGACTCTCGTGCCGCTCGTCAAAGAGAAGGCAGGTCCAAGCACCGTCTACGGTATCACGCTCGGCATCCGCCCCAACGAGCCGGAGTGGAAGCACCAGATCAACAAGGTGCTCGCCGAGAACCAGGCCGAGATCGACACGATCCTGCAAGGCTATAATGTGCCGCTCCTCGACCACGAGGGCGATCTCATCGCGCCCGGCATCGCCGAGCGCTGAGACGCAGGCTCAGCCTACATCTTGCAGCGGCTCTCGGGCTCGTCGATCCCGAGCGTGTCCACCTCGATCTCGGGATGGCTCGCATGCGGGAAACCCTTCTGCGGCGAGACCGAAACCGGCACTTTATCGGTAGCGATTAGGATGGGCTGCCGGAACTGGCCATCCCACTGGCGAAATTGCTGCTTGATGCCCTTGAACGGCGCGACCTGAAGCTCGGGTCCGTGGATGAAAGCCGAGACGGCGGCGAATTTCTCGTTCGGCATGCGCGTCACCGCATCGCCGATGATCCGCGTCGCCACATAGGCCTGATAGTCCAGCGGCAGCATGAGGCGCTTGAAGTTCTTTTCGAAATTGTTGTTGGCCTGAATGGCGCCCCACTTCTCGTGGCCCGGACTCCACGTCGTTGCCGTCAGTCCCGTGGTGCCGGCCACGGGGCGCGGGTCGCCGCCGCCGCGGTAAGGGATCAGCGGGCCGAAGAGTTGATGTTCGTCGGCGACGACGATGACCTGATAGCCGGAGGCGGCGATGGCCTGATTGACGCTTGCCTGTTTGCCCGGTGGGATGACGCCCACGTCGTCACGCCTGCCGCCCGAGACGTCCTTGTATTCGCGCACCTCGACGATATTGCCGCCGAAGCGCCTGGCGGCCCGCTTGACCGCATCGGCATAAGCGAGATCTTCGGGCGTCGAGCCGTGCACGAGGAGCCAGTTGGTCCACTTCATGCTCACCAGATATTGCGCGAGCGCATCGGCCAGCATGAACCGGTCGGGCACGATATGCATGACGTTGGCCCGGCAGTTCTCTTGGCGCAGCGACACGTCGGTTGCGCCGACATTGAAGAGGAGGATGTTCTTGTCCGTGGCCCAATCGGAAAGCCTGAGGATGGTGTCCGGGGAGGCGTCGACGACAACATAATTGACACCTTCCTTGGCAAATTTGTCGAGCGCCGACACGGCGTCCTCCGGCGTCGAGGTCTCGGTCACATTCAGCGTATAGAGATGTCCGGTGAAGCGGCCGCCGGCATTGTTCTCGTCGACCGCCATCTTGGCGCCGGCGATGCCGGCATCGTCTGGCTCGACATCGAGCCGCGATGCGGGTCTCGGCTGCTCCAGTTCCTCGCGCAGGTAGCCGATCTCGAGCGGCGCCATCTCGGGCGACTGCGGCACCTGCATGCTGAAGCCGCCTTCGCGCGCCTTCGAGGGGTGCGAGCCGTCCTCGGCGGCCATGGCGGCGCCAGTTAGCAGGAGAGAGCCGGCGAAGAGCAGACGGGAAAGACTGGCGGAAAAACTGGGCAAGATTTGCATGACAGAACCGTGTGTCGCGGTTGGCCGGGGCGCAGGTGGAACCCGGAAAAGGCCCTCGACGGCAGCATTTGGAGGGGCCTGCCGAGCTGTATAGCCATGGTAGCGACAAAAAAATGGGCATTGCAAGATGGAAACCTTTGCAGGAATGTTCGGTACAGGCTTTTGCCAAGGGGGGACGCCGCCGACCTCCGGTGAAGCCAAGGGGCACCCGCAAATCCGAGGGATGTGGATATTTTCGGCGACTAGCGTGTTAGGCGAGGGCGGCATGCTATCGTGACCTGCATGGGATTCTCGACGGGGTCGGCCGTTCGTTTCGGCTGGGAGACATTCAAGAGGCGCCCCTGGTTCTTCGTGGGGACGGCCCTCGTCATCGCGATCGCCTATCTGGTCGTTTGCTCCATCACGAGCGCCATCGACGCCGCCTTGGCAGGCTCAGCCCGGGAGCCGACGCTCGTTGGCTCGCTCATCAATCTGGTGCTGAGCACCTTCATCAGCATGGGCGTGACGGCGTTCTATCTCGCGGCGCACGACAACCCGGATACGGTCGATCTTCCGGCACTGTGGCATCCGCAGCCGTTCTGGAAATTTCTCGGTGCATCGATCCTGCTCGGGTTGACGATCCTTGCAGGCATTCTGTTGCTCATCGTGCCGGGAATCATCTTCGCGCTCATGTTCGCCTTCACCACGTTCCTCGTGATCGATCGTGACCTCGGACCCATCGAGGCCATGAAGGAGAGCAAGCGCCTCACGTACGGCCATAAATGGACCCTTCTAGGCTTCCTCCTCGTGCTGGTGGGGATCAACCTGCTCGGGCTGATCGCGTTTGGGGTCGGCCTGCTTGTTTCGATCCCGGTCTCCTCGCTCGCCTTCGCTCACGCGTATCGCACGTTGGCCGGCACGACGGAGCCGCGCCAGGTCGACGCGGCGCTTGCCGCCTGACACTTCGCCTGAAAGTAAGGAAAGTGCGCCCGCCCTGCGATCCGCCGGGCGCAGCCGCCTGCCGCTACTCGGCGGGGACCGGCTGGCGCTCGGCCGGCTTCGTCGCTCCGGGCACGTTGCGCAGATTGCGGTAGACGAACTCCGTCGGGGGCTTGGCAGCCTCCGCGCGGGCGAGTGCCACCATCTCGCTGTGATAAGGCGAGAGCGCGCACGCCGGATCAGTGTTGCGGGGATCGCGGGTCATCGCCATCGCCTGGCAGCGGCAACCGCCGAAGTCGATCTCCTTGAAGGCGCAGGAGCGGCAGGGCTCCTTCATCCAGTCGGTGCCGCGGAAGGCGTTGAATGCATCCGAGTTCATCCAGATGTCGAGCAGCTTCCGCTCCTGCACATTGTCGAAGTGCAGTTCCGGAATGCTCTCCGCCGCGTGACACGGCAGCACCTTGCCGGCGGGGGTGATGTTCATGAAGCCTTTGCCCCAGCCGCCCATGCAGGGCTTCGGGCGCTTCGCGTAATAATCCGGCACGACCATGTCGATGGTGAGCACGCCCCTCAGCCGCTCCCGCGCGTTCTCCACAAGGTCGATAGACTGGATCGTCTGTTCGTAGGTCGGGATCAGCGCCGCCCGATTGAGGAACGCCCAGCCGTAATATTGCACATGGGCGATCTCGAGCCTCTGGGCACCGAGCTCGACAGCGAGGTCGATATAGCGGCCGACATTATGGATGTTCTGGCGGTGGATCGGCGCGTTGATGGTGAGGGGAAGACCCATCTCGGTGACCCAACGGGCCACTTCGAGCTTCTTGGCCGTGGCGCCTGGATAGGCGCCGATGCGCTCGGCGTTCTCGGCATCGACATCCTGGAATGAAATCTGGACGTGATCTAGTCCGCGCCTGACGAGGTCCTCGATGCGGTCCCGCTTGAGAGTCACCGCCGCGGTGATGAGGTTGCTGTAAAGGCCGGCCTCGGCGGAGGCAGAGACGATGTCCTCGAGATCCTTGCGCGCGGTAGGCTCGCCGCCTGAAAGATGGACCTGCAAGATGCCCATCTCGCCGGCCTGATGCATCACCGAGACCCACATCTCGGTGGAGAGCTCCTTGTTGACGCGCTCGAGCTCGATCGGATTCGAGCAATAGCCGCATTGCAACGGACAGCGATGGGTGAGCTCGGCCAGCAGGCCGACGGGCGCACGCGCGCAAAGCGCCGCGGTCGCGTCGCCGCTTCCGACAACACCGGCTGTCGGTTCGTCATCGACGCTGACGGTCTGACAATGTCCGTTACCCCTGAGCTCCTCGGTCATCCCTTGATGTATCCCTTGTCTGCCAAGCCTTGGAGAAGCTCCAGCACGTCAGCCCTGATGACTTCGACGGGGGCTGAATACTCCTCGGCCAGCTTTGCGGCGATCTCCTCCACCGTTCTTTTTCCATCGCAGAGTTGAAGCACTGCGAGGGCGGTTTGGTCCGGCGACAGAATCCGCTCCGGCGCCAACAGCACCCATCGCCCTCGCCCCGCGTCGTGGCGGAGCTTCAGATAGGACGGTAGATATGGTCGCGTCTCCTGACGGACAATGAGGCGCCCAGCAGACCTCGTATCAGCCATCGCCTTCAGCCGGTACGAATGCGCCCGGAGGAATCATTCCCGGGTCGTAATAGGCCAAGTACAGCGCATCGAGCTGCACCCACAGCACGTTGCATTTGAAGCGAAGTGCATCGAGGACGGCAGTCTGCGCCTCGGGCGTGCGCGCGTTGCGCTTCACATAGTCGAGGGCGAATGCGGCGTCGTCGGGCGCCTGGGCCAGCCGGCGCTTGAAATATTGCATCACGTCGTCGCTGATGAAGTCGTAGTTCTCGAGCATGCCCGAGATGCGCTCCTTGTGGATCTTGGGCGCGAACAGCTCGGTCAGTGAGGAGGCCACGGCTTCAACGAGCGTCTTCTCTCGAACAAAATTGACATAGGCCTCGACGGCAAAGCGGGTCGCGGGGAGGGCGCCTTTCATGGAGGTGACGTAGTCGCGATCGAGACCGAGGCCATCGGTCAGCACTAGCCAGCGCTCGATGCCGCCTTCTTCCTCGCCATGGCCGTCGTGATCCATGATGCGATGGATCCAGTCGTGCCTGAGTTCGCGGTCGTAGCAGCGGCTGATGAGCGCCGCGTCCTTGCGCGGCACTGCGGACTGGTAGCAGAACCGGTTCAGGGCCCAAGCCTGAACCTGGCCCTTGTTGAGCTTTCCGCCGTGCAGGAACTTATGAAAGGAATGCTTGTCGTGATAGCGCTCTGCACCGATCGTGCGAAGCTCCTGCTCGAGTTCCTCGGGACTCATGATTTTGGTCACGGTTTACACCTCTGGTCTCCAACCCCTGGCCTGAGAGGAACTTTAAGCTCGATACCAAGGTCGGCAAATCCGATACGCATCAACCAATAATAGCGCTAAAGCGCTCGGTTTATCTGCGAGTTGGCGAACTTTGCCATCATGAAACATGAGATCGCCTAATGAGAGTTTCATGACTCGTTCATGAACATTGCCTTGATACCGAATTAAGAACATCTGAAAGGCGAGGCCCAGCCGGGCGGACTTCGTTATGATAGTCGAACCTGGGCGGCGGCGGCATTGCGCGCGCTCCCGAGCTCGATAAGCAAAACGGCGACCTAGCTAACGCCGGATCGCCGTTTCACGATTAATTCCGAGATGAGGAAGAGCGGATTAAGCGCGGTCCAGCTCGGCCGGCAGGTAGCTCGTGACCTCCATACCGGACTCGGTTTCCTCGATCGTAGGCTTGTGCCACTCACGCATGTCAGGTTCTCCTTCCGCGAGTTTAAGGACAAGCAGTGGTCGGTACGGCTATTGGACTTTGCGAACCCGGAACTTCAGGCCGCCGGTTCTACGCTTTGAATATGGGCGTCGGCCATGATAATTTCCAATCGTATTTCCTGATATGAAGCATAAGCGGCCCTTATCGCCATGGTCTCCCTCAGGCAACTGCGCTATCTGGAGTCGCTCGCCGAGATGCGCCATTTCGGCCATGCGGCGGAGGCTTGCGCCGTGAGCCAGCCTGCCCTCAGCATGCAGATCAAGGAGCTCGAGGAAGAGCTCCAGGTGGGGCTGGTCGAGAGGCGGAAGTCGGGCATCGAGCTGACCGAGCAAGGCGAGGAGATTGCCCGGCGGGCACGCGCGATTCTCGCCTCGGTCCGCGACCTGGTCGATTACGCCAAGAACCAGGAGGGCGTGTTGTCGGGTGCGCTCAAGCTCGGCGCCATTCCCTCGATCGCGCCTTACCTATTGCCCGCGGCGTTGCCGGAGTTGCAGCGGCGTTTTCCCAGGCTCAGCCTCCAGCTCCGCGAGACGGTAACGGAAAATCTTCTGCGTGAGCTTGTGACCGGCGATCTGGACGTTATCCTGATAGCGCTGCCGATCGAGGAGTCCGAGGTGGAGACCTACCATCTGTTCGACGACATGTTCGTGCTTGCCACCAAGGCGACGTCGGCGAACCAGCGCCTGCGCAATGCGACCGCGAGCATGCTCGCCGGCGAGCGGCTGTTGCTGCTGGAGGAGGGGCATTGCCTGCGCGACCAAGCATTGTCCTACTGCCATACCATGACGCCCGAGGCCCGCAACAGCTTTGGCGCTTCCAGCCTCGCGACCATCGTGCAGATGGTGGCGAGCGGCTACGGCATCACGCTGCTCCCGGAAATGGCGATCGCCAGCGAGGTGCATTGGCGGAGCGACATTCGCCTCCTGCATTTCCGCGGGCCGGAACCCAAACGTGAGATCGGACTTGCTTGGCGGAAGACTTCGCCGTGCAAGGCCGACTTCATGCAATTCGCTCAGCTCCTCTCCGATGTCGCCCCGCGCCCCTGGAAGCAGGGAGGGAAGCGACGCTGACACTCCAAATCACGGTTCTGGTCGCCCTGCTTGTTTTTGCCAGGGCAAGCGTGGTGCGCTTGGCGCGGCCCATCTCCGACTTCTACGTGGCGGGACGCCTGATGCCGGCCATGTTCAACGGCATGGCCATCGCCGCCTCCCTCACGGCGGTACTTGCCTTCGTCGCGGTGACGGGCGCCGTCGGTCCGAACTGGGAGGGCAGCGCCTCCCTGCTGCTCGGCGGCGGCTTGGGATTGGCCTTCAGCTCGCTTGTTCTCGCGCGATACTTGAGGAAGTTCGGCGGCTACACGCTCCCCGATTTTCTTGCGGAGCGGTTTGGCGGCGAGGCTCTGCGCCCACTCGGCGTCTTCGCCGTGCTTTTATGCTCGTTTCCCGCGCTGGCAGCGGTGTTGCTCGGACTTGGCACGCTCGCGGCGCGCGTTTTTTTGGTCGATGTCCCAACCGGAGTCGCTGTCGGGGTGGCGATGTTTCTGTTCGCCACGCTGATCGGCGGCATGAGGTCATTGAGCCTGTCCCAGATCGCCTATTACGCCGTCTTGCTGGTCGGCTCGGTTGTCGGCTTGGTGATCGTGCTGAGGCGGAGCGGGACGGCTCTGCCGGGACTCGAGGGCGTCAATCTCGGGGGCCTATTGGTCGGTTTCGAGATGCGCGCTTTCGCCGCCGAGGACTCGCTCAATCGCCTGGCTCTGATTTTCTGTCTTGCCTCTGGGACCGCCTCGCTGCCGTACATCCTGATGCGGAGCTTCACGACTCCTTCGGTGGAGGAGGCGAGGGCCTCGTATCTCTCAGCGCTCGCATTCGCCGGCGTGCTCTGCGCCGCGGCGCCGGCCTATGGAGCGCTTTTCGGCACCGTTTCAATCGAAGGAAGCGTGGCGCCGGTGATCTTGAAAGCCGCGCTGGTGGTGGGGGCTATCGCCGCCTTGCTTGCAGCGGGAAGTGGGCTCCTGCTCGCCATCGCCAACACGCTCTCTTACGATCTCTATTTTAAGACGGTGCATACGCGCGCGTCGACGGACCAGCGGCTTCTTGTTGCGCGCGGAACTCTCGTGCTGGTCGCCGCTCTCGCCGCCGGTGCCGCACTTATGTTACCAAAAACCACACTGACGATTGCCGCCTCAGCCTTATCGCTCGCCGCGAGCGCCTTCCTCCCGGCTTTGGTGCTCGGCATCTGGTGGCAGCGCACGAGCATGGAGGCGGCGTTGGCCGGCATGATCGCCGGACTCACCGTCTGCCTCTACTACATGCTCGCGCCGGAATACATGCCCTTCGCCTTCTACGACACGTCGAGCTTCCTTTCGAATGCCACGCGGCAGCAGGCGGCTGCCTATGCCGCTGCGCAGGAGAGCTTTTATCTGACCGAAGGTGCGGCGCGGGAAGCCGCGTTCGCAGACTGGGAGAGAACGGCGCGGGGGATCGCCAATTGGTGGGGAGTCAATCGTACATTCGCGAGCCTGTTCGCCGTGCCTGTCGGCTTCGCAGTCACCATTGCGGTGAGCCCTTTTGCGCCGGCGCCCTCGGCGGAAGTTCGAAGCTTCGTCAGAGAGCTGCGCAACCCGACAACCTGAGTGCCGTTCTGCTCAGGCCCGGATCGTCCTAGCCGCCAGGGGAATTCTCCGACGACTTCACCGGCGGTGGGCCGCCGAGCAGACGGAAGGATTCGCTGAAGCGCTCGGCGGCGTCGCTGTCGGCGTGGCCCTTGGGTCCGGCCGTCACCAGCATGTAGACGCGATCCCCGTTGCCGACGACCTCGATCAGGTGATTGAGCTTGCCCCGGCCGTCCTCGGCCTTGGCCTCGTAGCCCGGACGCCGGTCGATGGTCTTCGCGCCCTTCTTGCGCACGTTGGTGGCGCTGCCCTTGGCGTACGCGTTCACCACCTTGCCATAATAGTCGACGCCCGGCGGCCTCGGCGCTTTCCCTTCCGGGTATTCGAACACCACGACGCTGTAGACCGTGTCGTCTTCGACATTCACTTGGTACTCGTGCTGGAGCAGCGGGTTCTGCCCGGATACCGGGGTGCTCACGGCCTTGGGTTGCGTCGTCGTGCCGGGAAACGAAATCACGAAGCCCCGTTCGGCATAGTGAAACTCGGTCCATTCCTGAGGGGGCTCGGCCGGCTCCCCCTTCTTGGTCTCGGCTGCACCGGGGAAGGCCGCAGCCACAATTATGAGCGAGGCGAGCGCCAAACTTCGAATTGACATCCGCATCGTTCCTTCCAGGTGCCTCGAATCGGCATCTTAGCCGATTGCTTTGCGTTGTTCATCCGCGCCTTGTCGCGTACGGCTCAGCCTTCACTCTGACTGGGATCGAGCGCGCGTCGATACATCGCCTCAACGTCGTCCTTGAGTGCCCGGCGAGACTCGGGACGCAGATAGAGCATATGCCCGCCGGCATAGTCCTCGATCGTGATCGGTACGGCGCCCTCGAGCGGCGGAAGCTGGCTGACGAGATAGGTCGGCGCGAGATAGGGCGTGATCAGGTCGGTATAGCCCGTCGCCATTATGACGGCGAGTTGCCGGTTCGCGGCGCGCGCCTTCTGGATGTCGTCGAGCACACCGGCATAGCCCTGCCGGTTCGGAGTCGTGCCGAAGTCCCATTTCCCCCGCACCGAGCGGTTGAGCAGGCGGTAATTTTCGTCGGTCTTGTAGTCGAGCTCGGTCTGAGCGTATTCGACGAAGGCCGAGGTCCATAGCGGCACCGTCGCATCGAGCACGGGGTCAGGCCCGCGCGGCCAAGTGCTCGACGGTTGCGGATCCGGGGCCTTCACGCTGCCGTCGTAGCGGCTCAACAACTGGCGATTGGCGCGGCCGAATTCCTTGATAAAGACCGAGGGCGAGATGCGCGCGAGATTCTCGTTCACCACATCGAGGGGTAAGCCCGTCAGGCGCGCCACTTCCGCGGCGGCCGTTTTTCCGCCCGGTTCAGCGCCGGAGGCGAGCGCGACGAGGTAGTTTGAAAGCGCGTAATGCTCCGCATCTTTCAGCGCAACTTTGAGCGCGGCGCGTCCAGTTACGCCTTCGCTCTCGAGCTTGACCGCCGCATAGGATGGCAGCGCGAGCGCCCAGGGCAGCGGGTCGTAGTCCTCGCCGCTCAGAAGCGCGAATTCGAGTGCGGGCGAAACGAGCACGAGGCCGCTCGGAGACCCGCCGCCGTTTTTTTGTAGCTCGCGCGTGATGGTGACGGCGCGAAAACCGCCATAGCTCTCGCCCGTCAGGAATATAGGCGCGGCCATGCGCGCGGCGTCGATGAGATAGACCCTGATGAAGCCGGCGAGCGCCTCGGTGTCCTGCTCGACACCCCAAAAATCATGTTCACTCTTGCCGTCGGCGACGCGGCTGTAACCCGTGCCGACCGGATCGACGAACACGAGATCGGTGAAGGTGAGCCAAGTGCTGTCGTTGTCGATGAGCCGCGGCGGGGGGCCTACGAGCTCGCCGTTGTCGCTCGCCGCGACGATCTTCGGGCCGATCGCTCCGAGATGGAGATAGGCGGAAGCGGCGCCCGGACCTCCGTTGAAGACGAAAGTGACCGGTCGCTTGGCGTCACGCGGCTCCCGCGCATAGGCGACGTAAAAGATGTCGGCCGTCGTCTTGCCTTGGGCGTCGCGCAACGCGATGGTCCCGGCGGTGGCGCTGTAGCGCAGCGCTTCGCCGGCCAGAGTGAGTGTGTGGTTGGTGACGGAGGTAGGCGGCAGGCGGTCGGCAACCGTCTGTCCGCCGGCGGACCCGGTTTTAGCCTGCTGCCCGCCGGCCTGTTCTGCGCTATTGGTTTGCGGCGGTTGCGGGTGCTCTTGGGCCAATGCCGGCGTCGAGGGGAGCAAGAGCAGCGAGCCCAGGTAAAGGGCCAGAGCGAAACGGCGTAAGGGCTCTGTCACGTTCGATTTGTCTCCGGGATTTATGAGGATTTGTGGCAATATGTGGGGCCTAGGCAGATTTAAGCAGCCAAGCGGGCGGTCTCAAGGCCAAGTGCCGAGACTGAGGGGCGCGGTAGGGACCATCAGGCCGCCATCATTGAGGATCACGAGGCTGCCCATGCGAGGCGCATTACCGGCGGTTACCCTGGCTCTCACCATGGGCGTGGGCGTAGCTGGCTGCGCCGACCGCGAGCACCTCCGCACCAGCAGATGGCCCAGCAGGCCTCGGAAGATGCCGAGGACGACACGACCTGCCGCAAAAGCGGCGAGCCGGGTAGCCCGCCTTACGATGCCTGCCGCCAGCGGCTGGCCGGCCAGCGCGCGCAGCAATCGTCCATCCAGGAGCAGAAACGGCGAGACTTCGACCGGGTGCTCGGGGCCGGCACCGACGGCATCAGCGACTACTGACAAGGGGCGCCGGAGCCCAAGTGTGACGGATTCACGTCTTTGCGACAAAATCTTGTTGCGGGCCAGGTTTGCCCGTTGGCCCCAATCCGTTTGGCCGGTAAGTTAAGCTGCGGCCAGAGCAGACAGCCAAAATCCTGCCGCGTTTCCCGTTGTCCGCACCTGCCGTCCGGCGGACCATTCGGGTGCTCGCTTTTTTGGGGCATGGACAACTAGGCGGTCTCGGCCGGGGCTTCCGGGCGTTGGGGGCGGGGAGCCTTGCGCGGGACGTGATTGCGCCCCCATTTCGGTAGCGTGTGAGTCGTGCGAACGATGGGGCTCTCTTGAAGCTGATCTCCTAGCGGAGCCTGTTAGGCATGGCCGTTCCGGTGCGTGAGAAACGAGCTTGGTCCGCGCGGGACAAGGACGCCGAGTCCAAGGAGTCGGCGGCCTTCGAGGCTTCTGTCGCCGTTGCTAAGGATACCGTCGCGAGATCCGGCGCGGTTCTCTCATCGGCCAAGGAGGATCTCACCGGTCACCGGCGCTGGCTCCACGCGCAAAGCGCGGCCATCGAAGCCGACCGGGTCAGGCACGACCGCTGGCTACAGCGCCAACAGGAGCAGCGCCTTGCGCTGACGAAGCGCGAACGCACCAAGCGGCGGCGTCAGCTTATGC
Organism: Methyloceanibacter sp.; assembly: GCA_050728375.1. Taxonomy (GTDB): domain Bacteria; phylum Pseudomonadota; class Alphaproteobacteria; order Rhizobiales; family Methyloligellaceae; genus Methyloceanibacter. The sequence goes on from JBOHJE010000206.1 coordinate 13,382, forward strand.
GGCAACGTGCGGCTCGCGCCGTACAGGACGCCGTATCGGCGTGTCTGCTGTTCATCCGCTCCCTCGTCCTGCTGCTTCTGGCCAAGACCGCCGCGGGCCTGAGATACACAGCGCGCTCGATCGCGCGCGGCTTTGTTCTGGCGATTTCGTGGTTGAAGGCGACGGCGGTCCGCCTCGGCGAGTTCATGGCTGCGGGGCTGCGCTGGACCGCCGCGAAGCTCCACGTTCTGCTGGGGTGGGCTGGAGAACAACTGTCGGCGGGGCTGGCCTGGGTCTCCGCCAAGGCGGGAGCCGGTGCGCGGTCGGCGGGCCGTTCGTTGGGCGCCGGGTTCAATGTCGCTTCCGTCAGGGCTTCGAGCTTCGCCGACACAGCGGCGCAGGCCGTCTCGGCCAGGACTTCGGTCTATGGCCAAGCCGCCGGGCAAAAGCTTGCGACCGGCGTTGCCTGGAGCAAGGCGCAGACGCTCGCACCCAAGCTGTACCTCAAAGCCGCCGAACTCGGCAGCCAAGCGCAGCGCTATGCGCGGGCCGCGGCGGAGAAGGCGCTCGGCTCCGCCGCGCGCTCGCGCGTCGCAGCGGCGCCCGCGGAAGCCGTCGAAGTCTACGGACCGCATCGAAAGTGGATTCTGACCGACGGTGTCCCGGCGAACGAGCCGTTCGAGCCTGCGCCTTTCGTTGCCACTCCGAACGTCATCGAAAACGCGCTATCGTGGGGCCGGGCGAGGGGTGTCGATCTCGGTCAGATGCTCATTATTTCAGGCGTCGTGTTGCTGATCTGTGGCGGGCTGTTGCTCGGCGGCGGCCTCGTGCTCCGCGCCGGCACGCCCGCGGTTGCCGAAGCTGGAAACAGCATTGCCTGGTTCTTCGAGGAGCCGGGGCGCCCGCTCATAGAGAGATCGCTCTTCACCTTCACCGGCACGCCGCAGGAGCCGCTGATCACCGGCGTGACCATAGGCGGAAGCAATATATTGGGCCGGGAGCTGGCCTCGATCGACGGCGTGCTCAAGCCGGACGTTCAACGGCCGGAGCTAAGACTTAACATCCAGCCGCCCATACTGGCGGCTGACGACGGCGATGCC
>JBOHJE010000207.1:0-7465 GCA_050728375.1 Methyloceanibacter sp.
CACAGGATATCGTGCTCGGCCTCTATTATCTGTCGCTGGCCATGGACGGTGAGCCGGGCGAGGGGATGCTGTTCGGCAATGTCGCCGAGATCCATCATGCCCTCGACGCCAAGGTCGTGACCTTGCACACCAAGATCAAGGGCCGCTTCATCGGTGTCGACGAGAAGTGGAACCCGGTCTCGCAGATCCACGAGACCACGCCCGGCCGGATGCTGCTCGGCGAGCTCTTGCCGCGCAGCTCCTTGGTGAGCTTCGACCTGGTCAACAGGCTCCTCACCAAGAAGGAAATCTCCAACATGATTGACGTAGTGTATCGCCACTGCGGTCAGAAGGAGACGGTCATCTTCTGCGACAAGATCATGGGCCTCGGCTTCTCCTATGCCTGCCGCGCCGGCATCTCGTTCGGCAAGGACGACATGGTGATTCCGGAGACCAAGGACGCCATCGTGCAGAAGACGTCGGACCTCGTGCGCGAGTATGAGCAGCAATACAACGACGGCCTCATCACGCGCGGCGAGAAGTACAACAAGGTGGTCGACACCTGGACGGAGTGTACCGAGCTCGTCGCCAAGGAGATGATGAAGCGCATCTCCTCGGTCCAGCGGGATGCGAAGACCGGCCGGGAGAAGCCCATCAACTCTATCTATATGATGTCGCATTCCGGTGCGCGCGGTTCGCCCGCACAGATGAAGCAGCTTGCCGGCATGCGCGGCCTGATGACCAAGCCATCCGGCGAGATCATCGAGACGCCGATCATCTCTAACTTCAAGGAGGGACTGTCGGTGCTCGAGTACTTCAACTCGACCCACGGCGCCCGCAAGGGTCTGGCCGATACCGCCCTCAAGACGGCGAATTCGGGCTACCTCACGCGGCGTCTCGTCGACGTGGCGCAGGACTGCATCGTCACCGAGAAGGATTGCGGTACCGAAGAGGGCATCACTGCCCGGGCAATCCTGGAGGCTGGTGAGGTCACGGTGTCGCTCGGCCAGCGCGTGCTCGGCCGGACCGCAGCCGAGAACATCAAGGGCCCGTCGACCGGCAAGGTGATCGTCAAGGCCGGCGAGCTGATCGGCGAGGAAGAGGTCGAGGCGCTCGAGCAGGCTCGGGTCCAGGAGGTCCGCATCCGCTCGGCGCTGACCTGCGAAACCCGTAACGGCATCTGCGCCAAGTGCTACGGGCGCGATCTCGCCCGCGGCACACCGGTCAATCTCGGAGAGGCTGTCGGCGTCATCGCGGCGCAGTCGATCGGCGAGCCGGGCACCCAGCTCACCATGCGTACGTTCCATCTGGGCGGCGTGGCGAGTGCCAAGGTGGTCGATCAGTCGTCTCTCGAATCCAATTTCGACGGGACCGTGAAGATCAAGCAGCGGAACGTCGTGGAGGATTCGCAGGGCCGTCGCATGGTCATGGGCCGGAACACGGCGCTCGTGGTCGTCGACGACGACGGCACGGAGCGCGCCATCTACCGGCTGCCTTACGGCACGCACCTGCGTGTCGATGAGGCCGCCAAGGTCAAGCGCGGCGACCGTCTCGCCGAGTGGGATCCCTATACCCGCCCGGTGCTGACGGAGATCGAGGGGACCGTCGACTTCGAGGATCTGGTAGAAGGTGTGTCGGTCTCAGAACGTCGCGACGAGTCGACCGGCATCACCAACAGCGTGATCATCGACTGGCGTGCGTCTCCGCGCGGTGCGGATCTCAGGCCGGCCATGGTGATCAAGGACAAGAGGGGCAAGATCGGCAAGCTGTCGCGCGGCGGAGAAGCCCGCTACCTGCTGCCTGTCGATGCCGTTCTGTCGGTCGAGCCCGGCCATGAGGTCAAGGCCGGCGACGTGCTGGCCCGCATCCCCATGGAAAGTGCCAAGACGCGCGACATCACCGGCGGTCTGCCGCGGGTTGCCGAGCTGTTCGAGGCGCGGCGGCCGAAGGACCATGCCATCATCGCCGAGATCTCGGGCATCGTGCAGTTGGGCCGCGACTACAAGAACAAGCGGCGCATAACCATCGTGCCGGACGACGAGGGCAAGGAGCCGGTCGAGTTCCTGATCCCCAAGGGCCGTCACCTCACTGTGCAGGAAGGCGACCGGATCGATAAGGGCGAGTACCTACTCGATGGTCATCCCGCCCCTCACGACATCCTTGCCATCAAGGGCGTCGAGGAGCTCGCCAACTATCTCGTCAACGAGATTCAGGAGGTCTACCGGCTTCAGGGCGTCACCATCAACGACAAGCATATCGAGGTGATCGTCCGGCAGATGCTTCAGAAGATCGAAGTCGACGAGCCTGGCACCACCGAGTTCCTCAAGGGCGAGCAGGTGGACCGGATCGACTTCGAGGATGCCAACACGGCCATCGAGGCCGAGGGCGGCAAGCCTGCCACCGGCCAGCCGGTGCTGCTCGGCATCACCAAGGCGAGCCTGCAGACCAGATCGTTCATCTCCGCGGCCTCGTTCCAGGAGACCACGCGGGTGCTCACCGACGCCGCGGTGAACGGCAAGTCGGACACGCTCGAAGGCCTGAAGGAGAACGTCATCGTCGGCCGGCTCATCCCAGCCGGTACTGGCGGCATGCTCTCCAGGCTCAATAGGATCGCCTCGCATCGCGACGAGCTGATCCTCGAAGAGCGGCAGCGCGCCGCTGACGCCCGGCTCGATCATGAGGAGGATGAATCGGCCGAGGAGGAGGGCGCCTCGGCCTAGCCGGAAGGCTGGCATAGAAGGGGGTCGCCGGAGGCCAATGCAGGGGGACTGTCCCTTCCGATTTTTGGCCTCCGGCAACCGATTTCTGATACCTGAACCCTTGACGATGCAAGAATCAGCCTGATACAACGCGCGCACTTTCGTGGCAGGCGGTAGCCCAAATTTGGTTGCCTTCGGGCGGGGGTTAGACGCTGCCGGACTAACCGGGATCAAATCGGGGTCATGATCTTGGGGGCACGCCCTCCAAGGTCCTCTGTATTGAGGCGCTGGAGGGCGCGGGACCGCCCGCACTTCGGCTTTGGTGTTTGGGCTTTGCTCATCGATGGACGGGCATTCGCCCCTAGGAAAATTGGACGTTAAGGCTCATGCCGACGATTCAGCAGTTGATCCGCAAGCCGCGCCGTCAGCCGGGAAAGCGGAACAAGGTCCCTGCCATGCAGTCGTGTCCGCAGAAGCGGGGCGTCTGCACGCGCGTCTATACGACCACCCCGAAGAAGCCGAACTCGGCCCTTCGGAAGGTCGCGCGCGTACGGCTCACCAATCAGCTCGAGGTAACGAACTACATCCCCGGCGAGGGCCATAACCTGCAAGAGCACTCGGTGGTGCTGATCAGGGGCGGACGCGTCAAAGACCTGCCGGGTGTGCGCTACCACATCATTCGTGGCGTGCTCGACACCCAAGGCGTCAACAATCGCCGTCAACGGCGTTCAAAATACGGAGCAAAGAGGCCGAAATAGTTCGGCCTCTTTGCGCAGATCCCCGGGCGAGCGAAGCGAAGACCCGTGGAACTCGAGAGGCAAACCGAGCCGGCAAGCGGCGAAAAATGGAAATTCGTGGATGGCCGCGACAATCCCGGCCATGACGGCAGAAGAGCAGAGAGACGACATGTCGAGGCGTCACAGAGCAGACAAGCGCGAGATCATCCCCGATCCGAAATTCGGGGATATCGTGCTTACCAAGTTCATGAACAGCATCATGAAGGAAGGCAAGAAGTCCGCCGCCGAACGGATCGTCTACGGCGCGCTCGACCAGATGGAGAAGAAGGTCAAGCAGAACCCGATCGAGCTGTTTCATGAGGCACTCAAGAACGTGATGCCCGCGCTCGAAGTCAGGTCGCGCCGGGTGGGCGGCGCCACGTATCAGGTTCCGGTCGAGGTGCGCCTCGACCGCCGCCAGGCGCTCGCCATCCGCTGGATCATCGCCGCGGCGCGCGGGCGCAACGAGAACCCCATGGTCGAGCGGCTCTCTGGCGAGCTGCTCGATGCCGTCAACAACCGCGGGACCGCGGTGAAGAAGCGCGAGGACACGCACCGGATGGCCGAAGCCAACCGCGCGTTCTCGCATTACCGCTGGTAACGGAGTCAGGAACCTACGATGCCACGAGTTACCCCCCTCGAGGACTACCGTAATATCGGGATCATGGCGCATATCGACGCCGGCAAGACCACGACCACCGAGCGTGTCCTCTATTACACGGGCAAGAGCCACAAGATCGGCGAAGTGCATGACGGCGCTGCCACCATGGACTGGATGGAGCAGGAGCAGGAGCGCGGCATCACCATCACGTCGGCCGCGACTACGGCCTTCTGGAAGGACAAGCGCATCAACATCATCGACACGCCCGGTCACGTGGACTTCACCATCGAGGTGGAGCGCTCACTGCGCGTGCTCGACGGCGCCGTAGCGCTGCTCGACGCCAACCAAGGCGTCGAGCCGCAGACCGAGACGGTGTGGCGTCAAGCCGACAAATACGGCGTGCCGCGCATGATCTTCGTCAACAAGATGGACAAGATCGGCGCCGATTTCTTCCTCTCGGTCCAGATGGTGAAGGATCGCCTCGGCGCCAAGCCGATCGTGCTTCAACTGCCGATTGGCTCTGAGAACAATTTCACCGGCATCATCGACCTCGTGCGCATGAAGGCCGTGGTCTGGGATGACGAGTCCCTCGGCGCGTCGTTCCGCGACGAGGAGATTCCCGCCGATCTGCTCGCCACCGCCGAGGAGTATCGCGAGAAGCTGGTCGAGCTGGCCGTTGATGTCGATGAGGCCGCGATGGAAGCCTATCTCGAGGGCAATCGGCCCGACGAGGCCGGGCTCAAGGCGCTGATCCGGAAGGGCACGATCTCGCTCGCCTTCGTCCCGATCCTCTGCGGCTCGGCGTTCAAGAACAAGGGCGTGCAGCCCATGCTGGACGCGGTCGTGGACTACCTGCCGTCGCCTCTCGACGTCCCCCCGGTTCAGGGCATCGACCTCAAGACGGGCGACGAGGTCACGCGCGATCCGTCGGACGACGCGCCGCTGTCCATGCTCGGCTTCAAGATCATGAACGACCCGTTCGTCGGCTCGCTCACCTTCTGCCGCGTCTATTCCGGCAAGGTCGAGTCCGGCACGACGCTGCTCAACACGGTGAAGGAGAAGAAGGAGCGTATCGGCCGCATGCTCCTGATGCATGCCAATCACCGCGAGGACATCAAGGAGGCCTTCACGGGCGACATCGTCGCCATCGCCGGCCTCAAGGACGTGACGACCGGCGACACGCTCTGCGATATGGGCAAGCCCGTGATCCTGGAGCGGATGGAGTTCCCGGAGCCGGTGATAGAGGTCGCCGTCGAGCCCAAGACCAAGGGCGACCAGGAGAAGCTCGGCGTCGCGCTCAACCGTCTCGCGCAGGAAGATCCCTCATTCCGGGTCTCGGTGGACCACGAGTCAGGCCAGACCATCATCAAGGGCATGGGCGAGCTGCATCTCGACATCATCGTCGACCGCATGCGTCGCGAGTTCAAGGTCGAGGCCAATGTCGGTGCGCCGCAGGTCGCGTATCGCGAGACGGTCTCCAAGCGGGCGGATGTCGACTACACCCACAAGAAGCAGACCGGCGGCTCGGGCCAGTTCGCGCGGGTGAAGCTTACGATCGAGCCCAACGAGCAGGGCAAAGGCTACGAGTTCGAGAACAAGGTTGTCGGAGGCAACGTGCCCAAGGAATACGTCCCGGGCGTCGCCAAGGGCGTGCAGAGCGTCATCGACGCCGGTGTGCTTGCCGGCTTCCCGATCCTCGACGTCAAGGTCACGCTCACCGACGGCGCCTATCACGACGTCGATTCGAGCGTGATGGCCTTCGAAATCGCGAGCCGCGCGGCGTTCCGCGAGGGCGCGCTGAAGGCCGGCCCGAAGCTGCTCGAGCCGATGATGCGGGTCGAGGTGGTGACGCCCGAGGATTATGTGGGCGGCATCATCGGCGACCTCACGAGCCGCAGAGGCCAGGTGCGCGGGCAGGAGAGCCGGGGCAATGCCGCGGTGATTAACGCGATGGTCCCGCTCGCTAATATGTTCGGCTACGTGAACACGCTGCGCTCCATGAGCCAGGGCCGCGCGCAGTTCACCATGCAGTTCGACCATTACGCCCAGGTGCCGCAGGCGGTGGCGGAAGAAGTGCAGGCCAAGTTCGCCTGATCGTCGTCAGGCGCATGAGTTTGATTTTGATTGGAAGGATGGAGAGCCAGCATGGCTAAGGCAAAATTCGAGCGGACCAAGCCGCATTGCAACATCGGAACCATTGGTCACGTCGATCACGGCAAGACGACACTGACGGCCGCGATCACCAAGGTGTTGGCCGAAAAGGGTGGCGCGACGTTCACCGCCTACGATCAGATCGACAAGGCGCCGGAGGAGAAGGCGCGCGGCATCACCATCTCAACCGCGCATGTGGAATACGAGACCGACAAGCGGCACTACGCCCATGTCGACTGTCCCGGCCACGCCGACTATGTGAAGAACATGATCACGGGCGCGGCGCAGATGGACGGCGCCATCCTAGTCGTGTCCGCCGCCGACGGCCCGATGCCCCAGACGCGCGAGCACATCCTGCTCGCCCGCCAGGTCGGCGTGCCGGCGCTGGTGGTCTATCTCAATAAGGTCGACATGGTCGACGATCCGGAGCTTCTGGATCTGGTCGAGCTCGAAGTCCGCGAGCTGCTCTCCAAGTACGAATTCCCCGGCGACGAGATTCCGATCGTCAAGGGTTCGAGCTTGGCCGCGCTGGAAGGCAAGAACGACGAGATGGGCAAGGGCTCGGTCCTGGCTCTGATGGAGGCCGTCGACGCCTACATCCCGCAGCCCGACCGTCCGAAGGACAAGCCATTCCTCATGCCGATCGAAGACGTGTTCTCGATCTCGGGCCGCGGCACCGTGGTCACGGGGCGAATCGAGCGTGGGGTGATCAAGGTCGGCGAGGAGGTCGAGATCGTCGGCATCAAGCCGACCACCAAGACCACCGTGACCGGCGTCGAGATGTTCCGCAAGTTACTCGATCAGGGTGAGGCCGGCGACAATGTCGGCTGCCTGTTGCGCGGCGTGGACCGCGAGGGCGTGGAGCGCGGCCAGGTGTTGGCGAAGCCAGGCTCGGTCAAGCCGCACACCAAGTTCAAGGCCGAGGCCTACATCCTCACCAAGGAGGAGGGCGGCCGGCATACGCCGTTCTTCGGCAATTACCGTCCGCAGTTCTACTTCCGCACCACCGACGTGACCGGTGTCGTGCAGCTGCCGGAAGGCACCGAGATGGTGATGCCGGGTGACAACATCGCCATGACCGTCGAGCTGATCGTGCCGATCGCCATGGAGGAGAAACTCCGTTTCGCCATTCGCGAAGGCGGCCGCACCGTGGGCGCCGGCGTCGTGGCGTCGATCATCGAGTAAGAAGCAAGGAGCGCGCCTCTCGGGCGCGCTCCTCAATTTGAGGCCATTGAGATGCAAAGTCAGAACATAAGAAT
>JBOHJE010000208.1:0-6346 GCA_050728375.1 Methyloceanibacter sp.
GCCGCGAGCCGCGCCACCGGCACGCGGTAGGGCGAGCACGACACATAGTTCAGGCCCGCTTTCTCGCAGAATGCGATCGAGTCGGGGTCTCCCCCATGCTCGCCGCACAGCCCGATCTTCAGGTCGGGACGAACCTTCCGGCCTCTCTGCGCCGCGATCTCGACGAGTTCCTTCACGGCTCCGTCGAGCGTCATGAACGGATCGTGTGTGATGATTCCCTTCTCGGCATACTCGCCCAGGAATCGCCCCGCATCGTCTCGGCTGAGGCCGAAGGTGGTTTGGGTCAGGTCATTGGTGCCGAACGAGAAAAATTCGGCGCTTTCGCCAATTTCCCCCGCCATCAGGCAGGCGCGGGGCAACTCGACCATGGTGCCCACCGCGAAGGCGACGCTCGTCTCCCGCTCCTTTTCCACGGTGCGGGCAGTCGCCGCGATTCGCGCCTTCACCAGATCGAGCTCGGCCTTCGCGGCGACGAGCGGCACCATGATCTCTGGGATGACCCGCTCACGCAGCGCCTTGCCCGCCTCGATCGCCGCCTCGAAGATAGCGCGGGCCTGCATTTCCACGATCTCGGGATAACTCACCAGAAGACGCGCGCCGCGTTGACCGAGCATGGGGTTGAACTCGCTGAGGACCGCCACGCGGCGCTTCAGCCTCGCGGGGCTCACGTCCATGTTGGCGGCGACCTCGGCGATCGCCTCGTCGGTCTGCGGCAGGAATTCGTGCAGAGGCGGATCGAGCAGGCGGATGGTTACCGGCAGCCCGGACATGATCTCGAACAGCTCGATGAAGCCCTGCCGTTGCGCCGGCAGGAGCTTCGCCAGAGATTTGCGGCGCGCCTCCTGATCCTCGGCGAGGATCATCTCGCGCATGGCGAGGATGCGGTTCTCCTCAAAGAACATATGCTCGGTGCGGCAGAGCCCGATGCCCTCTGCGCCGAAGGCGCGGGCTTGGCGGGCATCGGCCGGCGTATCGGCATTCGCGCGAACCTGCATACGGCGGAAGCCGTCGGCCCATTTCATCAACGTATTGAAATCCTCGGAGAGATCCGGCTCGCGCATGGCCACGCGACCCTTGATGATCTCGCCGGTCGATCCGTCGATGGTGATGACGTCACCCTTGTGAAGCCGCGTGCCTCCTACCTCCAAGGTTTCTCGCTCGAGGTCGATCTGGACGGCGGCGGCGCCGACGACGCAAGGCCGCCCCATGCCGCGCGCCACGACCGCGGCATGGCTCGTCATGCCGCCGCGCGTGGTGACGATGCCGGCGGCGGCGTGCATGCCTTGCACGTCCTCGGGCGAGGTCTCGATCCGCGCGAGCACAACCGTGTGTCCTTGCGCCTTGAGGTGCGCCGCCTCGTCGGCGTCGAACACGAGCTCGCCCGTCGCGGCGCCGGGAGATGCGGGCAAGCCCCTGGCGAGCACCGTCTTCTCGGCATTGGGATCGAGCGTGGGGTGCAGAAGTTGGTCGAGCTGCGCCGGGTTTAGACTCGTTACGGCCTGCTCGCGGGTGATAAGCCCTTCCGCCGCCATGTCGACGGCAATCTTCAACGCGGCCTGCGTCGAGCGCTTGCCTGCACGCGTTTGCAGCATGAAGAGCTTGCCTTCCTGCACGGTGAACTCGATGTCCTGGATGTCGCTGAAGCGGGCCTCGAGCCTGCTGCAAGCCTCCTTGAGCTCGGCGAAAGCCTCCGGCATGAGGCTTTCGAGCGACGGCTTGCTGTTGTTGCCGGAGGCCCGCCTCTCCGCCTCGGTCAGAGGCTGCGGCGTGCGCAGGCCCGAGACCACGTCCTCGCCTTGCGCGTTCACGAGGAACTCACCGAAGAGCACCTTCTCTCCGGTCGAGGGATTGCGGGTGAAGACGACGCCCGTCGCGCTGTTGTCGCCGCGGTTGCCGAACACCATGGCTTGGATAGTGACGGCGGTGCCCCAGTCGTCCGGAATGTCGTGTAGTCGCCGATAGGCGATGGCGCGCGCGTTCTGCCACGAGCCGAACACCGCGGCGATCGCGCCCCAAAGCTGCTCGTGCAGATCCTGCGGGAAGGGCCGGCCGAGCTCGCGCTCGACGAGCGCCTTGAAGCGGCTCACGATCTTCGACCAGTCGTCGGCCGTCATGTCCGTATCGAACTCGAAGCCCTTGAGATGTTTGTAGTTCTCCACGATCTCCTCGAACAGTCCATGGTCGATGCCGAGCACGACGTCCGCATACATCTGGATGAAGCGGCGATAGGTGTCGTAGGCGAAGCGGGGGTCGGAGGCGCGTCGCGCCAGGCCTTCGACGGTCTGATCGTTGAGGCCGAGATTGAGCACGGTGTCCATCATCCCCGGCATCGAGGCGCGCGAGCCCGAGCGGACGGAGACGAGCAGCGGATTGTCGACATCGCCGAAGGCCGCGCCGGTGATTCGGCCCACTTCGTCCAGCGCATCGCTCACCATCGGCATGAGCTTGTCGGGAAGCTTGCGGCCAAGCTCGTAATAGACCGAGCACATTTCAGCCGAGACGGTGAAGCCGGGCGGAACCGGCAGACCGAGCCGCGACATCTCGGCAAGGTTGGCGCCCTTGCCACCGAGCAGGTCCCTGTCCGCGGCGGAGCCGTCCGCGCGGCCGCCGCCGAACGTAAAGACCCATTTCGGCGCGGCCTTATCGGTCACCACGGCTTCACTCATCGGTCGCTCCAAATTCCGGCGCAAGGCTGACCTTTTAGACGCCCGGAGGGCTTCGCACAAACAGGTGTGAGGGAAGGGTTAAGAAGGAACGGGCCGAGGATTGCGCTGGTTCCAATGCACGATGAAGTCTCCGCCCAAGATGAGCTTCGTATTCGGAGCCTCGCGGACGCCATAGGTCCAGGCCTCGATCGTGCGGCCGTCCTCCAGCGTCACCTCGAGGGACGTGCGCGCATAGAGGGAGTCGGTGCCTTCGTAAGCGTCAAGCTCAGCCAGGAGCTTGTCGCCCGGCGCAAGCTCGAAGACGTCGCCGATGACATGACGCTTCGCGCCGGTCGAGAAGACAGCGGCGGGATAGGCGCCGAGATCGTAAAGGAGGCCGGGAGCATTTGCCTTGCCGACGAACTTGGCGCCCGTGCGGAGGCGATGGGCCATCGGATGCGCGCTCTCAGATCGGAGCGTGCCGTAGACGAAGAGGTAACGTGGCACGCTCATTTGGGCAGTTCGACGCGTCCATTCTTGTCGAGAGGCCAATCCGGATTGAAGGCGATTTCCCACAGATGACCGTCGGGGTCGGAGAAGTAGCCGTTATAGCCGCCCCAGAAAGTCTTTTCCGCCGGCTTCACGATGCGCGCCCCGGCGGCCTTCGCTTTCGCCATCGTTTCATCGACTTCGCGCTCGCTAGCAAAATTCTGCGCGACGCAGATTCCTCCATTGCCCGTCCATAGCGCGCCGGCCTGGGCGTCCTCGATCTGCGCCTCGCGGCTCCACAGCGCGAGCACCACGGCTCCGGCAGGGAAGAAACTCACGCTCTCTTGGCTCGCGGCTTTGGACAGGACGAAGCCGAGCTTCTCATAGAACGCGGTCGACTTGGCGATATCCGCTACGCCGAGCGTGATGAGGCTGATGGTTGCGGACATGACCAAATCCCTTCATGTCATTGCCCGGCTTGACCGGGCAATCCAGTAACCCCCAGCGAAGCTTATCATCCGCGGCCAGTGGTTACTGATTCCCCACCTTCACGAGAATGACAAAGAATCACCCCGCGATCTTGGAGAAGTCGGCGACGGTCTCGGTCGTCGCGCGAATGCGATTCAGCAGGCGCAAGCGATTCTCGCGCAGCTTCTTGTCGTCGGCATTGACCGTAACGTGGTCGAAGAAGGCATCGACCGGCGCGCGGAGCCTAGCCATCGCCGCCATCGCTGCCTCGAAGTCCTCTTTCTCGATAGCGTCGGCAGCTTCCTTCTCGACCTCATCGACGGCTTTGGCCAGCGCCTTCTCCTCGGGCAATTCGAGCAGCTTCGAGCTTGGTGGCTGGCCGTAGGCGCGGCCGCCCTTCTTCTCCTCGATGCGCAGGATGTTGATGGCGCGGTTGGTGCCGGTGAGGAGATGCTCGCCGTCCTCGGTGTCGAGGAAGCGGCCGAGCGCCTCGACCCGGCGCACGATCATTAGCAAGTCGTCGCCGCCCAGCGCGAACACAGCATCTACCAGATCGTGCCGCGCGCCCTGATCACGGAGATAGACCTTCAGCCTGTCGGCGAAGAAGGAGAGGAGAGAAGACTTAGTGGTCGCCCACTTTGCATCGGATAGGGAGTTGAACAATGACGCAAGCATACCGAGCGTCGTCGGTGCGCCCCGACGGTTGCACTCGAAAGTTTCGAGTAGTGACAACCGGATACCATTCTCGACAACGATGCGGATGACGCCGAGCGCGGCGCGGCGGAGCGCGTAAGGGTCCTTAGAGCCGGTCGGCTTCTCGTCGATGGCCCAGAAGCCGACCAGCGTGTCGAGCTTGTCGGCGAGCGCCACGGCGATGGCGATCGGCTCGCGCGGCACCTCTTCGGTTGGACCCAAGGGCTTGTAATGAGCGGCGATGGCGTTCGCGACCGCAGGGTTCTCCTGCTGGTCGAGCGCGTAGTAGCGGCCCATCACCCCTTGCAGCTCGGGGAACTCGCCGACCATGCCGCTCACCAGATCGGACTTGGCGAGGATCGCGGCGCGCTCGGCGAGGTCGGGATCGATGCCGGCCAGCGGAGCAAGCTCGCGTGCGAGCATCCGTACGCGCTGGATGCGGTCGTATTGGCTGCCGAGCTTCTCGTGGAAGGTGATCTCTTTCAGCTTAGGCACCCACGCCTCGAGCCCGACCTTGCGGTCCTGCTCGAAGAAGAAACTGGCGTCGGCGAGCCGCGCACGGATGACGCGCTCGTTGCCTTCGACGATGGCTTTGCCGCCGTCTTCCGCTTCGAGATTGGCGACCAATATGAACCGGTTGGCGAGCTCGTCTCGCCCGCGGAGCGAGAAACATTTCTGGTGCGCCTTCATCGAGGTCGCCAGCACCTCCGGCGGCACGGCGAGGAACTCCTGGTCGAACTTACCCATGAGCGGCACGGGCCATTCGGTGAGACCCGCGTTCTCGGCAAGAAGGGGCTCGTCTCCGATCAGCTCGAGCTTTTCCTCGGCCGCGAGTTTCCGCGCGCCGTCGAGGATGCGCTTTGCGCGCTCCTCGCCGTCGAGAACCACGAATCCTTTCAGCAGCTTGCGGGCGTAGTCCGGAAAGCCGGTCACAGCGAAGGGCTTGGGCGACATGAAGCGGTGCCCACATGTCTCGGAGCCGCTCTTGATGCCATCGATCTCGAAATCGACCACGTTACCGTCGAATAGGCAAAGGATGGAATGCAGCGGGCGCACCCAGCGGAGCTTGTCGTTCCCCCAGCGCATCGACTTGGGCCAGGGGAAGCCGCGCACGATCTCTGGCACGATCTCGGCGATGACGTCCCGCGTGGCGCGTCCGCGCTTTTCGAGCAGTGCCACATAGTAGTTGCCCTTCTTGTCCTCGCGGTGCTCGGCCTGGTCGACCGAGTTCAAGCCAGCGGATTTGAGGAAGCCTTTGAGAGCGGCTTCCGGCGCATCCACGCGGGGGCCCTTGCGCTCCTCGCGGATATCGGGCGATCGCTTCGGCAGGCCGTCGACCACGGCGACGAGACGCCGCGGCGTGGCGAAGGTCCTGATCTCCTCGAAATCGAGCCCGGCCGCCTTCAGCTTCTCGCCGAGAATCCTGGCCAGATCCTCGCGCGCGCGGCCTTGCATCCGCGCGGGGATCTCTTCGGAGAACAGCTCCAGCAGCAGCTCTGACATCTGGGCTTTGGCGGACTCTATTCGGTCGCTTAGTGGCGACAAGACCTACAGCGCGACCCATACAGCGCCGCGGCAACCGTGTCGAGGCGCGGGCTGCGGCGCATTGTAACCATGTCGCTCCGGGTGAAACTCCGGAGTACGGGCGGTGAAGTCCAACATAGCGCCTAGCGGATCCTGTCATGAAAGTCGAGATCGTAATCGGCGATGGCAAAAACCAGGCGACTCTTTTCAAGGCTGTAGGCCACGACACCGAAGATCAGATCCGAGCTTGCGCCGGCCTGCGGCAGAAGCGGGAGCAGGACCTGGGCGGCGGGGGGTCTCCAGGAAATCGTAAAACCGGCGCGAAGGTCTTGTTGCCCCCCTCGACATAGAAGGCGCCTACGGCCCAGGGCAGCGGCAGTCGGTTCTCGGAGCCGTGGTCAACCTAAAGCTCGAAACTTGTCAGCTCGGCGGCGAAGGGAGCGAGCGCCGCCCGCAGCGCGCCATCTTCGATCTCCGACGGGGCTGATCCTTGCGTCAAGCTTGAGCATGAGCTGACAGCCTTGCGG
>JBOHJE010000209.1:0-3128 GCA_050728375.1 Methyloceanibacter sp.
CGCCAATAGGGATAATGGGCGTAGGGATAGCCGTAGTAGCTGTGGCGGTAGGGGCGGTAGTAGCGGGGACCGTAATAGCCCCAGCGCGGTCCGATGTAGGCGTTCACGCCGGGTCCGCCCCAGCCCCAACCGCGGCGCCAACCGGCCTCCGCCGAGTTCGGGGAAACCGAGACGAAGGCGAGCGCCAACGCCCCCACTGGCACAAGCAGAGTTGCAAGCTTGCTCATCATTTCCTCCTGGAAAAGTGCGTAGCGGCCCTCGGCAGAAACCGCTGCTCGAGGTGGTGTGCCCACCTTGAAGCGCCATTATACCAAGCACTCTGGTCCCGATGATGTATGCACTAGAGACTGCGTTAACCAGAGGCTTAGCCCCGCCCCGATCTGGCCATTATTGGGACAGATTTCGGACGGCGCCTTGATTTGGCATGGCGGCGCTGTACGGTGAATTGATGAACGTACCCTCCGATGCGGGCTGGTCCAAAAGCCTGAAGAGCTTCCTCCCGGCCTCCTGGATCAAGTCGAGGCCTCTGGTTCCTGTACTCCGGTTCAGCGGCGCGATCGGCATGACCACGCCGCTGAAGCCCGGCCTCTCGCTAGGCACTAGCGCCACGGCCATCGAAAAGGCCTTCGCCTTGCGCGGCGCCAAGGCCGTCGCCATTCAGATCAACTCGCCGGGCGGCTCTGCCGTCCAGTCCACGCTGATCTATCGACGCATCAGGTCGCTTGCCGAGGAGAAGGGTCTTAAGGTCTACGTCTTCGCCGAGGATGTCGCCGCGTCCGGCGGCTACATGCTGTCGCTTGCAGGCGACGAGATCTATGCCGACCAAAGTTCGATCATCGGTTCGATCGGGGTGATTACCTCCACGTTCGGCTTCACCGGGTTGATCGACAAGATTGGCGTGCAGCGCCGCGTCTATACCGCTGGCCACAACAAGGACACGCTTGATCCTTTCTTGCCCGAGAAACCCGAGGACGTCGAGCGCATAAAGACGATCCAGCGCGATGTGCATCAGGCGTTCATCGATTTGGTTAAGGAGCGGCGCGGCGGGAAGCTCAGCAAGCCGGACCACGAGCTGTTCACCGGCGAGTTCTGGTCGGGCAAGACCGCGCTCGAGCTCGGCCTCATCGATGGGCTCTCGGACCTCCGCACCAAGATGCGCGAGGTGTTCGGCGATGACGTGCGCTTCAAGCTGGTGACGGCGCCGACTTCGTGGTTTCGCCGCAAGCGGGGCGTTTTCTCGGAGCTCGGCGCGTTCGAGTTCGGCTTCGCGTCGCCGGGCGGCCTTGCCGCCGATGCCATTTCCGCTATCGAGGCACGCGCGCTTTGGTCGCGCTTCGGGTTCTGAGAGCCATGCCCCAGGTCTTGATTCTTATTGCAGCCGGCGCGGGATTGGTTCTAGCGATGCGGTGGCTGCGGCAGGAGCAGGGGCGCATCGCGGCCGAGCTCAAGGCCGCCAAGAAGGCGATGGAGCAACACGAGGCGGAGCGCACCGTGCCCCTCGAGCGCGACCCATCCACCGGCATTTACCACCCTAAGCGTGGCCACCGCGCCCAGCATTGACGGTTCATCAATTGCTTGCGCCGGAGCCAATGCGCTGGCTTGTCCCGGCGATCAAGGAAAGTTGTCATTCCCGCGAAGGCGGGAATCCAGTAATCACTGGTCACGATTGATAGCGAGTGCCGGGAGTGCGGGATTGCCCGGTCTTTGCCCCGCCGAAGGGTTCCGGGACGCTGCAACCAGGACTTGAAGGCTTCGGCACCACCGGCGGGGCAAGCCGGGCAATGAGACAAGAAGCTTCTACCGATGAACGAACGCCGCAAGGACATTGGAAGTTCGCCTGTCAGGACTGAGGCCCCGTCGTTCCAGGATCTGATCCTGACGCTCGAGCGCTTCTGGGCCGAGCAGGGCTGCGTCATCCTTCAGCCTTACGACATGGAGATGGGGGCGGGCACTTTTCACCCAGCCACGACCTTGCGCGCACTTGGTCCCAAGCCCTGGCGTGCGGCATATGTGCAGCCTTCGCGGCGCCCGAAGGACGGGCGCTACGGCGAGAACCCGAACCGCCTCCAGCACTACTACCAGTTCCAGGTGATCCTGAAGCCGTCGCCTCCCGACATCCAGGACCTCTATCTCGACAGCCTCTATGCAATCGGCATCGACCCCAAGAACCATGACATCCGCTTCGTCGAGGACGATTGGGAGAGCCCGACGCTCGGCGCCTGGGGGCTCGGCTGGGAGGTCTGGCTCGACGGCATGGAGGTGAGCCAGTTCACCTACTTCCAGCAGGTCGGCGGCATCGAGTGCGATCCGGTCTCGACCGAGCTGACTTACGGCCTGGAGCGGCTGGCGATGTATGTGCAGGGCGTCGAGAACGTGTTCGATCTCGATTGGAACGGCATGAACGGAGCCGGCAACGTCCGCTACGGCGATGTCTACCTGCAGTCGGAGCGCGAGTTCTCCGCCTTCAACTTCGAACTTGCGACGACCGACCGGCTGCTGCGCCACTTCGTCGACGCGGAGGAAGAGTGCCGGATGCTGCTGGGTGCCGACGGCGCCGGCGCCAATCGGGCGCCGCTCGCCCTGCCGGCCTATGATCAGTGCATGAAGGCGAGCCACATCTTCAACCTGCTGGATGCGCGCGGCGTCATCTCCGTCACCGAGCGCCAGGCCTATATCGGCCGCGTGCGCGCGCTCGCCAAGGGCTGCTGCGAGGCGTGGCTGGCGAGCCAGAAGGGCGCCGCCTGATCATGGCCGAACTGCTGATCGAGCTGTTCTCCGAGGAGATTCCGGCGCGCATGCAGGCGCGCGCTGGCGAGGACCTGAAGCGTCTCGTCACCGAGAAGCTCGAGGCGGCCGGCCTCGCGGCCACGGAGGCGAATGCCTATACGACGCCGCGTCGGTTGACGCTCGTGGTGGACGGCGTGCCGCCGGCGCAGCCCGACGTCACCGAGGAGAAGCGGGGGCCGCGCGTCGGCGCGCCGGATCAGGCGGTCCGGGGATTCCTCAAATCGGCTGGGCTGACGAGTCTCGATCAATGCGAGAAGCGCGATACCGGCAAGGGCGAGTTCTGGTTCGCCGTGGTCAAGAATAAGGGCGTAAAGACGGCGGCGATTCTGCCGAAATTGTTG
>JBOHJE010000210.1:0-5700 GCA_050728375.1 Methyloceanibacter sp.
GGTGTCCGCCTCGACCTCGCCCATGATGCGGCCCGCAAGGATGCCGGCATTCTCACGGATGGCTTTCTCGATCGCCTGGGCGACAGATTTGTTCTGTCTCAGAAAGGCTTTGACGTTCTCGCGGCCCTGGCCGATGCGCTCGGACTCGAAGGAGAACCAGGAGCCGGACTTCTCGACGATGCCGGCCTTAACGCCGAGATCGATCAGTTCGCCGGTTTTCGACACGCCTTCGCCATACATGATATCGAACTCGATCTGCTTGAAGGGCGGCGCTACCTTGTTCTTCACCACCTTGACGCGGGTCTGGTTGCCGACCACCTCCTCGCGCTCCTTGATGGCGCCGATGCGGCGGATATCGAGGCGCACGGAGGCATAGAATTTCAGCGCGTTGCCGCCGCTCGTGGTCTCGGGCGAGCCGAACATGACGCCGATCTTCATGCGGATCTGGTTGATGAAGATCACCATGCAGCGCGATTTCGAGATCGATCCCGTGAGCTTGCGCAGCGCCTGGCTCATCAGCCGCGCCTGGCTGCCCATCTGCATGTCGCCCATCTCGCCTTCGAGCTCGGCCTTGGGCGTCAGCGCCGCGACCGAATCGACCACGAGCACGTCGATGGCGCCGGAGCGCACCAGCGTGTCGGTGATCTCGAGAGCCTGCTCGCCGGTGTCGGGCTGGGAGATCAAAAGCTGCTCGAGATCGACGCCGAGCTTCCGCGCATAGACGGTGTCGAGCGCGTGCTCCGCATCGATGAAGCCGCAGATGCCGCCCTTCTTCTGGGCCTCGGCGACGACGTGCAGCGCGAGCGTGGTCTTCCCCGAGGATTCGGGGCCGTAGATCTCGACGACGCGGCCGCGGGGCAGCCCGCCGATGCCGAGCGCGATGTCGAGACCGAGAGAACCCGTGGAGATCGCTTCGACCTCGACGGCCTTCTCGTTCTGGCCGAGGCGCATGATCGATCCTTTGCCGCAGTTCCGCTCGATCTGGGAGATCGCCGCCTCGAGCGCCTTCTCCTTATCCATCTCAACTCCATCGACAAGGCGCAGCGCGACGTTCGACATGGGTATTCTCCCTTATTTCACAAGCCTGCTTCGGCTGGCAACGATGCCCAATAAACTGTCCACCCGGCGTTCGCCGACCCCTCCGGCCTCTGGCGGGGGCCACGGCGGGTGGGCAGGCAAAAGTGTACACGTTTTGTTCTATGTTCGCAAATGTCGGATATATCCCCTTGACGTATGCTGGCCAGTACCCCATATTAGTATTCGACGGAGGGTGCTATGGCCAAAAGCTGGACTATCAAACAATTCCTTGAGACGTACCCCGACGATGACGCCTGCTTGGCGCATCTTTTCGAGACTAGGTACAGCAAGGAGCCTGTGTGCCCTAAGTGCGGTCAGATCGGAACATTCCATAAACTGAAAAAACTTCCGGCCTATACCTGCAATTGTGGCCACCATATTCACCCAATGGCCGGAACGCCTTTCTGGCGCTCGCGCACGCCTCTGCGGACGTGGTTCTACGTTATGTTCCTTTTTTGTGCGACCCGCAACGGCTTGAGCGCAAAGGAAATTCAACGCCAGATCGGCGTGACGTACAAGACGGCTTGGCGCATGGGCCACGAAATCCGCAAGTACATGGGATGGGTTGATGGTGATTCGCGGCTTGGCGGCCCCGGTCGCCCGCCGGTCGAAATCGACAAGGCGTTCATCGGCGGTCGCGACAAGGCTGGCAAAGGGGACAAGAAGATCGTGCTTGGCATGGTCGAGCGCAAAGGCGGCGACCTCATAACCTGCGTCATCCCCGACAGATCTAGGCGAAGCATTTGGCCCCACGTAGCGGAGTGGGTACGCCCCGGCGCTCGCGTGATGACGGACGAAGCCCCGACGCTCGTGAACCTCGGCTGGGATCGCTACCAGCACGCCTCTGTGAACCATCTGGCCAAGGAATGGGTGCGCGGCCATGCTCATACCAACACCATCGAAGGCTTCTGGGGTGCCCTTAAGCGCGGCATCAACGGGACTTACGTTTGGGTTTCCGCGAAGCACTTGCAGAAGTACCTTTGGGAGTTTGAGTATCGTCACAACCTTCGGAAGGAGCCTTGGCTGATGTTCCAGCTTCTCCTCCATGCTTTTCCAAGGGCTTCCCAGTAGCCATTACTTGTAATAGTCGATTAAAAAGGCTTTTGTCCGTTCTAGGTTGTTTCGGCATTGTGTTCAGCCTCATGGAACCAATGAAATGGCAATGCGGGAAATTTTTCCCTGTCTAGGTTGGTATCAAGTCGCAGACGCCGGTTGATTGGAAACTTTTCTTTCCCCGGGCGGCCATAGCGGACAGAAAAAGTTAAGCGTCCCGGTATATTCTTCGGTTCTTCAGGCACTTCTATTGGGTGACCGAACTCTATTCTGTGAGTAAAGAACGTTGCGGGCTGGCCAGGATCAATAACTATTCCCCTGTTTGCGTATACTTCGTTATACTCAATACGTTTGTCGATAGACAATCGTATATCATCAATTATGTAAGAAATAGGGAACTTTGCATTGTTTATAAATTCTAGCTTCCCCCTTACCCCAAGTATTGTTGGTACGCCATCCTTCACTTGACCTTTTAAGGCGGGGGTGAACGAAACAAATTGAAATTTGTTTCGTGGTGTGAAGCGATCATAGATCGCAGAAGTAAAGAGTATCGCACCACTAGTCAGGAAGAAGGCACTTACTGTCACCAGGATGGCCATGTACAGTGGGACATGTTCTGCCATGGCGCTCACCCCAGTGACCACTGAGACAAGCAGCGGGATGAGTGCCGCCTTAGCCGTCCACCATGAATACACAATGTAAACGGCATCGGCGACGCCGATCCACTCGGCAAACCGAAGGTAACGCGACTTTTGCCTTCCTTGGGCCATGCGCGCCATAGTAGCGCGCCCCTTGACATACGCCAAGGGGATATAGGCGGCAAATGTTCTTTCCGCCCGGGTCATTACGAGGCCCTGCCAGGAGCCCGCTGACGACCGCAAGGTCCTTGATAAAACGCGGCGGGGCGAATCCTCAAGTAAGCTCTGGCCTCGCCGCGGCGAAAGCGCGGCCAACCCCCGGTAAATCACCGCAAATAGCATGCGCTTCCGCTTCGCTGCAGATGCGTATTTTAGATGCGCTACCGTTTCGCTGCTGAGCGCATGTGGCGCGGCCAGGCGATGAATCACGACTCGCACTGCTGCGATTCCGGCGCCGGCTAGGACGGCTCGGTCTCTCGGACGCCAGCCTTCGTCGAAGGCTCGCTCCCGATCGCGGCTTCGACGGCCTCGGCATAGTTGTAGCGGTCGATGAAGGGCTTGAGTCGCGCGGCGATCTTGCGTGCGAGCGACCTCGGCACTCGATAGGAGGACACCTTGTGGTCCGAGCGGTCGGAGAGGATCGCGCGCATCGGCGCCTCGGCCTCCTCGAAGCGGCCGATGCCGAGCCGCTCGTAGATGCCGCGCATGGCCCCGATCGGGTCCTTGATCAAATCCTCGTAGCGGATCTCGACGAGACGGTCCTCAGGGATCAGCTGCCGGTCCTCCTCGAAGGCCTGCGTCAGCCGCGCATACATGTCGAGCACGTAATCGTCGAGCCAGGGCTCGAGGTTCGGCGGATTGTGCAGCCCTTGCGTCGAATAGAGCGCGCGCCACAGTTTCACCGTCGAGGGGAACACGTCGAGCGGGTTCCGCGCGATATAGACGAAACGCGCATCGGGGAAAAGTTTGGTCAGCACTTTCAGCCGTGCGGCGTTGCCGGGCGTCTTCATCACCAGCCGCTTGCCGTGCTTCAGCAGGACGCGGCGGTAGAACCACATAAAGGCGTCTGCCCAACTTTTGGTCTTGGCTTCCGACAGGCCTTTGAGTTCGAGATATTCGCTCTGCGCCGGTCCAAGCCGCGGCCAGGCCATGGTGTTGTAGGGCGAGCCTTCGCCGAGCATGATCATGGCGAACTCCTCCTCCTGCGGCCGGTCGAAGCCGACCGGAACGTCGTCCTGCGGGCGCCGCTTCGGCAGCAGGATCTTGAACACGCGGTCGAGCCTGCCTTCGGTCAGCAGGAAGTGGTGCGGGAAGAAGCACTCATAGGTCGTCGGGTAGGCGAGGTTCGGGTCCTCGGAGAAGAGATCGTGGAGCAGCGTGGTGCCGCTTCGCCAATGTCCCACGACGAAGATCGGCGGCTGGTCGAGCGGAAGCGCCTCGACCTTCTTGCGGTATTTGGCCTCGGAGATCCAGGTGAGCGGCGTGTTCCACGGCACCCACAGGAACAGTGCCAGCGAGTCGGGAATGCAGTTGAGGGTGAAGGAGAAGCGGCCGCGCGCGAACAGCTTCATCAGCGCGCCGAAGCGCATGCCGAACCAGACATAGACCAGGCGCCCGCCATAGCGCTCGATGGTGAGCCAGGGCAGCTTCGGCTTCTTGCGCCGCCGCCTGGTCGAATCGCCGTCCTCTTCCGGCGGCACGATCTCGTAATCCGGCACGCAACCGCTCCAAATCTATCCGAGGTTAGGAACTTTCAGGCCCCACGCAACCGGGCGCCCAGTAACCCCGCCATTTCGCTATGAACAATCTGTCGGTGGTTACTAGATTGCCCGGTCAAGCCGGGCAATTACAAACAGTTGTGAGGGGCCGGCTGTTAGCCCTGGAGGGCCGCTTTCACAGCCGCCGCCAGCTCCTTCAGATCGAAGGGCTTTTGCAGGAACATGAAGTCGTCGTTCTCGGCGAGATTGCGGCGGAACGAGTCTTCCGCATAACCGGAGATGAAGATAATCTTGAGGTCGGGCCGCTCGCGCCGGAGCCGCTTCATCAAAGTGGGACCGTCCATCTCGGGCATGACCACGTCGCTGACCACGAGGTCGACTTCGCCGTTGTGGTTTTGGAAGACGTCGAGAGCCTCGGCGCCGGTGCTTGCCTCAAGCACCTGATAGCCGCGCTGGCCGAGCGCGCGGGCGGCGAAGCTTCTCACCGCGTCCTCGTCCTCGACCAGTAGCACGGTGCCGCGGCCGGTCAGGTCCTTCGGCTTCTCCGGCTTCCGCTCAACCTTCGCCGGCTCCGCCTCGGCCACCGTCTCCACCTCGACATAGCGCGGCAGGTAGACGCGCATGGTGGTGCCGCCGCCCTCCTCGCTCTCGACGAAGACATAGCCGCCGGTCTGCTTAACGATGCCGTAGACCGTGGAGAGGCCGAGCCCCGTGCCGCGTCCGATCTCCTTGGTGGAGAAGAACGGCTCGAAGATCTTCTGCTTCACCTCCTCGCTCATGCCGCAGCCAGAGTCGCTCACCTCGATGAGCACATATTCGCCGGGCGCAACGTGGAGCGGCCCCAACTCGCGGGACTGAAGCTCGCTGACATTGGCGGTGCGGATCGTGAGCTTGCCGCCGTCGGGCATGGCGTCGCGCGCGTTGACGGCGAGATTGATGATGACCTGCTCGAACTGGTGGAGGTCGGCTTTGACCGGCCAGAGGTCGCTCGACTGGTCCAGCCGGAGCTCGATATTCTCGCCAAGCAGCCGGCCGAGCAGGATGGAGAGCTCAGAGAGCACGTCGCCGAGTTGGAGCACCTGCGGGCGCAAGGTCTGCTGGCGGGAGAAGGCAAGCAGCTGGCGCACGAGGCCCGCGGCCCGGTTCGCGTTCTGCTTGATGTTCATGATGTCCTGGAAGGCGGGGTCGGTCGGCCGGTGGTTCTGCAACAGGAA
>JBOHJE010000211.1:0-4577 GCA_050728375.1 Methyloceanibacter sp.
GTTGAAGCCGAAGAAGTCGGGCGTGCAGGCGGCGTCGTAGGCTCGCGCTACGGCTTGGCTCTCGTCGTGCACATAGGGGAAAGTGAAGCCGTGCTCCTTGGCGAAGCGCTTCATATTGTTGAAGGAATCGTCGGGATGGGTCGTGGCGTCGTTAGAGCAGATCGCCACGGCGGTCACGCCCAAGGGCTTGAACGCATTTGCGTCGCGCACGATGCGGTCGATTACCGCCTTCACATACGGGCAGTGGTTGCAGATGAACATGACTAGCGTGCCGTTAGGGCCGCGGAGGTCTTCGAGACTATAGGTCTCGCCGTCGACGCCCAGTAACGTGAAGGCTGGCGCTTTCCAGTCGAAGTTGCAGACGGGGGTCTTCTCAGCCATGCGATGATCCTCTTCGCAAATCTGTCACGGCGCGTCACTAGTTTCGGACCGCCCACACGACGTTTGGAACGCATATGAGCAAAGCAGACGACTTCTGCAACCGGGCCGAAGCCTTCGAGGCGCATGACGACATTCCGCTCAGCCCATCGGACCGGGATGCGATCGGCGACATCATCCTGAAGCGCTACAGCCGCCGCGCGGTGTTGAGTGGCATGCTCGGAACGGCGGCCGCCTCGTCCCTGTTCGGTCCGGTGCTTGCGGGCGACGAGGTTCGCGGCGAGCCAGCCGCAAGCTCGCCGGACTCTGAGGAGCTTGCGGCCGGTATCGATGAGACGCATCACCTTGCCAAGGGCTGTCGCGCAGACGTGCTGCTGAGGTGGGGCGATCCCCTCTTCCCGGATTCCCCCCGCTTCGATCCCCGCAAGCAGAGCGCGGCCGCGCAGCTCAAGCAGTTCGGCTATAACAACGACTACATCGCTTTCGTCCCGCTCGATGACAGCGGCACCCGCGCGTTGCTTTGCATCAACCACGAATATACGAACGAAGAGGTGATGTTCCCGGGGCTCAAGCGCCAGGACGAATGCTGCTTCGAGGATATGACGGCGGAGCTCGTAGACATCGAGATGGCGGCGCATGGCGTGACCATCGTTGAGATCGCACGCGAGGGCGATACATGGCGCCCCGTGCTCGACAGCGATTACAACCGCCGCATCAGCCCGCTGGTCACGCCGATGCGCGTCGACGGACCGGCGGCGGGGCATCACCGGCTCAAAACGCGCGCCGACCCGAGCGGCTTGAGCATTCTCGGCACGCTCAACAATTGCGCGGGCGGCCTCACCCCCTGGGGCACCTATCTCACCGCAGAGGAGAACTTCCACGGCTATTTCTGGACCGACCGGCGCGACGCCGAGAACATGCCCATGCAGGGCCTGGGTGGGGACCAGGCCAAGAGCTATGCACGCTACGGCGTGCCCGGGCTGTGGCAAGGCTGGGGCAAGTTCCACGAGCGCTTCAATGTGGATAAGGAGCCGAACGAGCCGAACCGCTTCGGCTGGATCGTGGAGATCGATCCGCTCGATCCGGACTCGGTGCCGGTGAAGCACACGGCGCTCGGCAGGTTCCGGCATGAAGGCGCGGAGACGGTGCTCAACAAAGACGGCCGCGTCGTCGTCTATTGCGGCGACGATGCACGCTTCGACTATGTCTATCGGTTCGTGTCGAAGGGCCGGTATGACCCCGACGACCGCGCGGCGAATATGCGGCTGCTGTCGGAGGGCTCGCTGTCGGTTGCCCGTTTTGACGCCGACGGAACAGTTCACTGGCTGCCGATTGTGTTCGGCAACATCTGGCTGACCCCCGACTTCGGTTTCAACTCCCAGGCTGACGTGGTGATCGATGCACGGCTTGCCGCGGACGCGCTCGGGGCCACGCCGATGGACCGCCCGGAGGACGTACAGCCCAATACCGTCAACGGTCGCGTCTACGTGCTGCTGACCAACAACAAGGACCGCAAGGCGGAGGAGATCGACCCGGCCAATCCGCGAGCGGTGAACTCGTTCGGTCACATCGTCGAGCTGGTGCCCCCAGACGGCGACCACGCGGCGGCCGAGTTCCGCTGGGAGGTGCTGGTCAAGTGCGGCGATCCCTCGATCGCCGAGGTCGGCGCCCTCTGGAACCCCGAAACCTCGGCGAGCGGGTGGTTCGCCTCTCCCGACAACGCCACCGTAGATAGCGAAGGAAGATTGTGGATCGCAACCGATCAGGGGGAATACTGGGCGAAGACGAGCAAGTCGGACGGGCTCTATTGCCTGGAGGTCGACGGCGCGCAGCGGCGCAAATCGCGATTGTTCTTCCGCGCTCCGGTCGGCGCCGAGCTATGCGGCCCCTGCTTCACGCCAGACGGCGAGACGCTGTTCGTGGCCGTGCAGCATCCGGGCACGGACGGCACGCTGGACTTCAAGGGGTTCGAGCGCGTGTCGAGCTTCGAGGACCCGGCGACGCGCTGGCCGGATTTCGAACCCGACATGCCGCCGCGCCCGTCCGTCCTGGTCATTACCAAGGAAGGCGGCGGCAAGATCGCCTGAGCGTTCCATGCGCATCCGGTGCTGTCCGGGGTCATTCCGGCGAAAGCCGGAATCCAGAGCCACGCGCTCAGACGACTATTCCTGAACCCGGCTTACGCCGGGGTTGACGCCAGATGTGGCTCTTGAAAAAGCCGTAAGCGCGTGCGAGCTAACCGGAAGTTCCACAAGGTGTTGATTCTTTTCTCACCCTGAGGAGGTCCGCATGTGGCCGTCTCGAAGGGTGACGCCTCGTGCTTCGAGACGCGGGCCTCCGGCCGCTTCTCAGCATGAGGAGAGGCTCGAGGGACGATGCGCAAGATCATTCCATCACGAGACCTGTTCGACCAAGAGCCGAGACAGAAGCCGGCCAAGCAGACGGTAAAAGCTGCCGGTTCCCGAGGCGGTGAGCACGCCTATACCGCCGCCGACATCGAGGTGCTGGAGGGCCTTGAGCCGGTCCGCCGCCGCCCCGGCATGTATATCGGCGGCACCGACGAAAAAGCGATGCACCACCTCTTCGCGGAGGTGCTCGACAACGCCATGGACGAGGCGGTCGCGGGCCACGCGGGCCGCATCGAGGTCGCGCTCGAGGCCGACGGGTTCCTCAGCGTGACCGACAACGGCCGCGGCATCCCGGTCGATCCTCATCCGAAGTTCAAGAAGAAGTCCGCGCTCGAGGTCATCATGACCACGCTGCACGCAGGCGGGAAGTTCAACTCGAAGGTCTATGCCACGAGCGGCGGCCTGCACGGCGTCGGCGTCTCGGTCGCCAACGCGCTGGCCGAGACCCTCGAAGTGGAAGTGGCGCGCGGGCAAAAGCTCTATCGCCAGACCTACACGCGCGGAAAGTCCGACGGTCCGCTCAAGAGTCTCGGGGCGGTTAAAAACCGGCGCGGCACCACGGTGCGCTTCCGGCCCGACCCCAAGATCTTCGGCAAGGGCGCCGCCTTCGTCCCCGCGCGCCTGTTCCGCATGGCGCGCTCCAAGGCCTATCTGTTCCGCGGCGTCGAGATCCGCTGGTCATGCGCGACGCCGTCCGACAAGGACACGCCGCAAGAGGCGGTCTTCCACTTTCCGGGCGGGCTCAAGGATTTTCTCGAAGACCGCATCAAAGGACAGACGACGGTTGTCAACGACGTGTTCGCGGGCCGTATCGAGAGGCCCGAGGGTCACGGCTCGGTGGAATGGGCGATCGCCTGGATCGCGACCGACGACGGGTTCCTGAGCTCTTACTGCAACACGGTGCCGACGCCCGACGGCGGCACGCACGAGGCCGGTTTACGCGCGGCCTTGACCAAGGGCCTACGCGCCTATGGCGAACTCACCGGCAACAAGCGCGTGGCGCAAGTGACGGCGGAGGATGCGCTCGGCACAGCGGCGGCCATGCTGTCGGTGTTCATCCGCGAGCCCGAGTTCCAAGGCCAGACCAAGGACCGGCTGGCGAGCCAGGAGGCGGCTCGCATCGTCGAGAATTCGATCCGCGACTCCTTCGACCATTGGCTGACCGGCAATCCGGCGCAGGCGAACCGCCTGCTCGACTGGGTGATCGATCGCTCCGAGGAGCGGCTTCGCCGCAAGAAGGAAAAGGAGATCGGCCGGCAGACGGCAACGCGGCGTCTGCGGCTGCCAGGCAAGCTCGCCGACTGCGCGCTGAGCGGCGCGCTCGGTACCGAGATTTTCATCGTCGAGGGCGATTCAGCCGGCGGCTCGGCCAAGCAGGCCCGCGACCGCGCGACCCAGGCAGTGCTCCCCTTGCGCGGCAAAATCCTCAACGTCGCGAGCGCGAGCTCCACGAAGCTCGCGGACAACCAGCTCCTCAGCGATCTCATTCAGGCGCTGGGCTGCGGCACGGGCACACGCTACCGCGAGGAGGATCTGCGCTACGAGAAGGTGGTGATCATGACCGACGCCGACGTCGACGGCGCGCATATCGCCTCGTTGCTCATCACGTTCTTCTATCGCGAGATGCGAGGACTGATCGACGGCGGCCATCTCTATCTCGCCGTCCCCCCGCTCTACCGGCTGAGTCAAGGCGCCAAGACGCTTTATGCGCGCGACGATGCGCATAAGGATCAACTCATGCGCGAGGAATTCAACGGTCGCGGGAAGGTCGAGGTGAGTCGATTCAAAGGC
>JBOHJE010000212.1:0-13166 GCA_050728375.1 Methyloceanibacter sp.
GCAGAAACACGACCAAGCTCAGCACCGTAGCGGCGATCGCCGCCCAGACCGCCATGAGCCGCGGAAGGGCCGTAAGCCGCCTGTCGATCACCTTGTAAAGATCATCGGCGAGGCTGGCTGCGAGCGTGAAGAGGTGTGAGCCCGCGGCGGCGAGCGCGATGGCCATACCGGCCGCGGCCATCAGCACCGTCAGGACATAGGGCAGATCCGACAGCATCGGCAGCGACAGCGCAATTCCGTCACGGACAATAAGGAGCTCGCCGGCGCCGATGCCGCCGTCACCGTTCAAGTCGCTTGCCTTCAGCAATTGCCAGCCGCTGAGCTCTGACAGCCATGGCGGCAGAACCGTAGCGGTGTTGACGGTGATGTCCTCGAGCATGAGGAGCTTGGCGAAGGCGGCCATGGACGGCGCTGTTATCACGAATAAGGTGACGAGGAGCAGCGCCCAGGCGGAGGAGCGTCGCTGGTCGTGGACCGAGGGGGTCACTCCGCTCCGAACCAGAAGACTCGGCAACGCCGCGGTGCCGAAGGTAAAGCATAGGAACAACATGATGAAGCCTGTCTCGCCGATCGCGACGAAAGGCTGGAAAAACGGCTTCACGACCGGCTTCGGCGCGGAGTCGGGGAGGGCGACGGTTTCCTCCCCGGCCTGCACCGGCGAGAGTCCGGCGGTGATCTCGGCATTCTGCAAGGACGTGAAGAGTCCGCCATAGGTGAATTGCGGCGCGGGCAGGTTGGTGAGCAGGATCGACACCACGACGAGAGTGACGGTGAGTCCAACGGCTCCCACGATGAACTGCGCGCTGCCGGTCCAAGTGAGTCCACGCATGCCGCCAAGAATCGCCGTCGTGGCAACCAGAGCGGCGACTAGAAACACGGATACCGAGAAGGAAAGCGGCAGGAACAATGACGCCACCAGCGCGGCGATCTTGATCTCGGCGGCGAGAAGCAGCGCCGTCGGCGGGACTTGCATGACGCACGCGCCAAGGCGGACCTCCCGTGAGCGGAACCGCTGGCCGAGAAAGCTCGGCAAGGTGAAGGCCCCGGCCTTGCGCAGATAAGGGACGAACAAGACGCCGGCGAGGAGCAGCCCGCAGACCCAGCCGAGCCCAATAGCCAAACCGTCGAAGCCGAGGAAGAACAGAGTTCCAGTGTACGAGAAAAAGCCGACACCGCCGACCGCTGTCGCCGCGAGGACGAGCGCGTTGTAGACCGGCGGTACCCGGCGCCCCGAGGCGAAATAGTCCTCGATGTTGAACGTCCGCGAGCCGGCGGCCACGAGGACATAGAAGACCAGCGGCAATAGAATCATGCCGCGCGAGATCGCCCCCTCGCTCCAGCCAAGCTGCTCGAACATAGCGAGGATGACGATAAGGGAGACGAACGCGCTGGTGATGATGCCGTAATATGCGGCAAGATGCGGATTAGGCGTACGCGACGGAGCGCTCATCGCCTATCCGAGCTCCTCGCTCGTGCTGCGGCTATGGTCGATGCGTTCTTGCAGCCGGACGTACCAGAACGTCATCATCACGATAAAGATGAATAGACCCTGCGCCAGCAGATAGAATCCGAGCGGAAAGTGCAGGAACCAGAACTTGTTGAGCCACTCGGCGTTGAGAACGGCGACGAGAACGGCGATGAGCACCGTGAACAGAATCGCCACGGCGAGGATCATGGTCCTCAGCTTATGGCGGTTGCGCCCCGTATGCCCGATCGCGGGAACCTCTGTCGCCAACAGTCCCTCCCTTCTCCGAAGCCCGCGAAGGAGTTACCAGTTAAGGATGAGCTTGCAAACTGGGCTCATCCGACGAATTGCGCCGAAACGTGGCAGGGGAGTGACTGCACCCTGGTTTGCGTAAAGGAGATGAATCGATGCTACAGGAGCGCCTTGCGGGGCAACGTGGTCGGCATGGCGGCGGTCGGCATCATCATCGGCGCCGCCTTCTCCACCATCGTGAAATCTCTCGTGGACGACATCATCATGCCGGCCATCGGCGTGCTCACCGGTGGGGTGGATTTCTCCGACCTATTCATGACCCTTGGGAAAGGCAGTTACGGGTCTCTTGCCCAGGCGCGGCAGGCCGGAGCCGCGACATCAATCTCGGCGTATTCATCAACAACGTGATTAGCTTCACGATCGTCGCTTTCGTGCTGTTCAATGAACCAGCTCCGGCGAAAGCAGGACGCAGCGCCAGAGGGCGACGCGACGCAGCCCCGCGAAGTGCAACTCCTGGAGGAGATCGGGGACGCGTTGGTGGAGCGCCGGCCTACCAGTTGAAGCGCATGCCGCCCTTGTCGCCGAGGGTTACGTCGAACTTGGCGAACACTGCCGTCTGAGCGCTTGGGTTCACACCGATCGAGATCACCGCCCAAGGCGTCATCCGGCTCGTCGGTGAACGTCGTGGGTGGGATCGATGCTGTTGCCTTCACGGGCGAAGTCGTCCAGGGGGCTCCACGACGCCTTGATCGTGGCCAGCGGTTCTAGGAAGAGGCCTGGCCTGAAGCCGCCGAAGCGGTAGCCGGCGTCGGTGCGCAGGCCGAGCGTCCTCGTGTCGAGGGGTGTCGGGAAAGCCCCTGACATCCTTCGGATCGAGCGTAAGGAAATGCGCCTTCAACAGCGTATCGACGAGCGGCCCGCCATTGAAATAGGTGGCGTAGGCGCCGACCTCGCCGCCGTGGCCATGCGGCAACGAAAGCGACGCAACGAACAGCCCCCAATGCCCCAACAGGGCGGCGCGCCGCATGCGTCGCCCTGACTTCCCTAGCTTCCGGGAAGGCGAGCGGGAGGCTAGTGCTTCCCTGCAACAGCTTGGAGGAATCGATTGCGCCCCACGGCTTACTCCCTCTGCGCGGAAGCCCATAGACTCTTGTAAGAAGAATGGATTTGCGTTGTTGGCGATATCGAGGGTGAAAAATACGCCTTCACCCCATTTTGGAAGGAGAATTCCAGCGCGTGGACTAAACGAGAAATATTTTCTTTCCTTTCTGCCTTGGAGGTGGGTTGACGAAAACATTTTCCATTATGCTCCCAACTCCTTATATGTCGGGAACATCAGGGATGAATGCGGACAATTTGGCATGCAGCCGAGCGAAGCTTCGACGGACGCCATCATCATTGGCGCAGGCCCTGTTGGCCTGTTCGCAGTGTTCCAGCTCGGCCTCGCCAAGGTGAGCGCGCATCTGGTCGACATTCTGAACAAGGCGGGCGGCCAATGCGCCGAGCTCTATCCGGAGAAGCCGATTTATGACATTCCCGGCCTGCCGGTTTGCACCGGGGGGGAGCTGACCGATCGGTTGCTTGAGCAGATCGCGCCGTTCGAGCCGGTGCTCCATCTCGGCGAGATGGCGGCCGCCCTCGACAAGACCTCCGACAGCAACTGGCGGCTCACGACCGACATGGGCCGCGTCCTGGTCGCGCCGGTGCTGGTCATCGCGGCCGGTGGCGGCAGCTTCGTGCCGAAGCGCCCCCCCATTCCTGGTATTGAGGCATACGAAGGCAACAGCGTGTTCTATTCGGTCCGCCGCATGGAGGAGTTCCGTAATCGGCGGATCGTCATCGCCGGCGGCGGCGACTCGGCGCTGGACTGGACCGTGAACCTCGCACCCCTGGCGCAGGCACTGACCCTCGTCCATCGCCGGCCGGAGTTTCGCGCAGCCCCCGACACGGTCCGGAAGATGCGCGAGCTGGAGGCGCAAGGCTTGGTTCGCTTCGAGCTCGGTCAGCCGGCCGATCTCAAGGGCAAGGATGGGTCTCTCGAAGCGGTGGTGATCAAGCGTCCGGACGGTTCGCTGTTGGACCTCGCCGCCGACAGACTGCTGCCCTTCTTCGGGCTTACCATGAAGCTCGGCCCGATCGCGAATTTCGGGCTCAATCTCAATGAGAACCTCATTCCGGTCGACACCGAGAGGTTCGAGACGGGTACGCCGAAGATCTTCGCCATCGGCGACGTCAACACCTATCCCGGCAAGCTCAGGCTGATCCTGTCGGGCTTCCACGAGGCTGCGCTGATGGCTCAGGCCGCGTATCGCTATGTTCACCCTGACAAGACGTTGCGCTTCCAGTACACGACGTCTTCGTCGGAACTGCAGCGTCTGCTGAAGGTTGCCTGAAATGTTTGTCATCGTGCACATGCCGAACGGCACGGTTCACCGCCTCGAAGCGCTGGAAGGCTGGCGCGTCATGGAGGTGATCCGGGACTGGGGCCTGCCCATCAAGGCGGAGTGCGGCGGCGCCTGCGCGTGCGCCACGTGCCATGTGTGGGTCGACGAGAAGTGGATGGGTAAACTCGTGCCTCCGAGCGGCGAGGAACTTGAGATGCTTGATGGCGCCTTCCAAGTGGACGAGCGCTCGAGGCTGTGCTGCCAGATCATCATGAATAAAGAACTCGACGGCTTGGAGCTGGAGCTTGCTCCCGAGAGCCTCGCCGATGCGCTGCCGGAGCGGCTGGTGGTGGGAGGCTGACGATGCGCACCTTTCCCATCTTCGTGAGCTTCGACGGCAAGCCGCCGCTGGTTGTCGGCGGCGGCGAGCTTGCGGCGGTCAAGACGCGGCTCCTGTTGAAGCGCGCGCCGTCGGTCGATGTCGCGACCGGGGAGGCCGGCTCCGAGCTTGCCAAGCTGGCCGAGGCGGCCCTTGTCGCGCTGCTGCCTTCGCGCCCCGGAATCGATCAGATCCGTGGCCGGCCGCTCGTCATCGCCGCCACCGAGGACGATGAGGAAGATGCCCGCGTCTCGGCGATTGCCCGGGCGCTGGGTGTGCCGGTCAACGTGCCGGACAGGCCTGAATTCTGCACTTTCGCGCTGCCCGCCATCGTCGATCGCGGCGAGGTGACCGTTGCCATTGGTACTTCCGCGGCTGCACCGGTGCTGGCGCAGCGCCTTCGTGCCTGGCTTGAGCGTGAGCTGCATCCGCGCCTCGACGTTCTTGCCAAGCTGGCGGGGGAGTTCCGCGGAGCCGTAGCCGAAAGGCTGCCTTCGGGACCGCCGCGCCGGAAATTCTGGGAGGCCGTGTTCGAAGGCGCTGCGGCCGAAGCGATGCTCGAGGGCGATGAAGCCAAGGCACGGGTACTGATCGCCGAACAGATCGAGGCGGCAGCCGGCGCATCGGAGGCGAAGGGCCGCGTTCTTTTGGTCGGCGCAGGCCCCGGCGACCCCGAGCTCCTCACCATGAAGGCGGTTCGCGCGCTCAAGGCGGCCGACGTCATCTTCTACGATCGGCTCGTCGGCGACGGCGTCCTCGACCATGCACGCCGTGAGGCCGAGTTGGTCCCGGTCGGCAAGGCGAAGGGCGTGCACAGCATGAGCCAGGACGAGATCAACGCGCTTCTCGTCGAGCGGGCGAAGGCTGGCCAGACGGTGGTACGGCTCAAGGGTGGTGATCCCTTCATCTTCGGTCGCGGCGGCGAGGAGCTCGACGCCTTGCGTGCTGCCGGCATCGCCATTGAGATCATTCCCGGCGTTACCGCGGGCATCGCCGCCGCGGCGAGCCTGCAAATTCCGCTCACCCATCGCGACGTATCTCACACCGTGACCTTCGTTTCGGGTCACGAGGCGGGGGGCAAGGAGCCGAGCTTCGAACATTTAGATCTCGCGGCTCTGGCCTCCGGCAAGAACACGCTGCTCGTCTATATGGGCGTCACCACCGCGGCCGTGATTGCCAAGAAGCTGCTCGAAGCGGGTTTCCGGCCCGAGCTGCCTGTGATCGCCGTGGAGAATGCGAGCCGCGAAGACGAGCGCCGGGTGGCGACCAACATCGCGGAGCTTGCCGCGCATCCCGAGGGCCTCGGCCTCAAGAGTCCCGCCGTGCTCATTTTCGGCGAGGTGGCCGGTCTCCCGGCGCATGGCGTCGTCGAGGACATCCTTTCGCTAGAGGAGCTCGCGCGTGTCTATGCCTAGCGTCGTCACAGCCAACCGCCTGACCGACGGCATCGTCGTCTATCTCGCCGCCGCCGGCGCGTGGACCGAGCAGATCGAGAATGCGCGTGTCGCGGACACCGAGGAGGAGGTCAAAGCCCTCGAGGCCGAGGCGGCCGAAGCCGTCCGGGAGCGCTTGGTGGTTGCCGTCTATCCCATGGACGTCGCCCTCAAGGAGGGGGCGGTCGATCCTCTTTCCGTGCGTGAGCGCATCCGCGCCTCGCACCGCACAACTTTGACGAAGGATTGGTACGATGTACCGCTATGACGAGTTTGACCACGCTTTCGTTCGCGAGCGCGTGGCGGAGTTCAAGGACCAGGTCGAGCGCAGGCTTGCCGGCGCTCTGACCGA
Organism: Methyloceanibacter sp.; assembly: GCA_050728375.1. Lineage (GTDB taxonomy): Bacteria > Pseudomonadota > Alphaproteobacteria > Rhizobiales > Methyloligellaceae > Methyloceanibacter. Next base: position 6,266 of record JBOHJE010000212.1, read on the forward strand.
GGAGGAGTTCCGCCCATTGCGGCTGCGGAACGGACTCTATCTCCAGCTTCACGCTTACATGCTCCGCATTGCCATTCCGTATGGTGTGCTCAGCCCTCGCCAGCTTCGCCAGCTCGCCATGATCGGCCGGCGCTGGGACCGCGGCTACGGCCATTTCACCACGCGCCAGAACCTCCAATACAATTGGGTGAAGCTCGTCGACATCCCGGACGTGCTTTCCGTACTTGCTGATGTCGAGATGCACTGCATTCAGACGAGTGGCAACTGCGTGCGGAATGTCACGGCTGACCCCTTCGCCGGCGCCGCCAACGACGAGCTCGAGGATCCACGTCCCTGGTGCGAGATCCTGCGTCAATGGTCGACACTGCATCCGGAGTTCAGCTGGCTACCGCGCAAGTTCAAGATCGCCATCTCCGGCGCCGCCGAGGATCGCGCCGCCATCGCCTTTCACGACATCGGCTTGAAGATCGTGCGCGGGCCGAACGGCGAGAACGGCTTCCGTGTGCTGGTCGGCGGGGGCATGGGCCGCACGCCCTATATCGGGCAGGAGATCCGCGCCTTCCTGCCGAAGGATCATCTGCTCTCCTACATCGAGTCCATCCTGCGCGTGTATAATCTCCACGGCCGCCGCGACAACATCCACAAGGCACGCATCAAGATCCTCGTCAACCAGCTCGGCATCAACAAATTCCGTGAGGACGTCGAAGCGGATTGGGAGGCGACGCACAAGAACGCGATCGATCTTCCCGAGGACGAGCGCCGGCGCATCATGTCCTATTTCGCGCCGCCTGACCTTACGCGGCGACCGGTCCGCGACGAGAAGCTGGATCAGCGCCGCATCACCGATCCGGTGTTCGCCAACTGGCTCAAGCACAATGTGCGGCCGCATCGCGTACCGGGTTACGCCACCGTGGTGATCTCATTGAAAGAACCGGGCCGGACGCCCGGCGATGCCTCGTCCGAGGCGATGGAGCTTGTCGCCGATCTCGCCGAGCAGTTCGGCCATGGCGAGATCCGCGTCAACTACACCCAGAATCTGATGCTGCCGCACGTGGCGATTTCCGACATCCCTGCGCTCTATGGCGTGCTGTTCGAGGCGGGGCTTGCCACCGGCAATCACGACCTTCTGGGCGACATGATCTGCTGCCCAGGCCTCGACTACTGCAATCTGGCCAACGCCCGCTCGATACCCATTGCCAAGGAGATCGCCAAGCGCTTTGCCGATCCGGCGCGGCAGGAGGAGATCGGTCCGATCCGCCTCAATATGTCGGGCTGCATCAACGCTTGCGGTCATCACCATTCGGGCAATATCGGCATCCTCGGCGTCGACAAGAAAGGCACCGAGCTCTACCAGATCTCGCTCGGCGGCAATCCCAAAGACGACGCCTCGATTGGCACCATCATCGGCCCGGGCTTCCGAGCCGAGGCCGTGCCGCAGGCGATCGACACGATCATTGGCACTTACATTGCCAATCGCAGCGAGGGAGAGAGCTTTCTCGACACTTGGCGCCGCGTTGGAGCCGCGCCCTTTAAGGAGGCTCTCTATGGCACTGGTTGATCTTGCCACCGGCTCGCTCGTGTCCGATCCGGCCGAGGTGGCGACGGTGCTGGAGCCGACGGCTGACGGCACCACTCTGGCGGCGGCCACTTCAGGAAATGCGGGGCCCGTCGCCATCCGCTTTCCCGTCGTCACCGACGGGCGCGGCTTTAGCCTCGCGCGGCTCTTGCGCGAGAGGCACGGCTTCGCCGGTGAGATCCGGGCGATCGGTCACCTGATCCCTGACCTTGCGCAGTTCCTGCTGCGCTCTGGCTTCGACACGGCGGAGATCATCGATCCCGAGCAGGCCGCGATCTGGCAGGCTTCGGTCTCGCGCATCAAGCACAACTACCAGCGCGGCTTCCGCAATCTGTTGCCGCTGCGCTACGAGGCCTCGCGTAAGGAGGGCGAGTCGCTCGACCAGCGGCTGGCCAAGATCACGACGCTCACCGACCGGATTAGGGAGGTTGGCCGCCGCATCGAAGGCCGCATCACCTTCTCAACCAGCCTCGGGCTCGAGGACCAGGCCATCCTGCATGCGATCGCCGAGTCCGGCATCGATGTCGACGTGTTCACTCTCGATACCGGGAGGCTGTTCCCCGAGGTGCTGGAGACGGTCGAGCTTTCCGAGCTCCGCTACGGCATCCGCATCCGCCTTGTGGCGCCCGAGGCGAGCGAGGTCGAGGCGCTGGTCGCGCGCGACGGCGTGTTCGGCTTCCGGCACGCGATCGAGAACCGGAAGGCCTGCTGCGAGGTCCGCAAAGTCCGCCCGCTGAACCGGAAGCTCAGGGGCGCGCAGGCCTGGATAAGCGGCCTTCGCCGTGAGCATTCCGATACGCGCTCCGAGGTGAGGCTCGCTGCTTGGGACGATGCGCATGCTCTGATGAAGATCAATCCCTTAGCCGACTGGTCCACGCAGGATCTCACTGCCTACATCGCCGCCAACAACGTGCCGGTCAATCCGCTGCACGCGCGGGGCTTCGTCTCCATCGGCTGCGCGCCCTGCACGCGCGCTGTTCAGCCCGGCGAGCATCCGCGGGCGGGGCGCTGGTGGTGGGAGAACGAGTCGAAGAAGGAATGCGGCCTGCACATGAACCCGAACCGGAAAGGCAAGGCCGCATGACCGCGCTGACCTCGCATCTGAAGCTACTTGAAGCGGAGAGCCTCCATATTTTCCGCGAGGCCGCGGCGCAGTTCCGCGTGCCGGTGCTGCTCTACTCCATCGGCAAGGACTCGACTGTTCTCCTGCACCTCGCGCGGAAGGCATTCTGGCCGGCCAAGCCGCCGTTCCCGCTGCTGCACGTGGACACGACCTGGAAGTTCCGCGACATGATCGCGTTCCGCGATAGGACGGCCAAGCAGCTTGGTCTCGATCTCATCGTGCACACTAACCATGACGGGCTCGCGCGCGGCATCAATCCTTTCGACAATCCGCCGTCGATCTATACCGACATCATGAAGACGCAGGCCCTGCGCCAGGCGCTCGACGCCGGCGGCTTCGATGGGGCTTTCGGCGGCGCGCGCCGCGACGAGGAGGCGAGCCGTGCCAAAGAGCGTGTGTTCTCCTTCCGCGCTGCAGGCCATCGCTGGGATCCGCGCCGCCAGCGGCCCGAGATGTGGCAGCTCTTGAACGGCCGGCTCGGCAAGGACGAGACTGTCCGCATCTTCCCGCTCTCCAACTGGACCGAGGGCGACGTTTGGCGCTACATCGCCCTGGAGAAGCTCGATGTCGTGCCGCTCTACTTTGCGGCCGAACGCCCAGTCGTGATGCGCAACGGCCAGCTAATTATGATGGATGACGCGCGCATGCGGCTCGCGCCGGGCGAGAAGGTGGAGCGGCGCAAGGTCCGCTTTCGCACGCTCGGCTGCTACCCGCTGACGGCGGCCATCGAATCCGATGCCGCGGACCTGGATGATGTTGTGACGGAGACCTTAGCCGCGCGCGTATCGGAACGGGCAGGGCGGTTGATCGACCACGATCAGGCCGCCGCGATGGAGATGAAGAAGCGTGAGGGTTACTTCTGATGAATCTGGCTGCGCTCGAACAAGAGATCACGCTTGAGCCGCTGACGGCGCCAAGCGAGCAATCGGGAGCCATGGTGAAGCTCCTGACTTGTGGCTCCGTCGACGACGGCAAGTCAACGCTGATCGGCCGGCTCCTGTGGGATGCCGCGGGCGTCAGCGACGACCAGCGCGCCGCCATCATGCATGCCTCGCAAAACCGTGCCGTGAATGGCGAGAAGATCGATTTCAGCCTCCTGCTTGACGGTCTTCAGGCCGAGCGCGAGCAGGGCATCACCATCGACATTGCCTGGCGCTATTTCGAGACACCGGCCCGACGCTTCGTCATCATCGATTCTCCGGGGCATGAGCAATATACGCGCAACATGGCGACCGGCGCGTCTCACGCCGACATCGCTATTCTCCTCATCGATGCGCGGCACGGCGTCAAGCGCCAGACCAGGCGCCACGCGGCCATCTGCAATCTCGTCGGCATCAAGAAGGTGGTGCTGGCGGTCAACAAGATGGACCTCATCGACTGGTCCGAGTCTCGCTATCGCGCGATTGACGCGGACTTTCGGACCCTTGCCGAGAATTTCAGTTTCGCAGAGATCGTGACCATCCCGCTGGCGGCTCTGACCGGCGACAATGTCGTGCGCCGCTCTGCGGCGATGCCCTGGTATGCGGGTCCTACTCTCCATTCCTATCTCGAGAACGTCGATCCCAAGGCCGAGCCCGACGATGCGCCGTTCCGCATGCCGGTCCAGCTCGTGCTGCGCGCCGCCGGCGATTTCCGCGGCTACGCAGGGTCGGTGACCTCCGGCACGGTCAGCATCGGCGAGCGGATCGTCGATGCGCGGACCGGACTCGGCGCCACCGTGCGGCGCATCGCGACCATGGACGACGATCTTCACACCGCCGTCAAAGGCGATGCCGTCACCCTGGTACTCGACACCGATCTCGATATTTCCCGCGGGGCCGTCTTGTCGGAAGTACCGCGCCGCCCCGTCAACGCCGACGTCATCGAGGCGCGCCTCGTCTGGCTCTCCGAAGCTCCGTTCGATCCCGAGGCCGGCTATCTTCTGCGCACCGCCACCGATCTCACGCCGGTGACCAGCATGAGCGTCTCTGCGCTCGTCGATTTCGAAACGCTCGCCTCGGCGCCCGCGCACGGCTGCGGCGTGAACGACATCGCCGATTGCCGCATTCTGCTCGGCCGTTCCACCGCGCTCGACCTGTTCCGCGATCTGCCGCAGACCGGAAACTTCGTCCTTGTGAGCGCGCTCGATGGGGCGACTGTCGCGGGCGGGGTCATCACCTGGGCGCAGGCCGGGGCGATGGCCGTGGGCGACAACGTGCTCGTCCTGAATCGCGCCCTTTTGGCGCGCGGCCTTTGCGCCGACCTCGGCAATTCTCCCGCGGATCTCGCCGAATTTCACCGGCGCGCGCAGGAGGCCGCGATCCTGCTGCGCTCCGCCGGGGTTCCCGTTCTCATCGAAATATGAACAATAAGAGCTGAGAAGCCCGAACGGGTACCGGCGGCCGTTAGAGTAGGGGGAGGCTCTCATCCATGGCTGACTTGAGCTGGGCGCCAGCCCTGCTGCCCTTGGCTGGCGCCGGCTTCGGCGTTGGCGTCCTGGTTGGGCTGACGGGCGTGGGCGGCGGCGCGCTGATGACGCCGCTGCTGATCTCGACCTTCGGGGTTAGCCCACAAGTGGCGGTCGGCACCGATCTCCTCTACGCCGCGGTGACCAAGACAGTCGGCAGCTGGCGGCACCACGCTGCCGACCACGTCGCTTGGCCGGTCGTGTTCCGGCTGGTCATGGGGAGCATTCCGGCCTCGCTCCTCCTTCTCGCCATCATTGCCGCCGTTCCGCTGGACACGGCGGCGCTCGCGCACTGGATCCGCTACGGCCTCGCTCTCGCTTTGCCCGTCAGCGCAGTTGCGATCGTGCTCTATCCGATCCTTATGCGCGGACACAACACGGGCAACGAGAAGGATGCTCCGCAACGAACCGCCGCGACGGTAGCGTTCGGCGCCGCGCTCGGCCTGCTCGTGACGCTGACGTCGGTCGGTGCCGGCGCGATCGGTGTGGTGGTGCTTGCCGCTCTATTTCCTCTGATGCCGGCCAAGCGGATTGTCGGCTCCGACATCGCGCATGCCGTGCCATTGACGCTCGTCGCGGGGTTCGGTCATCTCGGACTCGGCCATGTCGAGCTCGGGCTGCTGCTGGCGCTTCTGTGCGGCTCGATCCCCGGCATCTTAGTCGGCACGCGGCTGGCCGGCGTGGCTCCGGAGTGGCTGCTGAGGCCAATCCTCGCGGTTACGCTGTGCTATGCGGCCTATGCGCTGCTCAGCAAATAGCGCGAGACTTAACACACAGCGTTTAGGCTACGCGCTTGGGTAGGTCCGCCAGCACCTGGTCGGATTTTCTGGGGGCAAGTGCTCGAAGCGCCGAGCGTGCCAAGATGGGCAGGTCGGGGCGCATGGGATGTATCGTAACACACCAATTCGACCATTCGCGCCGCATTTGGATCTGATATCCCCGGTATCGAGGTAATGAACGGGACAGCACCCTCAGGTTCACCAGAAAAGCACATATAGATCTCTACCAGGGGGAGTGCGGACTTAGGTACGCACACCCCCCAGCCTGGAAGCGAGGAATGGGGTGAGCCTTATCCAGAGCTGCCCGGGTAGGGTCTCAGTTTGAAGAGACACTACCCAAAACCGATGCCCTCAATTGGCGAAGCTGCGCCGCTAATAAGGGATTCTAGGCCGTGTACTCATAAAAGTGCATCACCTGAGCCCATGCAGCTTCAACACTCGGTCAATGATTTCCAAATCGAGCGGAAACCTCAAACAAGATGGCGAACGGCAGGACGCGCTACGCAAGCGGATCTTTGCCTGAGCCTATCCTGGAAGGGTCTAGTCGGCTGCGCGGGTTCCTCTGTTCTAAAGCGTACATCATTGACCGTTGACTGGTCGCGGCACTGGAGTCGTCATAAGAGGACGGCGGGTCCAGGAGAATAAAGATGCCAGGCGACCCAGAAGAATGCCGCAAATATGCTGCCAAGTGCCGCAAGATCCAGGTAACCGCTGATGCGCCTAAGTCGACCACGGAGCAAGTGGAACGCGGATTGGGTGAGCTGCGGACGGCGAACTAAGCTAACCACTTTCCGATACGATTAGCGAAAAAGAGGCGGCGGCGACACGGTTCCGTTGTCTTGGGAGGCGGACAAGAACTCGGATTGTCGCGCGAGGAAGCCGAGAAGGCGAGTGGGCTTTCGACGAGATCAGCGGGGCGAAGGATGATGCTCCGCCGCCTCTCTTTCGCTTGATCTCGATGAAGCACGCAGTAATGG
>JBOHJE010000213.1:0-10280 GCA_050728375.1 Methyloceanibacter sp.
GCCGCACCCCACGAAGCTGGTGCAGTCGGCGGCAATGGCGTCCGTCGCGCCGCCAGAGCCGACCTATCGCCCTCATCTACCGGCGCGGCTCGTTGAAGATAGCCTCCTCTCCGATGCGCAGCTCGAAAGCGTGGTCTATGCCGGCGCGGCCCATTCCCGCCACCTCTCCGGCTCATGGCTCGTCGACGAGACCTTCGACAACGTCTCCGCCGCGCCTGACGATGCGGAAGGCGCCGTGCGCTTCCGGCCGGGCTGGTTCCTCGGTGACGGCACCGGCTGCGGCAAGGGCCGGCAGGTCGCCGGCATCATCCTCGACAATTGGCTCAAGGGCCGCCGCAAGGCGCTCTGGATCTCCAAATCCGACAAGCTGATCGAGGACGCCCAGCGCGATTGGTCGGCGCTCGGGCAGGAGCGGTTGCTGATCCAGCCGCTGTCCCGCTTCCGGCAAGGTGCGCCGATCAGGCTCTCCGAAGGGGTTTTGTTTTGCACCTATGCAACGCTTCGTTCAGCCGAACGCGACGGCAAGGCCTCGCGTCTTAAGCAGATCATCGATTGGCTGGGGCGCGATTTCGACGGGGTCATCGTCTTCGACGAAGCTCATGCGCTCGCCAATGCCGCCGCATGCAAAGGTGAGCGCGGCGAGGTTGCGCCCTCGCAGCAGGGTCGCGCCGGTCTTCGCCTGCAGCGCGCGCTCCCTGATGCCCGCATCGTCTATGTGTCAGCTACTGGCGCCACGGATGTGCGCAATCTCGCCTATGCCGAGCGCTTAGGCCTCTGGGGCGGAGAGGACTTCCCGTTCGCAACCCGCGCCGAGTTCGTCCAGGCCGTCGAGGCGGGCGGCGTGGCGGCCATGGAGGTGCTCGCGCGCGACCTCAAGGCGCTCGGGCTCTACACCGCGCGGTCCCTGTCTTACGAAGGCGTCGAAGTCGAGATCGTCGAGCACGATCTGACGCCCGCGCAGATGGCGGTGTACGACGCCTATGCCGAAGCGTTCCAGATCATCCACAACAACCTGAATGCCGCGCTCGAAGCCGCCAATATCACTGGCTCGTCCGGCACCTTGAATGGACAGGCCAAGTCTGCCGCGCGTTCCGCCTTCGAATCCGCAAAGCAGCGCTTCTTCAACCATCTCATCACCTCGATGAAGACGCCGATGCTGATCAAGAGCATCGAACGCGACCTGGAGGAGGGCCATTCTGCCGTCATCCAGCTTGTCTCGACCGGCGAGGCGTTGATGGAGCGGCGGCTCGCCGAGACACCGGTCGAGGAGTGGAACGACATCTCGGTCGACATCACGCCGCGCGAATATGTGCTTGATTACCTCGCCCATTCCTTCCCGATCCAGCTTTATCAGCCGTTCACCGACGAGGAGGGCAATCTCTCATCGCGGCCGGTCTTCGACGAGCACGGCAATCCGGTCCAGTGCCGCCAAGCGGTGGAACGGCGCGACCGCATGATCGAACAGTTGGCGTCACTCGATCCTGTCCCGGGCGCGCTCGACCAGATCATCCAGCGCTTCGGCACCGACATGGTGGCGGAGGTCACCGGCCGCTCGCGGCGCATTGTCAGCAGAGGCCAGCGGCTTTGCGTCGAGAACCGCCCGGCCTCGGCGAACCTCGCCGAAACCCAGGCCTTCATGGACGACGAGAAGCGCATCCTCGTCTTTTCCGACGCCGGCGGCACCGGGCGCAGCTACCATGCCGATCTGGGTGCGAGGAACCGGCGCCTGCGCGTCCATTACCTGCTGAGCTGGGTGGAAGGCCGATACCGCCATTCAAGGCCTGGGACGATCGAACAGGACGAACCAGGCGCAGCCGCCGCTGTTTCGTCCCATTGCCACCAACATAAAGGCGGAGAAGCGCTTCCTCTCCACCATCGCCCGTCGCCTCGACACGCTCGGCGCCATCACCCGCGGCCAGCGCCAGACCGGCGGGCAGGGGCTGTTTCGCGCCGAGGACAATCTGGAAGGTCCTTGCGCGCGCGCCGCGCTTCGCCAATTCTATGTGTTGCTCTATAGCGGCAAGGTCGACGGCTGCTCACTCCAGCGCTTCGAGGACGCCACGGGACTGTCGCTCACTGATCGCGACGGCAGCCTACGCGAGGAGCTGCCGCCGATCACGACCTTCCTGAACCGTTTGCTGGCCTTGCCGATTGCGCTTCAGAACGCACTGTTCGCGGTGTTCGAGGACCTGCTCACCGCCCGCATCGAGGCGGCCATCGCATCGGGCTCCTACGATGTCGGCCTTGAGACGATCACCGCCGAGAGCTTGGTTGTCAGCGAGCGCCGCACCGTCTGGCAGCATCCGGAGACCGGCGCCGAGACGCAGCTCTTTACCATTGCGCGGAAGGACCGCAACAAGCCGCTGTCGCTCGACGAGGCGCACGGCATCCGTAATGGCAGGCTGATGGTCAACACTCGTTCCGGCCGCGCCGCGGTTCAGGTGTCGGCGCCGAGCCTCATGCTCGACGATGGCGACATTGAGCGCCGCGTGCGGCTCGTCCGGCCGACGGAACGGCCGATCATGTCACTCGAAGCGCTCGCGCGAACCGAATGGAAGGAGGCCGATCGCGAGAGCTTCGCACGCGCATGGGAAGCCGAGCTTGCCGACATCCCTGAGTTCACCACCAGCACGTTCCATCTGGTCACCGGCCTCTTGCTGCCGATCTGGCGCCGGCTGCCGGACGACAATTGTCGCGTGTATCGCCTCCAGACCGATGACGGCGAGCGCATCATCGGCCGCATGCTATCGCCGGCCGATGCCACCACCATCTGCCGCAATCTCGGCCTCGAGGAGGCGCCGGCCATATCGTCCGAGGAGGCATGGGCGGCGCTTAACGAGGGTTCCGTTGCACTCCATCTCGCCGACGGTCTCAGCCTACGCCGCGTGCGGGTCATGCACGAGCATCGCATCGAGCTCTCCGGCTTTACCGCCGGCATGGTCGACCGCTTCAAAGCCGATGGGCTCTTTGCCGAGATTATCGCCTGGAAGCTGCGCCTCTTCGTGCCCACCGGCGCGATAGGGCAGGGGATCTTTGCTCGGCTCATCGAGCACCATCCCCTCACCCACGTCGCCGCGCGGGGGTGAGTCATGCAAAACACCACGGAAGTGGCGCGCCGCCTTGGGCTGCAAGCCGAGGCGGTGTGCCGATACTATCTTCCCAACGGCCGCAGACAGGGACGCTACTGGCTGATCGGCGATGTCGCCGGCACGCCGGGCCGTAGCCTCTATGTGCGGCTTAGCGGTGGGCGCGCCGGCAAATGGACGGATGCCGCCACCGGCGAGCATGGCGATCTCATCGACCTCATCGCGCTCAATCGCGGGCTTGATTTCCGCAGCGCGCTCGACGAGGCGCGCAGCTTCCTGCAATTGCCCGTCGTCCCATCCGTCTCCACCGCGCGCGAACCACGAGCGCCGACCGGCTCGCCGGAAGCCGCCCGGCGGCTGTTCGCCGCGTCTCTGCCAGTCAAAGGCTCGCTGGCGGAGGCCTATTTGCGACAACGCGGCATCATTCTGAAGGCGGACCATCGCGCCTTGCGCTTCCATCCGCGCTGCTACCATCGCGCCCCATCCGGCCGCCAGACCTGGCCCGCGCTGATCGCCGCCGTCACCGATCTCGACGGCAACATCACCGGTGCTCATCGCACTTGGCTCGATCCGTCTGGCCGAGGGAAGGCGCCGGTCGATCAGCCCCGCCGGGCGATGGGCCGTCTCGCCGGAAATGGCGTACGCTTCGGCATCGCCCGCGACGTGCTCACGGCCGCGGAAGGCATCGAGACGACCTTGGCGCTCAAGACGATCATGCCTTCGATGCCCATGGTCGCCGCGCTTTCGTCAGCGCATCTCGCCGCCCTGATCCTGCCGCCGAACTTGCGCCGGCTCTATGTCGCCCGCGACAACGACGAAGCCGGCCGCCTTGCGCTGGCGCGATTGCGGGGAGGCGTCGGCGTAAGCGGCATCGACGTTCGAGCGCTTGAGCCGAAGGCGGAGGACTTCAACGCCGATCTCCTTAACCTCGGCGCGGATCGGCTGCGGGAATGGATCGCCGGGCAGCTCGCCCAGGACGATCTCCGCCGCTTCCTGTCATCGCAGGATAGGCCGTCGTGAAAGCACGATCCGCTCGTCCGGCGTCTGGCCGGAACGGGCTGCGGTGTCAAGCGGACGGTCCGTTGCGCAGCAGTGCCACGCCTGCGGCCTTTCCAGAGGGGGATCTGCCGGAGGCAGGCCGGACCGCAACGCTGCTCCGCAGCGTCCTTCACTGCGTTCCGGCCCTTCGGGTGCAGCCCGGGCCTTGCGCCTCCAGCGGGCGATCCCCGGAAAGGCCGCGAGAGGCGCGGCCTTGAACGCAACGGAGACCCGCCATGACACTCGATCTCGCTTTCCTGCCCAACACTGACGACGAGCCACATCATGCATCTTCGCCGACCGCCGATCTGCTCAACGAGCTGCAGCTCTACGGCTACCGTCCGCATCGCGACGAGCCCGATCCGCGTCCGCTCCCAGAGGCCGACCGCGCCATGGCCGAGATCGGCGCTTGCTTCGAAACCCTCACCGCCCTGTTTGCGGACACACGGCTCGAAGACGATCTCGCCGACCTGCTCTGGTCCTTCGTCAATCTCTTCCAGCGCAAGATCGCCGCTACCGAGCGCAAACTCGACAACAACGAGCAGGCGCAGCGCCGGTCACAGCAGGAGCAGGATGGCTCCGAGGTGCGCTCGGTCGAGCTTGAGCGCCTAGTAGCCGAAGGCGTCAGCCTCATCGAGCGCCGCCACGCCTTCGAGGCCTTCCGCGATTTCGCCGCCGAGCACTTCGAGGCGATCACCGGCACCGCTTGGCGCCCGCGCACGGGCTCGATCGTGAACCGCAAGGCACTTACCGCCGCCATGATCGACAGCCGCGACTTCATCGCCGCGCGACGCCAGGCCGACGCACAGGTGATGCTGCCGACCGGGCCGAAGATCGCTTTCACCGGCGGCATTGAGTGCAACGATCACGCCCGCATCTGGGACGCGCTCGACAAGGTGCACGTAAAGCATCCGCTCATACTACGTCGAGGTACTGGCGATCTCGACTTGGAGAACCCCGGCTCGCGGAGCTGCGAGAAGATCGTTGCCGACTTGGCCGCAAAGACACGGTCCTCGCGCCTTACTTAACGTAGTACACGCTTCGCTTTGCCTTCGCGAACTCAGCGGCCACGTCATCGAAATGCACTGGGTCCCCGCCTTAGGAGGCGGCATCCCCATGCGGCGCGAGGGCAAGGTCGGGTTGTTTTATGAACAGAGTCCGGAAGCGAAGGCCTTCAGTCGATGGCAGGCGGGAGAGTTCTTCGAGCTTGAGCGCGACTTCGCGAGTAAGTGGCGTGCGGAGCTCACGGTTGCCGATTACGGATCTTTGGCGCAACTAGCCAAGGCCGCACTCCGCATCCACTCAGAACCGAGAGACCTTCAAGAGGCGTTCTCTATCGCAAAGGAGGTAGTGCATGGGCGTGGGCAGCAATTCCTCACGCTGAAAACCGCATACGCATTGCTGGGCTTGCCGCCGCGCGCCTTCCGCAGAGTTCAGGAGCGGTGGCAGCACAAGGGTTATAGGCCACTCGACGAGTACGCGCCCTACACGGCGCACTGCCTCCTGGTCGACGTCTTCTTCCACATCGCCGTAGATAAGACGCTCTTCGGATTGTAACCGCCATTCTGGGCGAGCACGCGCAAGACCGAGCCGGTGAGGTTCACCGCGCCGATTTCCAACAAAAGGTGGACCTCCATTTTCCTGCACGTCGTTCGGGACGATCAAACAAGTGACGCAACGTTCCGAAAATTGGATGGCCGCGAGAGGCATGCGAATGCAGGCGACCCCGCAAAGCCGAATGGCGCGTCTCCTGACCGCGCAAATTAGCGTACTGTCGGCGTACGGGAACACCCGGGTCGCCGCCGGAAACAGTATCAATGAACGCTCCTTCCATGTCGCGCCCCCAAGAACGGCTTTCGGTGACAACGTTAAGCGCGGGCGCCGGCGGCAACCTAATCGAGTGGTACGATTTCGGGATCTATGGCTTGCTCGCGCCGGTGTTGGCCAATGTCTTCTTTCCTGCTGAAGATCGCATCGCCTCCTTAGTCGGCGCCTACGGCTTATTCGCCGCGGGCTTTGCAATGCGGCCGATCGGCGGCGTGGTGCTGGGACATTTAGGCGATCGCCTTGGTCGACGCTTTGTCCTCGTTTTCTCCATTGTGATTATGGGGTTCGCCACCGCCGGTATTGCGGCCTTGCCGAGTTATGAGATGATCGGCGTGGGGGCGCCGCTCCTCCTGTTACTCTTGCGCATCGTGCAGGGCTTTTCCGTCGGGGGCGAATTCACCGGCTCGGTCACCTATCTCGTCGAGACAGCGCCGCAACATCGACGCGGGTTTGCCGGCAGCTTTGCCAATCTCGGCTCGACCGCGGGAATGTTGCTTGCGGCGGTGGTCGCGGCGCTAACTGTGACACTGGCAGCCCCGGAACAACTTGAAGGTTGGGCTTGGCGCGTTCCCTTCTTGCTGGGTGGGATCCTTGCCGTCGGTGGTTACGTGCTTCGCTGGCGCTTGCCTGAGACCGGATACCGTCCGAGGGCGGTGGGCGCAAATGATCCCTTGCCACTAAAACAAGCGATCACGCTGGCGCCGGGCGCCATGGTCTGTGCCGTGCTGTTCACCTCTGGCTACGGCATCGTCAACTACCTGACCATGGTATTTCTGCCCGTTTACGCGAGCGAGTTTGGCGCCATATCCGAAAGCCGGGTGTTGCAGGTCAACACGGCCGCCCAAGCTGTAGCGCTGCTGCTGGTACCTCTGTCCGGCTGGCTTACCGATGGCTTTGTTCGACGGCGAACCTTGCTCGTCGCCGTCTTTATCACCGAAGCAGGCGTAGCATGGGGTTGCTTCACACTCACAGGGGAGGGTGGAATCGCCGGCTACGCGTTGGCGCAGATCTTATTCGGCATCCTGCTTGCTTTAGTCATGGGGACGGCCCCAGCGATGCTGGTCGAACTTTTTCCGAGTGCATACCGAATGAGCGCCTACTCGGTGTCCTTCAACGTCGGTATCGGCGTTGCCGGCGGCACAGCGCCCGTTGTCGCGACCACTTTGATAGGAGCCACGGGAGACCTTTTGGCTCCGGCTTGGTTTCTCATGTTCGGAGCCATCCTTGCTGCCGGCGCAGTTTTCGTGATGAAAGATCGCAGTCGCGACGCTTTGCGCTGAAGAACCCACTGCTAGCGTCGAGTGAGCTTGCTAGTGAAAGATGGCCTCCAGGCCTTCATCGCTATCAAATTCCACAGGGCGATCGGTTTCTTTGACCGCTGCCCATGTAGCGTCAAATGCCCTCTCCAAGATCTCGAGGTCGAGTGGGTCTAATTCGTGTCGAGGCGGTCTGAACAAAAGCATCATTTCCCTAGTCGTCATGCATCGTCTTTGGGAATTTTCGGATAAAGCAGCAGAATGACGATATCGCGATTCATAGTGCGACGTGAGCTCGCAGCGGCTATCGGCCACGACTGAAATCAGGGATGACTGCAGTCCGATCACAAGCGGTGACCATTACCTTCGACAATGCTCGGGAGGTGTCGGGTCTGTTGCAGACGCCACTCGGAGCGGGCGTCTGTTATGTGCTGGCCCATGGTGCCGGAGCCGGTATGTCGCACCCATTCATGGCGGACATTGCGAACGGATTGGCTGAAAGGCGCATCGCCACCCTGCGCTATCAGTTCCCTTACATGGAACAAGGATCAAAACGGCCAGACGCACCCAAACTAGCCCAAGCAACCGCGCGAGCGGCCGTCATCGAAGCATCCCAGCTCGTCCCCAAACTTGCCCTGATCGCGGGCGGCAAATCGTTTGGTGGCCGCATGACCTCTCAAGCCCAGGCCGCATCAGCTTTGCCCGGAGTTCGGGGCTTGGTGTTCCTTGGCTTCCCGCTTCACCCCGCTGGGCGACCGTCGAACGAGCGTGGAAATCACCTCTTTGATGTGAAAATTCCGATGCTGTTCCTGCAAGGAACTCGTGATGCGCTCGCGGACACCCAATTTCTAAAGGCGCTCGTCGAGCGACTCGGCACGCGGGCAACTCTGAAGCTGCTTCCCGATGCCGATCATTCGTTTCATTTGCCCGCGCGCGCTGGGCGCATGGATTCCGAGATCAGATCCGAGATGCTGGATGCGGTAGCAGCCTGGGTCGAAACGGTGGTTTAGCTGCGCGCCGCGGGCCTCGATGGCTTGAACGCGTGTGTGGAGGGATGTGATACCCTTCGGAAGTTTCAGCCTGATGGCAAAGAGACCTGCTTTGGCTGGGTCCCCGTAGAGCACGACTGTTTCGGCACCGGCTGGAAGTGACGGGGACCCGGTCTCCCATTTGATGTCGTCTGGCGAGCTCATCTTGTACTCCTCGGCCGCCCCAACCTGGGCCGCCAAAATCAGGCTTGCTGTGCACACGCTGGCAACGAGCAGCAAGAGTGTGGTTTTCATGCCGTCCTCCTGACGTTCAGTCATCGTTTCACTCGCCCGGTCACTAACATCGCAACCAGAGCTACGCGGTGGCTTTTTTTCATTGTGCGGTCGCACCGTCGTAGTCATCGCGACCTCCTACCCACGACGCTGCGGCCTCCGCAGTTCGAAGCAGCGCCATGAGAGTGGGTCGTTCCAGTTGAGCGCTTTCGCTTTCAGGTTCGGTTTTCCGTATTGCAGCTTGCAGGCGTTCTCCACGGAAATCGATCTGCGCTCATTTTGGCTCTGTTGGCATGTCCAATTTCCAGCCGTCTTTCCGACGAGAACGGACTTGAAACCGCTGCCAAACGTCTTCTGGCAGTAGTAGTTCAGATTGACTCCACCGAGATTCTTACCCCCGTAATCGCTGTACCCTGCTTGTGACGCTTGGATTGACACGACAATTGCGACGGCAAGGCAGCAGAGGAAGATGGTAGGCTTGTTCATGATTTCTATTCTGCAAAGGGAAGCGCCGCCGACTGATGAGCTATTCACCAACTGATTTCCCGCCGCCGGCTGGTGGTTGATAAGTTCCACCAGTCCCGGAGGCGGTTGGTACGTTCCGGGCTTCGAGGGGCTAGGCCTTGAGTCATCGTAGCTCGGAGTAGGCCCGCCCAAACCCACACACCTTTTGAATTCGTTGCCGCATCTGTCTCGCAGGAGATCACAACTGAACCCTCCGGGCGTGCAGTTCCCATGACAGGCGATATGCTTCCTTCTGCAATCATTAAATATGTCGGCCTCAGCGCAACACGCCGAGCAAGCCAACGCGAGGCTGTCCCAGACGCTCGACCGAGTAGATACCGGCGTGATCATCGTCGATCAGGCAGCCCGGGTCCTATTCGCGAACCATCAGGCCGAGACGCTGCTTGCCGAAGGCTGCGGGATGCACTTGGACGGCCATGAACTCCCACCGCCGATCCCGCCGTCGCCCGTTCTCTCCGTCTGCTGATCGCCGGCTGCGCTGATCCCTCCTCGCTGTTTGCCGCGCTCGGCGGACTCGCTAAGCATTCCGCGCGGGGAGGACCAGCCGCCCTTGAGCATTGCCGTTGTGCCTTTCCCGGCGAAAACCTCAGGGATCGAGGTGGTCTGGCCCGGTTCCGCTCGCCCTGCGGCTATTCTGTTTGTCAACGATCGCGAGCGCGAAATGGCTCTGCGCAAGGATGCGCTGCAACGCCGCTTTGGCCTGACCCCGGCTGAGGCCGATGTCGCAATCGAGGTTGCCCGCGGCGACGGGCGGCGGGCGTCGGCCCAGCGCCTCGGCGTCACCGTGACGACGGTCCGTAGTCACCTCACCAATATTTTCGCCAAGACAGGCATACGCCGCCAGGGCGAACTGGTCCGCCTCGTGTTCGAGCACGATGACGACTCCACCGCCTGCAAAACAGGTTGGAGCCTGGAAAGCCGGAATCGTGCAGCCGGCTGGCCGAGAAAGAGGCTGGCGACCACTTAGGAACTCGCTGAAAATGAGAGCATATGCTGCGACCACCGCAGCGCCGAGCTACTGGCGGCTGGCTGGCAGAGCCACTTCGGCTTGTGGCACGAAACGGACGTACGAGGCGCAGCGATTTATGTCCGCTTTTGAAGGATGAGCGGACATCGCGTGGGACGCGGGTTATGTCCGCTTTTGACCCAAAGCGGACTTTGTTCGTCAAACGTTGCTTTGATTAGGAGGCAACTCCATGTCTCAGGATTTGCGGCAAGGGCGACAGATGAAGCCGCACCCTTCAATCGCGCTGCTCACCCCTAAACAGGGTCAGAGTGCTTGGGGC